>QFOV01000422.1 GCA_003248565.1 Stenotrophomonas sp.
GCGCGAAGCCCTTGAATACGCTTCCAGACGGCCGCCCGGGTCAGCCCAAGCTCACGCGCCAGCGTATCGCCGGACAACGCTCCGGCCCCCAGCTTGGCCAGCAATTGGCGGTCATCCACAGCAGCTTCCTCACAACAGACCGGGAAATTATGCGGCAAGCCCCGGAGGCCGCCCAGCGCCACTCCCCTTTTCGGGAGAAAAAGCAGGCTAGAATCGGGAATTAGCCCGCCTTTGGATGTTGACGATGCGCCACCTCGCTCATTGCCTGATCCTGTTGCTGGCGCCGGTTGCAGCGCAGGCTTCGGATGCGCTCGGCGGCGCTGGCCAAAGTGCGTGCAGCTACGCGCCAGCCGAAGTGGAGCGGGTGGCCGCCCCGGCTGCTGCCGTTGGCATCGCCAACGCCCCGCCGGCAACGCCGGCCCCGGCCAAGACCGCTACTCCGCGTGCTGCCGGCGGTGGCAGCGACGATGACCTGCTGCCGCGCCTGCGTGCACCGCGCTGGCATCGCCTGCTGCCAGGGATGTTCCGCTGATCCAATCGTTGTTGCGCTGGTGGCAGCGCACACCGCCTCCACTTGATGACACGCTCTGGCAGCAGACCTGCCAGCAATGCCTGTGGCTGTCCGGCTTGTCCGCCGAGCGCGAGCGCAAGCTGCGGGCGTTGGTGGAACTGTTCCTGCAGCGCAAGACCATCACCCCGGTTGCCGGGCTGGAGCTGGACGATGGCCAGCGCATGGTGCTGGCCGCCCTGTGTTGCCTGCCGCTGATCGAGTTCGGCCGCGAGGGCCTGCATGGCTGGTCGGAACTGGTGGTGTACCCGGATGCCTTCCGCGTGCGCCAGAGCCATACCGATGCGGCCGGGGTATTGCATGAGTGGGATGACGAACTGATCGGCGAGGCCTGGGGCAGCGGTCCACTGATCCTGTCGTGGGCCGATGTGCAGGCTGACATCGCCGATCCGCAGGCCGGCTTCTGCGTGGCGGTGCATGAGATGGCACACAAGATCGATGCACTGGATGGCGCCATCGATGGCACGCCGCCGCTGCCGCGCGACTGGCAGCGGCAATGGGCGCGGGATTTCCAGCAGGCCTATGACGCGTTCTGCGTGCAGGTGGATGCGGACGTTGAGACCGTGATTGATCCGTATGCGGCGGAAGCGCCGGAGGAATTCTTCGCAGTGGTCAGCGAGTACCACTTCTCCGCACCGGAACTGCTGGTGCAAACGATGCCGGCGGTGGCGGCGCACCTGCGGCGGTTTTATGGGCCGGTTGAGGCTGGGTTGCGGTAGAGCAAAGGCAAGATCAAAAGCCAACCCCTCCCCGGCCCTCCCCTACGCACTGCGTGCGCAAGGGAGGGAGCAAGCTTCGCTCCCTCCCTTTGGCGCAGCCAAGGGGAGGGTTGGGGAGGGGTCGGTTTTTGACTTTGGCTTCAGCTCAAGCGCAAGAAGCACCAAGAACAAGCACGCGGCCGGCAATACCCAGGCCTTTCCGGAACTAGATCCCCGGCGGCAAGGTCACTTCAAACCGTGCGCCGCCCAGTTCCTCGGAACGCTTGACCTGCAGCTCGCCGCGATAGGCCTTGATCAGGTCCTGCACGATCGACAGACCAATGCCGTGGCCCTGCACGCGCTCATCGCCACGCACGCCGCGTTGCAGCACCTTGGCGATGTTGTCCTCGGCAATACCCGGGCCATCGTCATCCACCGCCAGCACCAGGCCGGCACGCTTGCCGTTGCCTGCAGTGATCGGC
>QFOV01000052.1 GCA_003248565.1 Stenotrophomonas sp.
CGAAATGAAGAGACTGGCTGCCTTGTTGATGCTTCTTCCGGCTTTGGCGCTTCCGCTAGTGGCGCAGGCGCAACCGCGATCGTCACAAGCAGTGCATGCGGAAGTGCATGCAGAGAAGCTCGATGACTTCATCAACCATGTCGAGGACAACAACGGCGGCATTGGCAGCCTGTCCATCTTCAAGGGCGGCCGCGAGGTCTATGCCAGAAGCTTCGGGCAGCAGAATCTACCTGGTGTTGCTCACGATGGGAACAGCAAGTACCAGATCGCTTCCGTGACCAAGATGGTCACGGCGACCCTGGCCTTCAAGCTGATCGAAGACGGGCGCTTGCATCTGGATGACAGGTTGTACGACTTCTATCCCGATATGCCGTCTGCGCAGAAGATCACCATCAGGAACCTGCTGGAGCATTCAAGCGGGCTGGGAAACTTCGCGATAAAGGATGGCTCGCTTTGGGTGCTTGACCCACTTGGCCAGAGCGAGATCCTGGAGGAGATCAAGAGGCAGGGTGCGACGTTTGAGCCCAGTGAACACATCGCGTACTCCAACTCCGCGTACTTCCTGCTGAGGATGATCCTTGAGAAAGTACATGGGCGTGGGTATCACGAGATCGTTGCTCAGGAGATTGCAGCGCCGCTGGGCCTCGAAAACTTCGCGTCATTTGAGTCTCATCCCAGCAATGTCTTCAAGTCCTATGCGTTCAAGGACCAGTGGGGAGAGATCAAGGATGTCGACTACTCCAACGTGATCGGGGTTGGTGATATCGCAAGTACCACGCGCGATCTGAACACACTGATTACCAGCCTGTTTCAGTACAGGATCCTGCGCAGGGACACCGTGGAGCAGATGCAGCCGGACGTGGGCAAGGGCTGGGGCATGGGCCTTGCGGAGTTCACGTACGGGGAGGAACGATTTCTTGGCCACGGCGGAGACGTGCTCGGCTCTCATTCACGGGTCATCTACAACCCGAAGGATGACGTGGCGATCGCGTACTCGACCAATGGCGAGCGCATCCCGACCAATGTTTTCCTGGAAGCCATCGTCGCTACTGTCTATGGACGTGACGTCGCATTGCCGACCATAAAGTAGTTGTCGGTCGTTTGTGCGGCTGGTGGCGTACGTGTAAACCCGCGGTAAACCGGGCGGGCAAACCGGGGTCAGAGTGGGGTTTCGGAACGAAACCCCACTCTGACCCCGGTTTGCCTGCAGAACTCAGCGCGTCGTATTGAATTTCACTTCCACTCGCCGATTTGGCAGCAGGCACTCCCTCAGCTTCGCCCCGCTCATGCCGTCGCAGGCCTGCACCTGCTCGCTGTCACCGCGCCATTGGTAGGTGATCAGGTCTGCGGCGACGCCCTGGCTGATCAGGTACTGCCGAACGGTCTGCGCGCGACGCTCGGACAGACTCTGGTTGTATTGGTTGGTTGGACCCTTCAGGCGGTCAGCATGGCCGACCAACTGCACACCGGTGATGGTCCGCTTCTCTTCGTCGACACGGCGTAGCGTCGCGGCCAGCGAGCGCAGCGATTCAGGACGGATATGCCGTTGGGCGTCCTTGTCGAAATCGAACACCACGTTGGCGGTGAGCACCGCTTCCTGTGGCGGGACGACCGCAGGCGCCACCACGCATTGCCGTGCCAGCGCTTCGGCGTCGTTGGTCAGGTCTTCGGCAATCTGGATGTATGGCTTTGAATGCCGCCATTGCTGCTGGTTGAACTCGTTGCCCGCATGCACCAGCTCCACTTCACCACAGGCCACCGCCTGCTGCGCGCATTCAAACCCCGGGGTTCCGTGGATGACGCGCAGACGCTTCCACAGGTCCTCGCGCAAATAGCGCGCATCGTTCACCAACGGGGTATCCGTTGGCAGCGGTGACACGCCCCGCTCCATGCCGTCGATCAGCTTGACGGACTCATCCAATGCCAGCTGCGGGAAGTCACTGCGGTCGTTGCGGCTGTACTCGTGGAAGGACACGTCCAGCCAGCATTGCGCCTTGGACAAATGGTAGTCGCGTACCGGGCGGCCACCGTCATTCAGCGCCTGGATCCTGTCCTGGGTGGCCTGGTAGCGCGAATGATCCGCGTAGAGCGCTTCGTCGGTGATGCGCGCCTTCTGTGGCAACAACTCGGTCCGTTGCCCTGCGCCCGGCTGCTGCGCCAACAACGGTGTGGCGCAGGCCGAGCTCAACAGCAATGCAATGATCAGTCGCGTACGACGAGGTGTCATGTCGGGGTCCTCAAGGCTGCGCCGGCTTGCGGTAGCGGTTGTCGTCGCGACGGAAAAGATCTTCGTCGAATTTGAAACGCAGGCGGATAAAGGCGCCTTCGTCGGTGTATTCGTAACCGGCCAGATCCCGGTCGGCCTCGAAACCAACGAAGTTGTAGCCCGCCGACAGCCACAGGTTCTGCCGCAGCAAGCGTCCGATTTCCATGCCGTAGGCATACTGGTTGCTGCCGTAGTCGCCACGGAAGGTGGTGCCGAGCACGCCGATATCCCAGTTCTCGGTGATGTCATACACGATCCGACCGGACAGCAGCACACCACGGAAGCTGTCTTCGACGCGGCTGCCGTCGTTGTAGGCGAAGCGGTCCTTCTGCCATTTGGCGGCGATGCGCCCTGTCAGCCACCACGGCCGCGACGGATGCCAGTCGGCATGGGTGGAGACGATATGCGCGGCGGTGCGGATGTCCTGGCCAACATCCTGCTGCGAGGCGCCATCAATCCCCATGCCGCTCTTGTCCGACTCCAGCTTGTACTCGTATCGAGCCAGCGCGTTGATCCGGTTCCGATCGGTATCGCGGTAGGCAACACCAAGCTGGAAGCGGTCCTGCATCACATCACCGCGCGATTTGTAGTCGGTGGCAAGCAGGTAGTTGCGCGCAAGCAGGGTCCAGTCACGGTTGAGCTTGCGGGCCCACATCAGCTGGAACAGCGTGGTGTTGAACTCCTCGTTGGTGGCTGGTGTGCTGTCCACATCGCCGGAGATGCGGTACTCCAGGCGCATGGCACCGCGCCACAGCGGGTTGGCGCTGTAATCCAGACCCAGGGCCAGTGCGGTGGAATCGCCACTGTCGCCGTCGTAGATCTTGACGTGCTCGGCAGCAGTGCTCAGGCGCAGGCCTTCGCGCACACTCCAGTCGTTGCGGATGCCCGAGGCCATCTGCACATCGCGCCCGGCAATGGCATCACGCAGGCGGTACTCGCTGAACACCTGGGTGTCCTTGAGGTAGGTGCTGTCGACACCGAACACCAGCGCATCACTTTCGCGATCGGTGGTGGTGATGCCATAGGCGCTGGTCAGGCCGGTCTGCTTCTCGTAGCGGCCATACAGGCGATTGCGCTCGCGCAGCTGGTAGTCGGCGCCAACGGCGACCCGGTTGCGGTCTTCACCATTGACGTCCTGCTCGTATTCGCCGCCCAACACCAGCTTGTCGGTGACTTTATAACCAGCGCCAACATGCACGCTGTCCGACTCCAGCTTGGTGCCGATCGGCAGGCTGCTGGTAGGCACCGTGCCACCGCTGCGGATGATCGGCAAGCCGGTGAGCGGATCCAGCGGTTGCTGGCCATAGCCCAACGCTCCGCCCGCCGATCCAGTGGCAAATCCGCCACTGAGGCCACCGGTGCTGCCGAACGGCGGCAGCGTCGACCACGGCGAGTAGGCACCGATGGTCTCGCGGATGCTGCGCACGCCCAGATCCAGCGTCAGCCGCTTGGTCGCATCGATACGCACGCCGGCACCGGCCGCATCGCGGTCGCCACCATCAGGATTGCGGTCCTCGCTGCGCATTGCCTCCACGTAGACCTGGAAGCGCGGATTGACCGTCCAGTTCAACTCCAGGTCGTACTCACCACGGCCGCCATACAACGGCGAGGACGGGTTGTTGAACGCCGGGTCACTGCGGCCGGCAAACATGCGCGCATCGAAGGCCTTGCCATCGTGGGCGAACTCCAGCCGGTACGCATTGCCACTGATATCACCACTGAGGTTCTGCAGCCCAGGCGTTGCGTACTGGTTGATGGAGTTGGTGTTGACCTCGCTTTCGGTACGGGCGGCCTCCAGCACCATCCAGGTGTTGGGCCCAAAACGGAAGCCCAGGTTGGCGCTGCCCATCTTGAACGGTGCGAACGGATTCTCATCCTTTACGTAGGAAGCACCGGCCTCGATGTACTTGTTGACGCGGAACTGCGCGTCAACACCGTACACCCAGAACTTCTCCGTGCCCTGGTCCAGCTCATACGTCACCCGCAGCGAGATCGGGTTCAACTCGCTGTCGAAGGCGGGCAGGAAGCTGTTGAGCAGGATGCGCCCGGAGAATGGCTCGAAGCTGTAGTCAATCAACCGTCCCAGGCCACGGACATTGATGATGCGGCTGGGCTGGTTGCGGTCGCGGGTGACCACCTCCACCCGCTCGCTGCCTTCCAGCACGGCGCTGTTGCGCAGTGCATACGGGCCGCTGCCCTGGCTCGGGAACTCATCGATCACCTGCCGCAGCGAATCCTCCATCGCGAACACATTGCCGCGCACGCGCTTGCCTTCGAAATGCCAGCCGAAGCCGGTCGCGGTGCGGTTATAGGTGCCCAGGCTGCGCATCACCGCTTTGCCGCTGGCACTGATGCCGGTCTGCGTGGTCAGCGTGTCGCCGGTCTGGAAGTCGCCGTACATCATGTAGCTGCGGTTCTTGTCGATACGCACGTACAGGCGCTCGGCCGAACGTGCATCGAAGCCTCGCAGGGAGGAGTCGCCATAGACCGGATAGAACTCTTCCGGCTGGATGTCGCGCAGCAGGCGGCCACGCACTTCCTTGTCCGAGTCGTAGGCGGCGGTCAGCAGGTATTCGCCCTTGATCTTGCCCTTGACGAAGAACGCGGTGCGTGCGGCCGCATTGGCCTTGCCGCTGTTGAAGTTGCGCTCCCAGCGGCGGATGTCACGGTCAAAGCCATCATCACGCCGCGCCGTGTCCAGCGTCGCGCCGTTGCGGAAATTGACCACGCCCTCGACCAGACCGGTTGCCAGCAACTCGCGCATCTCCGGCAGGAAGCTGACCGTGTTCTCGGCACTGACCCCGCCCGAGGTGATGCGCACCAGCACGTCCTGCGGCACGTCCGGTGCCAGCAGGTCGAACTCGGCGCTGCCGTTTTCTATCGGCAACTGGATGCCCGGCGTGCCGCGATCGGCATCCAGACGGCCCGGCCCAAGCTCGTCGGTGCGACCACCAACCAAGCGCACCCGGCCACCGCTGTACTCGATGGTGGCAAAGCGCTTGCCCGCCAGCAGCTTGCCATCTGCACCCAACAACTGGACCCGCACATGCACCGGTGACTGGCCATCAGCCGGCACACCATCGCGGTCCACGTCCACCCGCAGCGTCTCCACATCCGTATTGACGCTGTAGTCGACCGCGCCGGATTGCAGGTCGATCGGCTGTGGTTGCGCATCGCTTGACGCCAACGATTGCGGGTTGGCGACGACACCGGACGACAAGGCACCGTCGAAGCGGTGGCTGTCTGCCAGCGTCGACAAGGCACCTGTGCTGGAGCTTGCTTGCCCGCCGGCAGCCACCGGAGCGGGCGGTGCGTCCGACGTGTCGCCTTCGGTCCCGGCGGCATCAGCGCTGACACCACCTTGCACCACCGCACCATCCGCTCCGCGCCGCGCAGGCTGCAACCGCAGCGTGCCGCGCGGAGCAACGATCCCCGGCATCTGGTTTGCCGAATCGGTGGCACCGATCGGCGCACGCAGCGGTTGTGCCTGGAAGCTCAGCGGCAGCCCCGGCAGCTCGGTTTCCGGCGCACCAACTTCACCCTGCGTGCGCCGTGCCTTGACCTGCTCCAGCACCTCGTTGGAGCCGCTGCCCTCGATGAAATCGGCGCGATGCAGCTCGCCGTTCTTCAGATCGATGAAGAGGCTGTCCGCATCGCCGAGGTTGCGGTTGCTGCTGGTGATCAGGCGCGAGCCACGCGGCAAGGTACTGGCATCCACCTTCAGCGTGTGGCTCTTCGGCGGCAGGCCACAGTAGCTGTACTTGCCTTCCGAATCGGACACCATCCAGGTGCCGTCGTTGAAGTAGAAGCGCACGCCCGGGATGCCGATCTCCTCACGGTCCTGCATATGGTTGTTGTTGCTGTCCACATAGATCTTGCCCAGGACGCAGGCCTCATCGGTGAACACGCCACCCGTCACGCGTACCCGGTACTGCGCCGGGTTGGAGGTCACCCCGCCCGGATACGGTTGCAAGGTGCCCGGATCGACGCAACCACCGGCCGTGGAGCACCCATGTGCCTGCGCGCGGTTGATGCCGTCACCCTGCATGGCGCCCACGCCAACCCGCACGCGGTAGGTCAGCAGCTTCTGCTGGCCCAGGTTGATGCTTCCTACGTTGAACACCAGGCGCGGGCCCGGCTTGCCATACGGATCGGCGATGCCACCGCCATCCACCCGCGCCGTCCCGTTGATGTAGGTGAAGCCCGGCGGCAGGTTGTCGATGACATTCACCGTCTGCAGCGGTTCACCAGCGGTCTGGCGGATGCTGATGGTGTACAGCATGGTGTCGCCGACCTCGACCACCTGCTTGTCACCGGTCTTGCTGATCACCAGGCCCGGCGCCACCGCTGGATCCAGCGGCAGATGGTTGTGGACGATGCTGGCCGTGGCCGAACCGGCAAACAGGCCCAGGAAGTACTGGGTGCCGGTGCCCACCGGCGCGGTCGGCGCGTTGGCCTGCGGCTGCACCTTGTAGGTGGTACCCGATATGCCGGGCGGCGACAGGCTGTTGGCTTCAGCAGGAATGAGCGCCGAGCGGAAGGTATAGCCCGCCGGCGGCGTCACCGTCAGCTGGAACTCGCAGCGGCTGGGCGCAGCCGGTCCCAGCAGGAACTGGTAGTAGCCATCGCTGCCGACCGTCATCGAGATCTGGTCACCGCTGATGCTGTAGCCGCCCTGCCCGCCATTGAGCACACCGGTAGCCGGATCGTAGCCAGCACACATGCCCACCGGCGCCAGCGTCACGATTGCGCCCTGCACCGGGTTGCGGGTAACCGCGTCATAGACCACACCACTCGGGTCCACCGGCAGACTCTGCTGCGGCAGGTTTTCGCCAGCGCGCAACACCACTTCCAGCTGGGTGATGCCGTCACCGTCAACCCGACAGGTGCTGCTGGTGCCGTTGTTGATCGCGTTGCCGGAGTTGCACGGTGCAGGCGGCCCGGCAGCGGTCTCGCCGGTTACCGGGAAGCCCCACAGCACACCGCTCTGCGGATGACGGAAGCGCACGTCATAGCGTGTGCCCGGCAGCAGATCGTTGAAGCGATAGCTGCCATCGGCACCGGTGCTGGCAGTACGGATGACCTGGTTGCTGGCCGGATCGTACAGCTCCACCGTCCAGTTCGGCAGGCGTACGTCACCGGCGTCGAGCAGCGCATCATCACTGCCGATATCGAACCAGACCGTGCCCGACAGCGATGCCGCATCCTGCACCTCGGTCATCAAGCGGCAGGCATTCTGGGTGATTGCCGGATCACAGACCGGCAGCTGGGTGATGTCGCCATCAAAGGCGCCCTGCTCGGCGGGCGATGGCGCATGGTCGGCGTCTTCACCACCACCGCGGACGATCACCGCGTTGTGGATCGGCGACGCCGCTGCGGCGGCAGCACTCACAGCCACATTCACGGTGATGGCGTCGGGTGACGTCGCACCGCTGGCCAGCACCGTACTGCTGGTGCAGCTGAAGCGGTCCGCGCCGGGCGCTCCGGTGCAGTTCCAGGCGTTGCCACTCGGTGTCGCGGCCAGCGTTACACCCGTGGGCAAGCGGTCATCCACCTGGTAACTGCCCACCGTCGGCTGCGGGCCGATATTACGCACACGCACGCTGTAGCTAGCCGCATTGTTGACGGTGAAACGCGTCGGTTGCGCGCTCTTGCTGACCACAAGATCCGGTGTATCGGCTACCTCACCGAAATTCTGCTCGATCGATACCTGACCCAAGGTCAGGGTGATCGCACTGATTGCCGACGGCACCGTGGATACCGGAGTGGCAAGCCCCATCGAGGCACCGTTGACGGTGCCGGGCGTGGTAATGCCGTTGGTGGTATCCGGTGGCTGGGTCGGCTCGGTCACCGTATAGGTGCCCGGACGCAGGTTGTCGAACAGATAGGCGCCATTGGCATCGGTCACCACGCTGAGTGGCGTCACGGTCGCAGGCAGGTCGTCGTTGCCGGTGAGCTGCAGGGTGACATTGGCAATGCCTGACTCACCCGCGTCGATGATGCCGTTCTTGTTGTTGTCGTAATACACACGACCGGCAATGGACGAACTGGCAATCTCACCGAAATTGTTGTCGATGCTCGCCTCGTCAAGATCCAGCACGATGGCGCTGATCACCGAAGGGGTGACGCTGACCGCGGTGGCGGTACCGCCGGTACTACCCGCAACCGTGATGCCGTTGCGGGTATTGGCGGGCTGGTCGGGCTCAGTGACGGTATAGGTGCCCGGCACCAGGCCGGCGAACAGATAGGCACCATTGGCATCGGTCGACTGGCTCAGCGCTACCGTCCTGTTGTCGCGGTCGGTGCCACTGAGCTGGATGTCGACCCCGGCGATTCCCACCTCGCCATTGTCGATGAGACCGTTGTTGTTGGCATCCAGCCAGACCTTGCCGGCCAACGAGCTGCCCACCGGCTCTTCACCGAAGTTGAAGTCCAGGCCCTCGCTCGCGCCGATGCCGAGGCTGAGGTCAATCTGGCTGATGCGATCGGTGGTCGATGGATCACCCGCTACCGCGGTTCCGGGCACGCAACCACTCGGGCACGCCGCCCCGTTGATGGTGCCGGGATTCACCGCCGTTGCGCGGTTGCGGTACGCACCCGCAGGCAACGGTTGGCGCAGCGTGTAGCTGCGGGCAGGGTCGAGATCGATGAACTGATAGGCGCCCGTCGCGTCGGTGGTGGTGGTCCGCTCCACGGTCGAGGTGACGGCATCGAGCAGCTCGACGGTTGCACCGGCAATCGCCGGGTCGCTGCCGACGGTACGCAGGTTGTTGAAGTCCGCATCCACATACACGAAGCCTGCCAGCCGTGCATTGTTGAACTCGGGGAAGTTGTAGCGCACGCCATTGCTGTTGACCGGCACCGGAATGGCGCTGTAACTGGAGTTCGGCCTGCCTGCCGCGTAGGTGCCGCCGAGCGACGGCGCCAACGGGCCGCTGGTCGGCGGATCCACCGGGCCGTTGGCAAAGCCCAACGGCTGGGTCTGGGCGACGTTGTAACCACTGGCATTCGACGGTGAAAGATTGCCGAAGCTGTAGTCACCATTGGCATCGGTGGTGGTGCCCAGGCTGACCGCATTGCCATATTCGTCGGTGCCGGTCAGCGCCAGGCTTACGTTGGGGATACGCGGCTCCACTGCGGCAGCCTGCGGAACACCGCCGTTGCCACCACTACGATCACGGTCCTGGAACACGGTACCGGCCAGCGTGGACGCGGTGACATTGATCGGGGCGGTGGCGGTATTGTTGCCCGCATCGGTGTCGACCTGCTCGGTGCCTACGGACGCCGTATTGATCGCATTGCCACCGGGTGGAAGCACATCCCAACGCACCGGGATGATCACCCGCACGCGCCCGTGGTTGGCGCCCTCGGAAGTCACGTCGCCCACGTTGCAGATGACGTTCTGCCCGTTCTGGCTGCAACTGCCAGTGCCGTTGGGCTGGTCATCCGGCAGGCTGGCAATGTCCGGCCCGATCTTGCGCCAGGTGATCGGCGTGCCGGTAACCACCATGTTCGGCGGCAAGGTGTCGGTGATCACCGTACCGGTGCCATCGAGCGGGCTGGTGCCTGTGCGGTCGCGCGACAAGCTGTTGCCCGGGCCATTGTTCTGCACATCGAACACCCAGAAGAACGGTTCGCGTATCGATACCGTGCCCAGGACCGGTGGCAACGCAACACTGGGATCAGGATCCGGTGGCGTCAGCCTGGATACGGCGCGTTTGCTGATGAGGAGGTCGACCTTGCTGCGGATGGCGGTGGTCTCGCCTTCGGTGTTGTTTGCCGGATTGCGCTCCGGTTCCGCGGAACTCGCCACCGCCACATTGTTGATCACATCACCACCAGCGCCCGGCTGCGACGAGTACTGATAGCGGAGATACAGGGTCGATGTCGCATTGATCCCGATCACCCCATTGGTGTCGCTATCGGGGAAACCTGCGCCGGGCACTTCACATTCCACCGTGATCGGGCTGCCGGTGGTCGGATTGCTGCCCGCGGTCATCGGGCACCTGATCATCGAGAATGGCCCGTTCGGGGACGGCGAGCCCCCCAGGAACTGCAGGGTCTTGTTTGCTTCCGGGGTGATGGTGTCGGTGATGGTGACGCCACTGGCTACCGACGGCCCCAAGTTCAACACAGTCACACGGTAGGTGATGAAGTTCGCGCTGGGGTCGTTCGGATCGTAGGGCAAGGGATCCACGCCGCCAGTGAAGCCGGTGTCATCCTTGTTCACCACCAGGTCCACGTCGCCAACTGCCACGTTCAAAATCGCCGATTTTTCGTCATCGGCGGAGGTTGCAATGGTGTTGTACTCGAAATCACCATTGGCGTCGGTGCCGCCGCTGGGATCCGGCGTGCCGTCACCATCACGATCAAAGAAGAAGTCTGCCGTGTTGGTGTACACGCGCAATGGACCACCGATGATTGGATCGTCCAACGGCCGGATCTGGACGGTCATCGTGTGCTGCTGGCCACCAGGTATATCCAGCGGCGTACAGGTCAGCACCAGCGTGCCGGCCGCCGCGCCATTCGAGTTGACATTCAGCAGACCACCGGTGCCCGCTGTTACCGTGACACCGCCAGTGACGGACGGGACACACACGGTGCTGCCACCACCACTGCGGGTGTCGTTGACCAGGGTGAAGCCCGGGTCATCGGCGCGCAGGTTGATCACATCGCGGAACACCACGCCTGGCGCCAGTGACGGCCCCTCATTGCGGTACTCGATGCGGTAGATGCTGTCCACGCCAACGCTGCCGGTGGTGCCGGTGGTGATGGTCTTGGCCTCGGTTTTCACATTGGACACGCGCGGCACCCGCACATAGTCCGAGCCGGTGTTGTTGCCCGGGTTCACCTCGCCGGCAGCACCGGGCACCGACGGATCAATGCCTGCGCCCGCGGTATTGCACCAGGAGCCTGCCGGTGCGGTGGTGGCACCACAGGTTGCCGCAGGCCGCGAGGCGCTATCCGCCAAGGGGCCGGTAAGGGTGACCACGATATCGGTCGGGGTATTGGCCGGCAGTGGCGTTGCCCCGGACTCGCAATGCAGGCCACCCGACGCACTGACCGAACAGTTCCAGTTGGCCGGTGCCTGCACGGTGGCGGTGGTGCGCCCGGCCAGGAAGCCAGGCAGGGTGTCCTCAACCACCACACCGGTGGTGGCATCCGGGCCGGCGTTGCTCACGGTGATGGTGTAGCTCATGCCGGTGTAGCCGATCGGCAAGGTATTGTCGGCCGTCCCTGCGCCGTTGGTGCGCTTGACGATACTCAGGTCGGCGCGCAATGGCGAAGGCATGATGCCAGCACCGTTGCAATCGTTGGTGTTGTTGGGATCGCCAAGGCCGCTGCCAGTGCCCGGCTCGAGCGAGTTGCCGCTTCCGCCGGTGCAGGCGGTGTTGGTCAGCGTGGAACCTTCCGCCTCGGGATGGGCAAAGCTCTGCAACCGCAGCGGCGCGGCACTTTGCCCCATCGCCAGCGGAAATTGGTCCGGGTTGAGGTCGCAGGTGACCACCTGCCGCGTGCCGGCAACGTAAGGCGTCGCCGTGCAAGTCCAGGGTGTGGTGTTGGACGGGACGTACTCTTCGCCGATCGCCAGCGTATCTACCACCTGCACGTCACTGAGCGCCGATGCCGGCCCCTGGTTCGTGACGTTGATCGTGGAGGTGATGATGTAGCCGCTGCCGGCCGGCGGCTGGCCCGGACCAGGCCAGGTCGGCACCAGCTGCGGCGCCTTGGTCTTGCCCAGGCTGAGGTCGGCACCGTTCGGCAGCACGGTGAAATTCGCGCTGCTGTCGTTGTTGGCGGTGTTGGCGTCGGGCAGGCTGCCGCTGACGGTTGCAGTGTTGGTCACCGGTCCACTGCTGCCCGGACCCGTCAGCGGCACGCGGGCAACGATGGTGAACGTTGCACTGGCGCCGACCGCCAAGGTGGCCGGGGCTGGCAGCGAACAGCCATGCACCGTGTTCGCGCCGGTGCTCGCACAACTCCAGCCAGGCGCACTGGCACTGCTTTCGATCAGGAAGCCGGCCGGCATCGGATCGGTCCAGCTCACATTTTCGGCCGGACTCGGGCCGTTGTTGGTCACCGTCACCGTGAACGTGATCAGCTCGCCTGGCAGCGCCGGGACCGGCGTCGCGGTCTTGTCGATGGCCAGGTCGGCGCCGGCAGCAATGCTTACAACAGCGTCATCGGTGTTGTTGCCGCTGTTCGGATCAGGCGTACCGACCGCATTGACGGTGGCGGTATTGACCACGCTGCCGCTGGCAACCTCGACTTTCCCTTTGAAGGTATAGGTTGCGCTCTGGCCCACGCCAAGCGCGCCGGCGTGGGTGCCGTTCTGGTTGTTGAAGGTCCAGCTGCCGGCTACCGCCTGTGCGCTTCCGGGGACGTAGGTAACACCGCTGGGCAAGGTGTCGGCAACATTGAAATTGGTCGAGACGTTCGGGCCGTTGTTGGTGACGGTAATGGTGTAGGTCACTTCACCGCCGGCAATGACCGGATCGGGCGCGGCACTCTTGGCCATGCTCAGATCGCCGGACTGCGTCAGGGTCGTGTTCTGCGTTGCGATGTTGTCGCCGGCATTGGAATCACCGGCAAAGAATGGATCAGTTGGTTGCAGACTGGTAAGCGGCGTGCCGGCCGCTGGCGCAGGTTGCCGCCCCACCGCAGCGACGATATCAACGGTACCCGGCCCGAGCCCGGCGGTGCTCACCTGCAGGTTGATATCAAACGAATCGCCGTTATTGAGCGTCGGTGGAATGACGCAGACCACGCGTGTGCTGACGACCGCATCTGCGCTGCAGTAAGCAGGCAGGTTTACCGCAGTGGCTCCCGCCGGAAGATCGAATGCAACAACTGCATCCGGCACTGCTTCAGGGCCGCCATTGGAGAGTGTCAACCTGTATTCGATGATGCTGCCCGCAGGCACCGGGTCGGCAACCTCGGAGAAAGTATTGATCCCGAGATTCGCCGCAGCAGCCAGCGGCGCCCAGCCCAGCAGCAACAGCAGGAGCATCGAACCAAGAAGATGTTTTCCCCAACGGCGCGCAGCACCATCAGGCCGTACCGGAGCAACCGCCACAAGCAACTGCGACATCGCACCTCTCCAGAACACCCAATACACGAAGGAAGGCGCTGCCCATCACTCCCATGCAGCAGCGCAAAATGTCAGCATTGATCTACAACGATCCACAGCGCGAAGCGATCATCGCGATGCGCGATGGCGCCTTCCCACAGCCCTGAGCAACATGAATGCCCCTGCAACGAACGGTGCATGCAGATATGTGAAGCGAATGTCAAAAAACATGGCTTTTATTTTGCTGAATACACACAGATCTGCCCTGCAATTCTGATTGGCGAGGAAGACACGCGCGGGCAATCCCGGCTCGCAGTTCTTTTCAGTTTCATTACTGAAACTTTGGATTGAAGAACCAACACGCTCGCAGCAACTGGAGCGTCCCAGCAGCATCGTGGCGCCATAGGTTGAAATGCAGATTCCTGCAGCTCATTACTCAATGACACGCAGCATCGTCCTGCAAATCAACAAGCTGTCTGGATGGCAACGCACAAACCGGAGACCTCAACAAGCGACACATACCGATGCGGCCAAGCATCGGCATCACCACCAGCCGTTCTTACCTGTGATACCGACGCCGTTTGAGCTGTTGCAGCTCGTCGCAGCCGACACCTTTGGCTAGATTCATTTCTGAGAAGTAGTGCTGTCAGCACGCAATTCCCGGTTTCCATCGCGGAGGCTTTCCTTTCTGCGCGGACCGTCGAGGGCAGCTATCGCATCGATCCTTCATTTGCGCGCGCCACGACGGCCCGGCGCCCAGAGCCCCTCCCGGCGACCTCCCCCTCCAGGGCGCAAGCCCAGCCCCAATCGGTGGAATGAGCGGAGTGCACGTCCTCTGCCACTCTGGTTTCGCCTGTTAATCTTGACCACCATGGATGTCCCCAGCACCCGCTGTCCCGCCGCGCTCACCGTCCTTGCACTGCCCATGGCAGCTGCAATACTGCGTGCTGGTTTGACCAATGCAGATGGCAGCGCACCGGCATGGCCGCCTCCCCTGGTGGTGCCTACGCTTCCCGCCTTTTCGCTGCCGCGCCGGCTGCCCCGCTAGAGACAACACAGCTCACATGTCTGACCCTCAGCCCGGCGCGCCCTTGCACTACCGTCTCGATGACCTGCGTATCGACGTAGCGCGGCAACGCGTGTTGCGCGATGACGGCCAGGTATTGGATGTCGCCGGGCTCAGCTTCCGGCTGCTGCATTACCTGCTGACCCAAGGTACCCGCGTGGTCGGCTTTGATGCCCTGATCGCAAACATCTGGGCACCCGCAATCGTCAACGAAGAAACGGTGACCCAACGCGTGCGCCTGCTGCGCCAGGCCTTGGGCGACGACGGCCGACAGGCACGCTACCTGCGTTCGGTACGCGGCCAGGGCTACCAGCTGTGCAGCGAGCCGGTGGTCGAGGACGCGTTTGTGACATCCACGCAGCCAACCGCATCCGCTCCGACAGCCACAAGACAGCGTCGCATCGCAATCACTGCGGGCATTGCCCTGCTTGCAGCTGCTGCCGGCCTGGTCTGGTGGCGCTGGCCAGCCCCCGCAGCGCCCGCGACGTCACCGCTACTGCAGCGCGCCGACTATTACGCGGGCATCGGTCAGCGTGACAACAACGAACGCGCCATGGCCTTGTACCGCCAACGCCTGCAGGAAGCGCCAGACGATGTGCAGGCACAACTCGGTGTTGCCCGCGCCCTCGCCGCCCGTACCTGCCTGTACAACGGCAACAGCGAAGATGCCGAGCAGGCGCAGGCCCTGGCCGAAGCCGTGATCGCCCGCCAACCGAACTTGGCTGCTGCCTTTGCAACGCTGGCTTACAGCCACGATTGCAGAGGCCAGATCCAGGCCGCGCTCACCGGCTACGAGCGCGCGGTGCAGATCGATCCGGGCGCCGATTCCAGCCGTGCGTCGGCAGCCTACCTGTATGCACGCCAGGGACGCTTGAGCGACGCGCTCGCCGCCAACATGGCGGTTCGCCATCCCGGACGGGTGCGCTTCTGGGAGCTGCAGGTCGCCTCCAACCTCGACCTGCTCGGCTACACCGCCGCCGCG
>QFOV01000053.1 GCA_003248565.1 Stenotrophomonas sp.
GGCCAAGACGCCGGATGAGCAGAAAGCCAGCGACGCCGTGCCGGTGGAAGTGGCCAAGGCCGAGCGCCGTGCCATCGCCGCCAGCTATACCGGCACTGCTGCACTGGAGCCGCGCGCTGAATCGCAGGTGGTCGCCAAGACCTCCGGCGTGGCGCTGGCGGTGCTGGTCGAGGAAGGCCAGCTGGTTCGCGCCGGGCAGCCGTTGGTTCGACTGGACCCGGACCGTGCGCGCCTGAGCGTTGCACAGAGCGAGGCGCAGATGCGCAAGCTCGAGAACAGCTATCACCGCGCCGAAAAGCTGGTGCAGCAGCAGTTGGTCAGCGCTGCCGACGTGGACCAGCTGCGCTATGACCTGGAGAACGCGCGGGCGATGTACCGGATGGCGACGCTGGAGTTGTCCTACACGACGGTGGTCGCGCCGATCAGCGGTGTGGTCGCCTCGCGGGACATCAAGCCGGGCAACTTCGTGCAGATCAACTCGCCGATCATCCGCATCGTCGACAGCGGCCAGTTGGAAGCCACCCTCAATGTGCCCGAACGCGAGATCGCCAAGCTCAAGCCGGGCCAGGCCGTGTCGCTGCAGGTAGACGCGCTGCCCGGCAAGCCGTTCACCGGCACGGTGGACCGCGTTGCGCCGGTGGTCGACAACGGCACCGGCACCTTCCGCGTGGTGACGACGTTCTCCGGTGAAGAAGCATTGCAGGCAGGCATGTTCGGCCGCCTGAGCATCAACTACGATCAGCGCGCCGACGCATTGGTGGTGCCGCGTACCGCGCTGCTGGAAGACGGCGGCAAGCCGGCAGTCTATGTGGTGCGCGACGGCAAGGCCGTGCGTACCGAGCTGGCCCTGGGTTACGACGATGCCGGCTTCATCGAGGTGCGCAACGGCCTGCAGCAGGGTGATGAAGTCGTCATCGCTGGCAAGGCAGCACTGCGTGAAGGCAGTGCGGTGCAGGTGATCGGCAAGGAGAAGGCGGTCGCAGCGGCGGCCAAGGCGCCGGCAGCTGCACAGGCGACCAAGCAATGAGTGACCACGGACCGTCGGCTTCCGGCGGTGGCTTCGACCTGATCGAGTTCGCCACCCGCCGCCGCGTCACCATCGCGATGATGACGCTGACCCTGGTGTTGTTTGGCCTGATCTCGCTGTCCAGCCTGAAGGTCGAACTGCTACCGGACCTGAGCTATCCCACCCTGACCGTGCGCACCGATTACGAAGGTGCGGCGCCGGCCGAGATCGAGACGCTCATCTCGCAGCCGGCCGAAGAAGCGCTGGGCATCGTCAAGGGCCTGCGCAAGCTCAAGTCGATCTCGCGCACCGGTCAAAGCGACGTGGTGCTGGAGTTCGCCTGGGGCACGGACATGCAGCAGGCCGGGCTGGACGTTCGCGACAAGATGGAGACGCTGCAGTTGCCGCTGGAGGCCAAGCCGCCAGTGCTGCTGCGCTTCAATCCGTCCACCCAGCCGATCATGCGGCTGGCGCTGTCGTCCAAGCAGGAAGCCGGCAACGACGCCGATGCCGTGCGCCGCCTGATGGAACTGCGCCGTTACGCCGATGAAGACCTCAAGCGCAAGCTCGAGCCGGTCAGCGGTGTGGCTGCGGTCAAGGTCGGCGGTGGTCTGGAAGACGAGATCCAGGTTGATATCGACCAGCGCAAGCTGGCCGCGCTCGGTCTGTCGCTGGACACGGTGATCCAGCGCCTGCAACAGGAGAACGTGAACCTGTCCGGCGGTCGTCTGGAAGAAGGTTCGCAGCGTTACCTGGTGCGTACCGTCAACCAGTTCGCCACGGTCGAACAGATGCGCGAGATGCTGCTGACCACGGCCAGTGGTTCCAGCACCGCCAGCTCGACCGGTGAGAACCGCCAGCTGATGTCAGCCATCCTCGGCAGCAGCGATCCCAACGTCATCGCGGCGATGCGCAGTGATGGCAGCAGCAGCGCACCCAGCGTGCGCTTGAAGGACGTGGCCGAAGTGCGCCAGGGCTACAAGGAGCGCGAAGCGGTGATCCGCGCTGCCGGCCATGAAGCAGTCGAACTCGCTGTCTACAAGGAAGGCGACGCCAATACCGTTTCCACCGCCGATGCGCTGGAAGCCCGGCTCGAAACCATCCGCAAGGAAATGCCCAAGGACATCGAGATGACGATGGTGGAGGACCAGTCGGTCTTCATCCGCCACGCCATCAAGGACGTCAAGATCGATGCGGTGATCGGCGGCCTGCTGTCGGTGCTGATCATCTTCCTGTTCCTGCGCGATGGCTGGAGCACCTTCGTGATCTCGCTGTCGCTGCCGATCTCGATCATCGCCACGTTCTTCTTCATGGGCCAGCTCGGCCTGAGCTTGAACGTGATGTCGCTGGGCGGCCTGGCGCTGGCTACCGGTCTGGTGGTGGATGACTCGATCGTGGTGCTGGAATCCATCGCCAAGGCGCGTGAGCGCGGCATGGGCATTCTGGAAGCGGCGATCAAGGGCACCCGCGAGGTGTTCATGGCCGTGGTTGCCTCGACCCTGACCACCATCGCGGTGTTCCTGCCGCTGGTGTTCGTCGAAGGCATCGCCGGTCAGTTGTTCCGCGACCAGGCCTTGACGGTGTCGATCGCCATCGCGGTGTCGCTGGTGGTGTCGATGACCCTGATTCCGATGCTGAGCGCGCTGAAGGGCCGTCCGCCGTTGGAGTTCCCGGCCGAAGACCCGCGCGAGCCGTGGCGTCCGCAAAGCCGCTGGAAGAAGCCGGCTGCCTATGCTGGCCGTGGCATCGGCGCGATGTTCCGTTACGGCTTCTATTTCCTGGCCTGGAGCGTGGTGCGGATCTTCCGTGGCATTGCCGCGGTGGTCGGCCCGGTGATGCGCAAGGCCAGTGATCTGGCAATGGCGCCGTATGGCCGTGCGGAAGCGGGCTACCTGCGCGCGCTGCCGGCAGCATTGAAGCGTCCGTGGCCGATCCTGGGTTTTGCAACCCTGGCCTTTGGTCTGACCTTGGCTGCGCTGCCGCTGCTGGGCGTCGACCTGCTGCCGCAGCTGGCCCAGGACCGCTTCGAGATGACTGCCAAGCTGCCGCCGGGCACGCCACTGGCGCAGACCGATGCATTGGTGCGCGAAGTGCAGCGCAAGCATGCCGGCGAAGAGGGCGTGCGCCTGCTGTATGGCGTCTCCGGTACCGGTACGCGACTGGATGCCAGCCCGACCGAGAGCGGCGAGAATATCGGCAAGCTGTCGGTGGTGATGAATGACACCAAGCTGGAGCCGGCACTGACCGAAAAACTGCGCGAGACCATGAAGGCCTGGCCGTCAGCGCAGGTGGATTTCGCCCGCCCGGAACTGTTCGCGCTGTCGCCGCCGCTGGAAATCGAAATCGAGGGCAATAATCTCGAAGACATCCGCGTCGCCGGCAATCGCCTGGCTGGCATGCTGCGCGAGAACCCGCACTATGCCGACGTCAAGTCGACGGTGGAGCAGGGCTTCCCGGAAATCCAGGTGGTGTTCGACCAGGACCGCGCCGCGGCACTCGGCCTGACCACCCGGCAGATCGCTGATGCGGTGGTCAACAAGGTCAAGGGCAATGTCGCTACCCGCTACAGCTTCCGCGATCGCAAGATCGACGTGCTGGTGCGCGTGCAGGAATCGGAGCGTTCCTCGGTCAACGACATCCGTCGCCTGATCGTCAACCCGAGCGGTGCCAAGCCGATCGAGCTGGGTTCGGTGGCCGATGTCATCGCCACCACCGGCCCGAGCGAAATCCACCGCGCCGACCAGCGCCGTGTGGCCATCGTCTCGGCCAACCTGCGCGACATCGACCTGGGCAAGGCCATCACCGAAGTGCAGAGCATGGTCGCCAAGAATCCGCTGGGCACCGACGTCGGTATGCACATCGGTGGCCAGGGCCAGGAACTGGGTGAGTCGATCCGATCGCTGCTGTTCGCCTTCGCATTGGCGGTGTTCCTGGTTTATCTGGTGATGGCATCGCAGTTCGAATCGCTGCTGCATCCTTTCGTCATCCTGTTCACCATTCCGCTGGCCCTGGTCGGTGCGGTTGCAGCGCTGCTGCTGGCGCGTTCACCGGTCTCGGTGGTGGTGTTCATCGGCTTGATCCTGTTGGTTGGTCTGGTGGTGAAGAACGCCATCATCCTGATCGACAAGGTCAACCAGTTGCGTGAGGAGGGCGTGGCCAAGCGTGAGGCCCTGGTTGAAGGCGCACGTTCGCGTCTGCGGCCGATCATGATGACCACGCTGTGTGCGGTGTTCGGCTTCCTGCCGCTGGCCCTGGCCTTCGGTGAAGGTGCTGAAGTGCGCTCGCCGATGGCGATCAC
This sequence comes from Stenotrophomonas sp., assembly GCA_003248565.1. Taxonomy (GTDB): domain Bacteria; phylum Pseudomonadota; class Gammaproteobacteria; order Xanthomonadales; family Xanthomonadaceae; genus Stenotrophomonas. The sequence goes on from QFOV01000053.1 coordinate 4,305, forward strand.
GGTGATCGGTGGCCTGCTGGTGTCGACCCTGCTGACCCTGCTGGTGATCCCGGTGGTGTATGACCTGCTGGATCGCAAACCGGACGAGTACTACGCCGAGCGCGGCCGTCGTGCACGCCAGGCGATGGCCCAGGCCGAGCAGGTGCTGAGCCACGAGCAGGACCCCATCGGCGGCATCAATGACTGAGCGGATGAATATCACCGAGCTGTCCATCCGCCGCCCTGTCACCACCATCATGTTGTTCGTGTCGATGGTGGTGATCGGCCTGATTGCTGCGTTCAAGCTGCCGCTGGAGTCCGAGCCGGAAGCATCGATCCCGTTCTTCTTCATCGCCTTGCCATACCCGGGCTCGACCCCGGAAGAAGTGGAGCGCAACCTGCTGCGGCCGGTTGAAGAGGCCATCGCCACGATGCCCGGCATCAAGACGATGAACTCGCGCGCCAATGCCGAGGGCGGCCAGATCCAGGTCGAGTTCAGCGATTGGAACCGCGACATCGCCATGGCCGCATCCGAAGCGCGTGAGCGCATCGATGCGGTACGCGATGAGTTGCCGGATGACTTCCGTCGTTACTACGTGCAGCGCTGGAGTACCAGTGATCAGGAAGCGATCAGCCTGCGCCTGAACAGTGCCGAGGACCTGACCGCGCGCGCTGACATGATCGAGCGTGCCATCAAGCAGCGCCTGGAGCGTCTGCCCGGCGTGGCCCGTGTTGAAGTGGAAGGCGTTGCCAAGCAGGAAGTGCTGATCGCGCTGGACAAGGACCGCATCAGTGCGCACGGCGTGGCCCTGAATGATCTGGTGCAGAAGCTGCAGGCGGCCAACTTCGCGGTATCGGCCGGACAGATCACCGAGGACGGCCGCCGCCTGCGCGTGCAGCCCAAGGGTGAGTTGCTGGAAGTGCAGGAGCTGCGCGACCTGCCGGTCAACAATCGTGGTACCCGCCTGTCGGACATCGCCGAGGTCAGCCTGCAGCCGCAGCGCATGAGCTATGTGCGGCGCATGGAAGGCAAGCCCAGCGTGGGCGTGGACATCTACAAGGAGCGCTCGGCGAACCTGGTGGATCTGTCGCGCGCTGTGACCAAGGAAGTCGCGCTGTTGGGTGAGGATCCAGCCTTGCGCGGTGTCGATATCGAGATTGCATGGGATTCCGGCAAGGCGGTCACCAGTTCGCTGCTGGCCCTGGCCGAGGCCGGGGCGATCGGCCTGCTGCTGTCGGTGATCGTGCTGTACGCCTTCCTGCGCCATTGGCCCTCAACGCTGATGGTGTCGATGGCGATCCCGATCTGTTTCATCATGACCTTGGGCTTCATGTACTTCACCGGCATCAGCCTGAACATCATTTCGATGATGGGCTTGTTGCTGGCGGTGGGCATGCTGGTGGACAACGCCGTGGTGGTGGTGGAAAGCATCTACCAGGAGCGCGAGAAATACCCCGGCAAACCGGAGATGGCATCCATCATCGGCACCCGCCACGTGGCGATCGCGCTGTCGGCCGGTACCTTGTGCCACTGCGTGGTGTTCCTGCCGATGATGTTCGGCGAGAAGAACATCATCACCATTTACCTGACCCAGTTGGCGCTGACCATCTCGTTCTCGTTGCTGGCCTCGTGGCTGGTGGCGGTGAGCCTGATCCCGATGCTGTCGGCACGGATGAAGACCCCGCCGGCATTGAAGTCGCCGTTCATCAGCCGTCTGCAGGAGCGTTACGCGCGGATACTGCGCTGGACCCTGCAGAACCGCGGCTGGAGCGTGGCCGGTATCGTGTTGGTGTCGGTGCTCAGCGTGTGGCCGATGACCCATACCACCGGTGGTGGCGATGACAATGATCCGGATGAGATCAACATCTTCTACCAATGGAAGGGCTCCTATTCCAAGGAAGAGATGGGCAAGGAAGTGCAGCGGGTCGAGGACTTCGTCAATGCCAACCGCGACGAGTTCAAGATCAAGCGCGTGTACAGCCGCTTCGCCGAACAGGGCTGGGCGCAGACGCGTCTGTACCTGACCGTTGACGACCGCGAGCAGAGCAAGAAAATCGAGGAAGAGGTGCGCAAGGGGCTGCCACAGTCGGCGCGTGCCAAGATTGGTATCGGCTGGCCGGGTGGCATGGGCAGCGAAGGGCAGGGCCTGCGTTTCAGTCTGGTGGGTGATTCAAGCCAGACCTTGCGTGAGTTGGCCGATGACATCGTGCCGATCCTGGCGCGCAATCCCAAGTTGCGCGATGTGCGCGTGGACGTGGGTGATGCCAATGCCGAGCTGGCGGTGCGGGTCAACCGCGAGCGCGCAGCGTCGTATGGCTTCAGTGCCCAGCAGGTGGCGCAGTTCGTGGGCATGGCGCTGCGTGGCTCATCGCTGCGTGACTTCCACCGCGATGACGTCGAGATTCCGGTCAATGTGCGTTTCTCCGGCTCGGAGAACTACAGCATCGAGGACTTGTCTTCGTTCATGGTGCGCAGCTCCAGCGGCAAGGAGATCCCGCTGCTGGCGATGGTGGACGTCAACGTCAATCCGGCGGCCAACTCCATCCAGCGCTTGAACCGGCAGACCATGCTGCGTATCGAGGCTGGCCTGGCCAAGGACGTGCCGATGGACCAGGCGCGCAAGTCGGTCGAGGAGACCCTGGACCGGGTGCAGTTCCCGCCGGGCTATGGCTATACGTTCAACGGTGCGGGTTTCAACATCAACTTCGATGGCATGGACCAGATGGTGACGGCGATCTTCATTGCCCTGATCCTGATGGTGGTGATCATGGCGGCGGTGTTCGAGTCGTTGCTGTTCCCGGCGGCGATCATGTCCTGCGTGCTGTTCTCGATCTATGGCGTGTACTGGCTGTTCTGGCTGACCGGTACCGAGATGAACATCATGGCGGTGATCGGCATCCTGGTGCTGATGGGCGTGGTGGTGAACAACGGCATCGTGATGATCGAGCACATCAACAACCTGCGCCGGCGTGGGGTGTCGCGTACCGAGGCCTTGATCGAAGGCAGCCGTGAGCGTCTGCGGCCGATCATGATGACGATGGGCACGGCGATCCTGGCGATGGTGCCGATCGCCTTGAACACCACCACGGCTGACGGCATGCCGCCGTACTACCCGATGGCGCGCGCGATTGCGGGTGGATTGGCGTTCTCCACGGTGGTGAGCTTGCTGTTCCTGCCGACCATCTATGCGCTGCTGGATGATCTGCGGACTGGCACGGCGCGGTTGGTGCGGCGTGCGCGCGGCTTGCCGCCGGTGGAGCGTGCGGTTGTTGTAGAGGGCTGATTGGCTGGAGGGCAGGGCGGCTGTAGCTGCTTCGACGACTGGCAGCGAAGGCAACAGCAACAGCTGAAGCAAGAGCTGCCCTCACCCCTACCCCTCTCCCGCATGCGGGAGAGGGGACAGCCAAGGCAGAAGCTGGATCAAAGGCCAAAGCCAAAGCAACAGCCAGAGCAACAGCCGAAGCAGCAGCTGGCGATCAGGCTTCCGCTGCCGAAGCCAAAGATGCAGCAGCAAAAGAAAAATGCAGGGGAGCTAGTCCCCTCTCCCGCATGCGGGAGAGGGGTAGGGGTGAGGGCGCTTCTAAGCTTTTAAAGCATTTACAGCGTTTAAACCAAAGCTCAAAGCAAAGGCCTCAAAGCCGAAGCCGCAAAGGCCTCACCCAGCCAACTTCCCATAAACACTGAAACCGGTAAGCCACAGTCCCAGCATGCTGCCGATATTGGTCAGCATGAAAGTCAGCACGATGCGGGTAACGCGATTCCGGTACCAGCCTTTCAGGCTCTGCGCATCATCACGCAGTTGCAGGAAATCCTGATACGTCGGCTTGCGCAGGCGCGTTTCAACCAGCGCCGAAAACGCACCGGTGGGAATGCTCAAACGGAAGGGCTTGAACGGCGCAACCACGATCGCGGTCAGAATGCTCAACGGATGGCTGGCAGCAAGCAATGCACCCAAGCCAGCCAGGCCGCCGGTGAACATCGCCCAGGTCAGCAGCATGTCGGCACCCATGCCCATGCCGCCCTTCCAGAAACCAAACCCGATCCCGCCCAGCACGATGGCCAGGATGCCCAGCGTGATCCACGGGATGTTGCGTTTCTTCGGCACCGACTCCAACTGCTCGCGCAGCGGGCCCGGGGCGTCGGCGTCGGTTTCCAGGTAACGGGCCAGGCCAGCAAGGTGACCCGCGCCAACAACCGCCAGCACATTGCGCTGCTCGCTGTTGTGTTCCTCGCGCAGACGCGTGGCCATGTAGCGGTCGCGCTCGCCGATGATGGCCTGGTACAGCGCCGGGCTTTCGTTGGCGAATTCGCCGAAGCTAGACTCCAGCATGTCACCTTGCTTGAGCTTCTCGATTTCTTCTTCGCCCACATCCTCGGACGAGAACAGGCCGGCGCCCAGGCCCATCACCAGCTTGACCTTGCCGAAGAAGCCCAGGCTCTGCGAAGCGCGGCGGAAGGTGAGGCCGACATCGCGGTCGATCAGGTGTACCGGCAGATCGTTGGCCTTGGCCAGTTCCACCGCGCGCTTCAGCTCAGCGCCGGGTTCGATCCCCAACTGCTCGGCAAGGCGACGCTGATAGGCGGCCAGCGCGAGGTTGGCGGCAAACAGCGCCACGCGGCCCTTGCGGATCACTTCGACCAGATCCAGCTGGGCCAAGGCATTGGGGTTGGTCAGTGCCTGCAGGCGCTGCGGGTCCAGCTCGACTGCGACCGCGTCGTACTGGCCGCTGGCGATGGCCTGCTCAACCGCGTGTACGCTGGCTGTGGAGACGTGGGCAGTGCCCAGCAAGGTGTAGCGCACGCCGTCGCGTTCAACCACGCGCACAGGCTGGCCGGCCAGCAGTTCGCCGCCGGTTTCGATAGAGAAGTCAGTCATTGCTTCATTCATTGGATGGGGCGCTGTCGGCACCGTCGCCGAGTGCGCGTTGCATCTGTACCGTGTCCAGCCAGCGACCGTGCTTGCGGCCAAGGCCGCGGAACACGCCAACCAGCTCAAAGCCGAAACGCTCATGCAGCTTGATCGACGCGGTATTGGTGGGTTCGCCGATCACCGCGATCATCTGCCGGAAGCCGCGTGCGGTGCATTCGTCGATCAAGGCCTGCATCAAGGCCTTGCCAACGCCTTTACCCTGGAAGCGAGCATCGACGTAGACCGAGTTTTCCACGGTCCATTGATAGGCGATGCGGGCGCGGTAGCTGTTGGCATAGGCGTAACCGGCTACCTCGTCGTCGATGGTGGCGACGAGATAGGGAAAGCCGCGCGCGGTGATGTCCTGCATGCGCTGCGCCATCTCCGCCGCGGCGGGGACCTCGTACTCGTAGGTGTTGACCAGCTCGCGCACCTCCACCGCGTAGATCGCGGTGATGGCCGGGATGTCAGCGGGTGTTGCGGTGCGCAGCTGCAGGCTCATGTCAGGTCCGGTCAGTCGATGTAGCGCTTGAGCAGGTCGCCGTAAGCATCGATGCGGCGGTCACGCAGGAACGGCCAGATCCGGCGGACGTGCTCGCTGCGCTGCAGGTCGACGTCGCAGACCAGCAGGGTTGCATCGGTGCCGGCTTCGGCAATGAACTCGCCCTGCGGGCCCAGCACGTGGCTGTTGCCCCAGAAGTCGATGCCGGAAGCGCCCAGTGGCGAGGCTTCGTGGCCGACGCGGTTGCAGCTCAGCACCGGCACGCCGTTGGCAACGGCATGGCCGCGGTGGCTCAGCACCCAGGCGTCGCGCTGGCGGTTCTTCTCGTCCTGCACGTCGTCCGGGTCCCAGCCGATCGCGGTCGGGTAGAGCAGCAGCTCGGCACCGGCCAGGGCCATCAGGCGGGCGGCTTCCGGATACCACTGGTCCCAGCAGACCAGCACGCCGAGGCGACCCACCGAGGTCTCGATCGGCTTGAAGCCGATGTCGCCCGGGGTGAAGTAGAACTTCTCGTAGAAGCCCGGGTCGTCGGGGATGTGCATCTTGCGGTACTTGCCCAGCAAGGTGCCGTCCTTTTCGAAGACCACGGCGGTGTTGTGGTAGAGGCCGGCGGCGCGGCGCTCGAACAATGAGCCGACGATGACCACGCCATGCTTCCTGGCCAAGGCGCCGAGATGTTCGGTGCTGGGGCCGGGAATCGGCTCGGCCAGGTCGAACTCGTCCACCGATTCGTGCTGGCAGAAGTACGCGCCGTTGTGCAGTTCCTGCAGCAGCACCAGTTTCGCGCCCTGCGCGGCAGCCTCGGCTACGCGTGCATCAATCACGGCCAGGTTGGCGGCGGCATCACCGTGGTTTCGTTCCTGCACCAGGGCGACGGTAAGGGGGCTGCGCGAGTTCATGCTGCGATCCTGCGGGGGAAAGGACGAATGTTAACGCGGATGTGGGCCGGCAATGCGGTCTGGGCTGAACGGAGGGGCTGCGGAGATGGCGCCTTTTCGGTAGAGCCGAGCCATGCTCGGCTGCTGTTCGTTCCGGCGTCATGAAGCACGGATACGCGACGTGCTGTTCAGCCGAGCATGGCTCGGCTCTACAGGTGGATCAGCTCAGTTTTTCAGCAGGCCGGCTGGCAGCTGCATGGTGATGCAGTGCAGGCTGCCGTTCTGCCAGATCAGAGAGCGGCAGGGAACCTGCACGATTTCGCGGTCGGGGAAAGCCTGTGCCAGTACGTCACGCGCGACACCATCGGCGGCGTCGCCATAGGCCGGCATCAGTACCGCGCCATTGATGATCAGGAAATTGGCGTACGAGGCTGCCAGGCGGCGGCCTTCGTCCAGGACCGGCTCGGCCCAGGGCAACGGGAACAGGCGATACGGCTTGCCGTCGCGGGTGCGCAGTGCGGCCAGTTCGGCGCCCATGGCCTGCAGTTCGGCGTAATGCGAGTCCTGCGGATCGTCGCAGTTCTGGTAAACGATGCTGTCGGCCGAGGCAAAGCGGGCGAGGGTATCGATGTGCGCGTCTGTGTCATCGCCTTCCAGGTAGCCGTGGTCCAGCCACAGCACGCGGTCCTGCTGCATCCAGCTGGCCATGTCGGTGCTGAGTGAATCGCGGTCGCGCTCGGGGTGGCGTTCGTGCAGGCACTTCCAGGTGGTCAGCAGGGTGCCGGCACCGTCGGTGTCGATGGCGCCGCCCTCCAGCGCGAAGGGAATGCTGCGGACCTGCGCATTGTTGAACACCTGGGCCTGGTCGAGCACGCCGACCAGTTGGTCATCGAGGCTGGCTTCGAACTTGCCGCCCCAGCCGGTGAAGCGGAAATCCAGCAGCTGGAAGCTGCCGTCGGCGCGCTTGAGGGTGATCGGGCCGGAATCGCGTAACCAGGTGTCGTCGTAAGGTGCGGTGACGAACTGCACACGATCCATGTCCACGCGGTTAGAGCGTAGGCGCATTTCCGCGTAGGTCTCGATGTCGTCATCGGCCACGCAGATCAGCACCGGCTGGTAGCGGGTGATGGCGCTGACCAGGGCGATGTAGGTTTCCTCAACCTCGGCCAGGCGCGCGGCCCAGTCGGTGTCGGCGTTCGGCCAGGCGATCAATACGCCGGACTGGGTTTCCCATTCGGCTGGAAAGCGGAGCGTTTCGTTCATTCTTCTCGGATGCGTTCGGCCCGGTCGGGCGTTGGAGGGGCAGGCCAGGGCCTGCCGCCTGGGAAGGGGTCAGCGGATCGGGGGCTTTGGCCCGATTTCATCCGGGCTGGCCTGGCGGGCTACCACGTCGATCACGCGTTGCTTCTCGAAATACACGGTAAAGGCCGGATAAACCCAGCGGTTGATGGTCGGCCATTGCCGTTTCTGGCCGCCGCGCGGGTCCATGCGCTCGCTCGGTGCGCCGAAGCGGGCTTCCACCTCGGCCATGCTCTGGCCGCGGGCCGGGATGGCCTGGGCCGGCTTCTCCTGTGCGCGCTCGATCAGCAAAGTGTCAGCCTGCGCTGCCGGTGCGGCGGCAAGGACGGCGATCAGGCTCAGAATCTTGAATGCGTGCTTCATGGTCACATCTCCCCAGAGGACAGGTTGGGATTACAGCAAAAATTGACGATGAAAGTGTGGTCCTGCGTCGTTGTTGCTGCATGCACTCAGCCATGCGTCACCGCGGTGCCTGGCCCGGTACGCAAAAAGCCGCCCGGAAGGCGGCTTTTTGGCGTTGCCTGACCCCTGAGGATCAAGCCCTGGCTTGCGCCAGTTGGCTCAGCGCTGGCGAGCCTTGAAGCGCGGGTTCGACTTGCAGATCACGAAGATCTTGCCGCGACGGCGCACAACTTTGCAATCACGGTGACGGGTCTTCGCCGACTTCAGGGAGGACAGAACTTTCATGACATACCTCGGCGGATACTGGTAAGGAGATCTTAGGAGCGTGGCCGCGGATATGCAGGGTAACGCCCGTTCAAGCCCGCCATTCTACTGGGTATTTCCGCGCCAGTTCAAGTGCTTGCGTGCAAACGGGTGCGGGCAGGGCGGTGCGGGGCGTTAGAATAGCCCGAATCTCGTTCCAGACAGGCGTTTAAAATGAGCCAATTGCCTCCCGTTCTCACCATTGATGGCCCGTCCGGGGCTGGCAAAGGTACTGTCAGTCGTATCATTGCCCGCCAGCTGGGCTGGCACTACCTGGACTCCGGCGCGCTGTATCGCGCGGTGGGTGTGGCCGCCAGCTGGGCTGATATCGATACCTCCGATGCCTCGGCGCTGGTGCGCTGCACCTTTGACACCAAGGTCCAGTTCGTCGAGCAGGGCGAGGGCCTGCGGGTACTGGTCAACGGTAGCGACGCCACCGATGAACTGCGTCTGGAGACGACGGGAGCACTGGCCTCGGCCATTGCGGCCATTCCCGAGGTCCGGGCTGCGCTGAAGGAGCGTCAGCGCGCATTCAGGGTTTTGCCCGGGTTGGTGGCTGATGGCCGAGATATGGGAACCGTCATCTTCCCTGACGCCCCATTCAAGGTTTTCCTGACCGCGAGCGCCGAGGAGCGGGCCGAGCGACGCCATAAACAGTTGAAAGAAAAAGGGGTTTCGGTTAACTTTGAAGACCTCCTGCGTGAGATCATGGCCCGCGACGCCCGTGATGCACAGCGCGCAGTGGCGCCCCTGAGGCCGGCCGATGACGCCATCCTCATCGACACCAGCGGTATTGGCATCGACGACGTCGTTGCCAAGGTGCTGGGTCTGGTTTCCAAGGAAGCCTGATCCTCGCAGCGTTGAGTGCGGTCAGTTGATCGATCGCAGTCGTAGCAAAGATGTTGCAACAACCCGCTGCGCAATGGTGCGTGGTGGGCTTTTTCATTCACATTCGGCCGCTGTCATGGGGTCGTCCAACAGGCTGGACAGTACGGGTTTTCGCAACAGATCCGCTGTCCATATGTTCAACTGAGTAAATCTAATGACCGAATCATTTGCAGAACTGTTTGAAGCCAGTCAGGCCAATCTGGCCAAGCTGAAGCCCGGTGCCATCGTTATCGGTACCGTCGTTGAAGTCCGCGGCGACGTGGTCGTGATCAACGCCGGCCTGAAGTCCGAAGGCATCGTGCCGATCGAACAGTTCCGTAACGACGCTGGTGAAATCGACGTGGGCGTGGGCGACCAGGTAAAGGTTGCACTGGACTCGATCGAGAACGGCTTCGGCGAAACCGTCCTGTCGCGCGAGAAGGCAAAGCGCGCCATGGTGTGGGACGAGCTGGAAGAAGCGTTGGAAAAGAACGAAACCATCACCGGTCGCATCAGCGGCAAGGTCAAGGGTGGTTTCACCGTGGACATCAAGGATGTCCGCGCATTCCTGCCCGGTTCGCTGGTCGATGTGCGCCCCGTGCGCGACCCGGCCTACCTGGAAGGCAAGGAGCTGGAATTCAAGCTCATCAAGCTGGACCGCAAGCGTAACAACGTGGTCGTGTCGCGTCGTGCAGTTGTCGAGAGCGAGCACTCGGAAGAGCGCGAGCAGCTGATGGACAAGCTGCAGGAAGGCGCAATCCTGAAGGGTGTCGTCAAGAACCTGACCGATTACGGCGCATTCGTGGACCTGGGCGGTATCGACGGCCTGCTGCACATCACCGACATGGCATGGAAGCGCGTGCGCCATCCGTCCGAAGTCGTGAACGTCGGCGACGAGCTGGACGTGCGCGTGCTGAAGTTCGACCGCGAGCGCAACCGCGTTTCGCTGGGCCTGAAGCAGCTGGGCGAGGATCCGTGGGACAACATCGCACGTCGTTACCCGGCCAACAGCCGCGTGTTCGGCAAGGTCTCCAACGTGACCGATTACGGCGCGTTCGTTGAGATCGAGCCGGGCGTGGAAGGCCTGGTGCACGTCTCCGAGATGGATTGGACCAACAAGAACGTCAACCCGTCCAAGGTTGTCCAGGTTGGTGATGAAGTCGAAGTGATGGTGCTGGACGTTGATGAAGAGCGTCGTCGTATCTCGCTGGGCATGAAGCAGGTTGCTGCCAACCCGTGGGAAACCTTCGCTGCCATCTTCAAGAAGGGCGACAAGGTTTCCGGCCAGATCAAGTCGATCACCGATTTCGGTATCTTCATTGGCCTGGACGGCGGCATCGACGGCCTGGTTCACCTGTCGGACATCAGCTGGAACACCACCGGCGAAGACGTGGTTCGCAACTTCAAGAAGGGCGATACCCTGGACGCAGTGGTCCTGGCCGTCGACCCGGAGCGCGAGCGCATCTCGCTGGGCGTCAAGCAGCTTGAGCAGGATCCGTTCGGTCAGTACATGGCTGCCAACCCGAAGGGTTCGAAGGTCGAAGGCGTCGTGAAGGAAGTGGACGCCAAGGGCGCAACCATCGAGCTGGCTGACGGCATCGAAGGTTACGTTTCGGCACGTGACGTCGCCAATGAGCGCGTCGACGACGCGACCCAGTTCCTGAAGGTCGGCGACAAGATCGAAGCCAAGTTCGTGGGCATGGACCGCAAGGGCCGTACCCTGCAGCTGTCGATCAAGGCCAAGGACGATGCCGAAATGCGTGAAGTGCTGGAGGAATACCAGTCCTCTTCGGCTTCCAGCGGCACCACCCAGCTGGGCGCGCTGCTGCGTGCACAGCTGAACGGCAACAAGTCCGAGTAA
>QFOV01000054.1 GCA_003248565.1 Stenotrophomonas sp.
TGCCAACCAGACGCTCGCACAGATCGACCTGTGGGCGAACAAGGACAGCTACGAGAACAAGGTGTACCTGCTGCCGAAGAAGCTGGACGAAGAAGTTGCGCGTCTGCACCTGGAGAAGATCGGCGTGAAGCTGACCACCCTGAGCCAGGAACAGGCCGACTACATCGGCGTGCCGGTCGACGGCCCGTTCAAGCCGGACCACTACCGCTACTGATCGGCAAGGCCATTGCCTTTGCTTCAGCCCCTCTCCCGCCCGCGGGAGAGGGGTTGGGGTGAGGGCAGCTTCAGCCGGTAAAGCTCCTGCCGAGCATGGCTCGGCACTACAGTTTGAGCTCCTCTCCCGTTCACGGGAGAGGGGTTGGGGTGAGGGCAGCTTTGGCTGGTAAAGCCCCTGCCGAGCATGGCTCGGCACTACAGTCTTCCCGCGCACGCTGGAAGGGCTGGAGTGAGGGCAGGCTTTGCAAGGAACGGGCGCCGCAAGGCGCCCTTTCTGTTTGCGGCACAATCGTACCTACACGATTGCCTGCCGCCGCCATGACTGCGCCAGTCCCCGAAACCATCACTACACAGCTCACCCTCGCCTGCGAGGTGATCCAGCGGCAACTGGCAGCCAACCTGCTCGCCATTTACCTGTACGGCTCCGCGCTCAACGGTGGCTTGAAGCCATGCAGCGACATCGACCTGCTGGTGATCGTGGCCCAGCATCCCGACACTGCCATCCTGCGACAACTGCAACGCGACCTGCTGGCGATCTCGGTGCCGCCCGGTCAGCATCCAACACTGCGCGCGTTGGAAGCGACAGTGATCGCACAAGCCGAAGTGACGCCTTGGCGCCATCCAGCACGCCGTGAACTGCAGTTCGGCGAATGGCTGCGGCAGGACATCCTTGCCGGCATCCTGGAACCGCCCATGCAGGATCCCGATCTCGCCATCCTCCTGACCAAGGCCCGTCAGCACAGCATCGCCCTGCATGGCCCCGCCCTCGCCGAACTGCTGCCGCCAGTGCCAGGACAGGACTTCAAGCAGGCACTGGCTGACACCCTGGTGCTATGGAACACCGCGGACGACTGGCATGGCAAGGAAGCCAACATCGTTCTCACATTGGCGCGCCTCTGGTACAGCGCCCAGACCGGAAACATCGCGCCGAAGGATGTCGCCGCGGAGTGGCTGCTGCAGCATCTGCCAGAGCAGCATCACGCCGTTGTCAGGCAGGCATGGCAGGCGTATCTCGCGCCGACCGGCAGTACCCCCCGTTGGCCTGCCGCACCACTGGCCGCATTCATTCATGCAGCCAAGGCACGCATCACGGAGATCCTGCAGGCGGGCAACCGCTGAGTCGCCAACAAGCGACCTTTGCCGCATCATTGCCCGGCCTCCCTCCTTCCCGGAAACGCAGATGGCCAGCAGCGAAAAAGTCCAAGGCCCGGCATCGTATTTCCCGTCCATCGAGAAGACGTACGGCAAGCCGGTAAAGCACTGGCTGCAGCTGCTGGACACGGTCAAGGACAGGAAACACATGGAGCAGGTGGCCTTCCTCAAGGAACAGCACAACATCGGCCACGGTCATGCCAACGCGCTGGTCGCTTACCAGCGGGCACAGAGCGGGAGCTGACAGCCCACAGCATGCGATACGCGCATGCTTCTCCCTGACAAGAATCACGACATGCAGCCTACCCTCATCGAGCGCCCAGCCTTCACCGTGATCGGCATGGAAGCGATCTTCCGCGATGGAGAGGATGGCTATGCCGAGCTCTGGCAACACTTCTTGCCACGCGAAAATGAAGTCACCGGAAAGGTCGACCACGTCGTCAGCTACGGCGTCTGCGAACCGCGACCTGACGGCACGGTTCGCTACATCACCGGCTTCGAAGTACAGGACGACGCTGCGATCCCGGAAGGCATGGTTCGCTTCCAGGTTCCTGCACAACGCTATGCCGTGTTCACCCACACCGGCACCGCCCCGCAGATCAGTGCCAGCTTCCATGCCATCCACGACCACCTGCTCGCCAAACACGACCTACAGGCAAAAGACGGCATTGACCTGGAACGCTACGACGCGCGTTTTGACGATCCGTTTGATCCAGCCTCGCAGATGGAGCTGTACATCCCGGTCCTTTGAGCGGCAGCATGCAGTTCCAGCTGGCAACCAAACCAAACGGGCGCCCTGCGGCGCCCGTTTCGCATGCACCCCACATCAGCCGCGATGAATCGAGATACCCCCATCCACCAGCATCGCCGCGCCGGTCATGAACGAAGACTGGTCCGAAGCGAGGAACATCGCCGCCGCGGCCAATTCGCGCGGATCGGCAATACGCTTCAATGCATGCAGCTGTGCCACCTGCGCCATCGCTTCTGGCGAACCATTCATTTCATGCGCCATCGGGGTATCGGTGCCGCCAGGCAACAAGGCATTGACCCGTAGACCCTGCGGTCCGAACTCCGAGGCCAATGCCTGGGTCAGGCCGATGATCCCCGACTTGCTGGCGGCATAGGCCGCAGCCCCGGCGAAGCCCACCGTATGGCCGACGAAGGTTGAGGTAAATATCAGGCTGCTAGCGCCGCCGCGCAGCATCGCCGGCACCTGGTGCTTGGCAGCCAGGAACATCGCGGTGAGGTTGGTATCCAGCGTGCGCTGCCAATCGGCCAGCGCCAGCTCCGCTGTCGGTCCCAACGGCCCCATCGTGCCGGCGTTGTTGAAGGCCACGTCCAGCCGACCGTACTTGTCCAACGCCAACGCGACCAAGGCCTTTGCATAGCCCTCATCGCAGACATCGCCTGCAAGGCACACCGCACTGCCACCGTTGTTTCCAATCTCCTCCACCAGCCGATCCAACTCGGCGGCACGGCGCGCGCCCAGCACAAGCGCCGCGCCTTCGGCGGCGAACAGCAATGCCGCAGCACGGCCAATGCCGGAACTGGCGCCGGTGATGATCACGACCTTACCCTGCAGCTGCTTCATGTAAGCTCCACTCAATCAAGGAACTGCATGCTGCACCCACGATGGCAGCGCCGCCCGCCAGAATCGGACGCCAAAGCCCTCGGGCCAGACCCGCAACCGGCATCAATGCACGAGGACGGCCCTCACGCCGCAGGAAATGAGATGAGCGACTTCACCGATGTGCGCTTCACCCTCGCCGTGCAGGACCTGGCCAGGTCCACCGACTACTACGCTTCAGTGCTCGGCCTGCAGATGGACTTCGCCGCACCCGGCTGGAGCTTCATGTCGCGCGGCAGCTTCCGGGTGATGCTGGGCGAATGCAGCGATGCCGTTCCAGCGCAGGCGCTGGGGGACCACTCATGGTACGGCTATGTGACAGTCTCCGATGCCGCGGCACTGTTCGGGGAGTACCGGGCAGCCGGGGCCGACTTCACCCAGGCACTTGCCGACAAGCCCTGGGGCATGCGTGAATTCGGCGTCCGCACCATCGACGGCCACCGCCTGATGTTTGGCCAGGAGCTGTAACGCGACACGCTGGTACGGGCCCGAGGAAGTTCCGTGTGACAACGCGCAGCATCTGATCAGGAATCACCCGCATGCAGTGGATTGATGATCTTGAAGTGGAAGCCTGGAACAGCGTGATAGAAGAACTGGTCTGGCACCTGCGCAACGGCCGCACGCCGACCACCATCACCCGCCAGTTCGAGCCCGAACGTGGCATCGCATTCCGCTTCAGCAGCGCGCCGCCCTGCTTCCTGGCTATCGCCGATACCTCGCTGGAGCATCACTGGAAGGATGCCGTCGCCATCATCGGCCGCTTCCCACAGCTCAATGCCACCCGCCTGCATTGCAGTTCCGCTGATCCGGCCACGCCACGTCGCAGCCCCGCCTAGTTCGCCTCCTGGCGCAGACGCAGGCTGCCCAGCAGCTGATCCCACGCCAGCAAGGCCTCTTCATCGGTGGCGAACGCCTGCGCCGCTTCCGTGCTCAACTGCAGCGCAAGGAAGGGGCGTTGCAAAGACTCCGGCTCGCCTTGAAATTCCCACAGGAAACGGTATCCGCCGCCATCGCGATTGCTGCTGCGGACCAGCAGTTCTTCGCCCTCCAGACCGTTCACGTTGCGCCTGCCGACACGCAGTGGCCGCGTGTCTGATGGCAGCGCAGCTGCACGTTGCAACAGCCCAACATCCGCCCTGCCCACCACGCGTGACATCACGCTCAACCGCGCCTCCGCGTGGCCGGGAACCTGCAGCGCGACAGTCAGCTCCTCGGTGTTGATGCGTGCACCATCGATGAACCCCGAATCGACGCAGAATCCAGGCCCGGCTGGCAATGCAGCCGGATCCCGGTAGTGGATGCGTGGCCGCAGCGCACGAAGGTTCTCGATTGCAGCAGGACGCCTTGCCGCATCCGTCTGCGCACTGATCAGGAACATCACATGATGGAGGGGATCAAAAACATAGAGCTCCTGCAACTGCCCCGCAAGACTGCTGTCGCTGAGCCAGGATGTCTGCACCACCGCATCTGCATCCAGATAAGTGCTACCTACCCACATGGCACCACCCGCGCGGTGCCGTCCGTCCCGCAGCGCTGCCTCGCGTGTAGCCAACGCCTGCTGGAAATCGGCGCGGGATGCCAACTGCCTTGTGGTGATGCGCTTACCCGCATGGATGTAAGCGGATTGCATTGCAGGCACCAACGGCGCGTTGATCAGGAACCGGCCTATACAGTTGATCTGCACAGGAGCTGTTGCCTGTCCAACCTGCGCAACGGCATCCGCCGTCTGCGTCGATATCAGCAGCGCGGCGAGCGCAAGACTACAAATGCGGCGCCGGAGGCGCTGTTCTGTCATTGAAGTCACGGCATTGTGCTCCATGCACCGTCCTGTTCGGAATCCAGCAACCCGCAGCGTCATCACCCTGGCTGCAGAGATGAAACCATGCAGGGCATGGAATTCCATGCCCTGCAGATCTTACTCCTGGAGCTTACCGGCATGCGCCCAGGCGGGAATCATCCGCCCCGGCGCACGCCGTTGCTTTGATTCAGGCCAGGTCTGGATGCCGGTCGACCAGTCCCTGCTTGCGGCGCTCCAACTCCGACAGCTTCGTCTGCAGGTCATTGATCTCACCATCAAGCTCTTCAACGCTGGCTTCGATGTGATCGTAGGCCTCCTGCAGCAGCTCCCGCGCCTCGCGGCGGCTGCCTGCATTCGGCGTATCGCCACGCATCGGCTTGTTGGCGGTCTCGTGCATGAAGTAGGCGGTTACCAGGCCAATCAGCGCCACCACCATCAGGTAGTACGCCGGCATCATCAAGTCGCCAGTGGATTCCACCAGCCATGCAGCAAGCGTCGGTGTTACGCCGGCGATGATCACCGAAATATTGAATGCGCTGGCCAGTGCGCTGTAACGCACGCGCGTCGGGAACATCGCCGGCAGGGTCGCTGCCATCACACCGATCAGGCAGTTCAACAGCACTGCCAGCAACAACAGGCCGACGAAGATCCAACCGGTGTTTCCGCTGGTGATCAGGTGGAACGCCGGAATCGCTGCAATCAGCAAACCAATACTACCTGCGGCGATGAACGGCCGGCGGCCGATGCGGTCACTGGCCATGCCGACAAACGGCTGCACGAACAGCATGCCCACCATCACCACGATGATGATCAGCACACCATGGTCTTCGGAGTAATGCAGATTGTGCGACAGGTAGGTAGGCATGTACGTCAGCAACATGTAGTAGGTGACGTTGGTGACCAGCACGATACCCACACAGACCAGCAACGACCGCCAGTATTTGGTCACGATTTCCTTGAAGGATATCCGCGGCGCGCTGCCGACGGCGTCCTGGTCTTCCTTCTCCATGCGCTCGAGCTGCTCGGTGAACGCCGGCGTTTCCTCCGCTGCGTGACGCAGGTACAGGCCAATCAAGCCCAGCGGCGCGGCGAGGAAGAACGGAATACGCCAACCCCACTCCAGGAACTGTGCTTCACCAACGATGCTGCTCAGCAATACCACCACACCGGCACCGGAGACGAAGCCGATGATCGAGCCGAAATCCAGCCAGCTGCTGAGGAAGCCGCGTCGCCGGTCCGGTGCGAACTCGGCAACGAATACCGCGGCACCGGTGTACTCACCACCGACGGAGAAGCCCTGCGCCAGTTTGCACAGCAGCAACAGGATCGGCGCGAGTATGCCGATGCTTTCATACGATGGAATCAAGCCGATGCAGAAGGTACTGACCGCCATCAGGATGATGGTTGCCGACAGCACTTTCTGCCGGCCGAATTTGTCCCCCATGACCCCAAAAAACACGCCGCCCAGCGGACGCACCAGGAACGGCACCGAGAACGTTGCGAGCGCAGCGATGGTCTGCACGCTGGGCGACGCTTCCGGGAAAAACACCTTGCCCAAGGCATAGGCGACAAAGCCGTACACACCAAAGTCAAACCACTCCATCGCATTACCCAACGCGGCGGCGGTGACTGCTTTTTTTACTTTTGCCTTATCGATGACGGTGATGTCTTCGATTTGCAGCGGCTCATTGCGGATAGTGGATTCACCTGTAGACATGACAGGACCAGTCCTCCCGTTACTGAGTTGATTGCGTGCTTGGCCTTGGCTTGCATGAGTTCGCGCAGGCCGCAATGCGCACGAAGGAATGCCCCGCGGCAAGGCCACGGGAACGGTCGGGGACAGAAAAAACCGGGATCATCCCGGTAAAGGCGTAGTGCCGGCTGTCCAAGCATCAACAGGCAGGGTGCCTGTGCGTAGTCGCTGAATGATGCTGAGCCGGCGTATTCTACGCGAACAGCTGTTAAGGCTTGTTAAAGACGCAGCTGCAGCAATGTCATGCAGACCTGCTGCGCACTTCGCTTCAACGATGAATGCGGCGATACACGCCTGATAGCAGCACGATGAGGCCTGTTATGGCGCAGCCCGCTGCATAGCAGATGATGTCGCCCCACGAAAATGTGTTGCCGATGATCGTGTACATCACATCGCCACGCACATAGCCAAGCCGCTCTGCGACGTGGAAGTACTGGGCGAATTCGATGCCACAGGCGAACACGAACACCATCAGCAGAACCAGATAATCATTGATGCGCAGTACGCTGCGGATCATCGCATAGAGCAACACCACCACCAGCACATCGCCGAGATAGGCACGCACCCAGGACACATGCGGCAGGCGCGTGGCGATGAACACTTCCATCGCAAACACCAGCATCGCCAACAGCAGATACCAGCCACTGATTGCAAAAAAACCGGCTCGCTTGGCAGTGATCGGCAGCGGATCAGCGCCAGTTTGCATTTGCGCCCCAGAATTCCACGGCACGGGCATAGGCGGCACGATCAATCGGCACACCGGAGCCACCTTCCTCAACACCCAGCGCGTTGCGCATCATGGTGATGGGCGCCATCGGGATTTCTTCAGCCGTGGCGGTATACAGGCAACCAACGACGCCCCAGTCGGCTTCGATCGGCGAGCCTTCCTTCTCCAGCTGTTCGCGGCTGTAAAGGATGACTACCAGGTAATTGGCTACCGGCGGCTCCACACCTTCAAACCAGCGCACCAGCACCGGCAACTCCTCGCGGCTGCGTGCCTCGTAACCCGAACGCAGTAGGTGCCGGTTCTGCTCGCTGACCGGTACCGTCAGGCAGCGGGTGCTGGTCCAGTTCCTGTAGACATGCAGCTTGCAGAACGGCGCATAGCCATCGAGCACCTTGTCGGCAGCGTGCGCATTCAAGTACTGCTCGAACTCTTCGGCACTGCAGTCCTGGATGGTATTGGCGCGCGGCGTGCGCGGAAACAAACGGGTACGTGCAAACGGCGTCAGGTAGATGGACATCATCGCTTCCAGCAGAGAAGGGCGACATTGTCGGCGATCAATGCGAAGACCGGAACCATCGCACGAACGCCCACTGCATGCAGTGGGCGTCCCGGATCCATCTCAGGCCTGCGCCTCGTGCTCGGCCACATCCATCGAAGGTGTGCGCCAACCGGAGTTGACGCCCCATAGATAGAACACGATGCCAATCACCGCCACCAGCAGCAGGTCCCAGCCATAGCCAAGGTAACCCGCGCCGCCGAATTCCGTGCTACCTGCCCATGACACCAGCGCCAGCAGCGGTAGGTAGCAGATCAGCCACATTGCGCCTTTCAGCTGGCGGCCGAAATCATGCCAACCAATCTTGCGCTGGTAATAGATGTACACAGGCAGGGCGACAACCATCAGCAGGATGATTTCACCGGTCAGCGGCCAGCGTGCCCAGTACAGCAGCTCGGTCGCCATCACGAAGGCCACGCCCGCCAATACCGGCAATGCGACCACCCGCAACGGACGATGCAGGTTGGGCGCGGTGCGGCGCAGTGACATCACGCTGATCGGCCCGGTCATGTACGAAATGACGGTGGCCACCGAGATCACCGCCGCCAGCGTGCCCCAGCCACGGAAGAAGAACAGGAACAGGAACGACACCGCCAGGTTCAACCACATCGCCGGGCGTGGCACGCCCCAGCGCGGATGGATATTGCCCAGCACCTTGGGTGCGGTGCCGTTCTGCTGCATGCCGTAGATCATGCGCGCAGTTGTTGCGGTATAAGTCATTCCGGTACCGCTGGGGCTGACGAAGGCATCGACGTACAACAGCATCGCCAGCCAGTGCAGGTTGAGGATCAGGGCCAACTGGGCGAAGGGCGAACGGAAGTCGATGCCATGCCAGCCATGCTCGGCCAGCATCTGGCCAGGCACCGCGCCGATGTAGGCTACCTGCAGCAGTACATAGATCACCGCCGCCAGCAGGATCGAGCCGACCACCGCGAACGGAATGCTGCGACCGGGATTGCGTGCCTCACCGGCCAGATTCACCGGGCTCTGGAACCCATTGAAGCTGAAAACGATGCCGGCGGTGGCAATCGCGGTAAGGATGGCGGAGAAATCCAGGATCGGCGTGCCCGGCCCTTTCAATCCAACCGAGAAGTTTTCAGAGTGGAAGCCACTGGCAATCAAGGCCACACCGGTCAGCGTCGGCACGACCAGCTTGAACAGGGTGATGGCGCTGTTGGAGTGCGCGAACAGCTTCACGCTCCAGAAATTGATCAGGAAATAGACGACCACCAGCACCGCTGCGATCAACAGGCCGGCATGGCTGAGCTCGCCCATTCCACCGGGCTGCTGCACGTACATGTCCTGCGCCCACTGCCAAGGCCACGACGCCATGTACTGCACCGAAGCCTCGGCCTCGACCGGGATCACCGAGACGATGGCGATCCAGTTGGCCCAGGCGGCAATGAAGCCAACCAGCGAACCATGCGAGTAATGGCTGTAGCGCACCATGCCGCCGGATTCGGGGAACATCGCACCCAGCTCGGCATAGGTAAGGGCGATGGTGAGGATGATGGCTGCACCCAGCACCCACGCCCAGATCGCGCCGGGGCCGGCCAGACCGGCTGCGCGCCAGGCGCCGAACAGCCAACCCGAGCCGATGATCGAGCCCAGGCCGGTAAGCATCAGGGCAATGGGGCCGACGTCGCGGCGGATGGCGCTGGATGCGGTCATGCGGGCTTTCCAGTTGAGGCGGCGCCGGAGTGGCGCTGGCGTTGGATCATCGCAAACCGAACGTTAAGCCGAGCGTGGTTTTTGCTGGCTGGGAGTTGCTGCCAGAACCGGCATAGCCGGAGGATCGTTTCCGTTCACTGAGATGCCGAAAGCGGCAAATGCCTTGCCCCCTCCCTTGCGCCGAAGGCGCAGGGGAGGGTTGGGGAGGGGTGCTCTGCGCAGGAGGCTCAACCTTCAAACGGTTCTGGCTTGGTGCTTCCGATTCTGCGCTCAAACGAAGTGCCGGAGGTCAAAAGCCAAGAGCAACACCTAGCAGCAAAAGCACCCCTCCCCAGCCCTCCCCTTGCCTGCGGCAAAGGGAGGGGGCCAACGCCGCAGCCCTCACTAGCGGCGAACGGCCGTGCGCCGCAATGAACTCCACGCTCAACGAACACATGGCTACGACGCAACTCCGACAGCAGCCAACCGACAGTGACAACACTCCCGCGCAGATCGCCGCCATGTCGCCTACCGATTCACTCAGCAATTCACTCAGCAAAGTCCCCGCCATCACCCTCGGCTTCTGGATCATCAAGATCCTCGCCACCACCTTGGGCGAAGTCGGTGGGGATGCCGTCACCATGTCGATGAACCTCGGCTACCTGATCGGTACAGCGCTGTTTGCCACGGTCTTCGCCATCGCAGTGTTCGCACAGATCCGCTCGCCCAACTTCCGGCCTTGGGTCTATTGGTTCGCCATCATCGCCAGCACCACGGTCGGCACCACCCTGGCCGACTACGTCGATCGCTCGCTGGGCATCGGCTATACCGGCGGCACCACCCTGCTGCTGGCCTTGTTGTTGGGCACCCTGTTCGTCTGGCATCGCAGTACCGGCAGCATCTCGGTCACCCAGATCAATTCGCCGCGCAGCGAGCTGTTCTATTGGCTGACCATTACCTTCTCGCAGACGCTGGGCACGGCGCTGGGCGACTGGGCGGCGGACACTCAGGGCCTGGGCTATACCGGCGGCATCGCCCTGTTCGGCGGCCTGCTGGCGGTGGTTGCAGTGCTGTACTTCTGCAGCCGCATCTCCCGCACCACCCTGTTCTGGGCGGCCTTCGTCCTGACCCGGCCGCTGGGCGCGGTGGTCGGCGACTTCCTCGACAAGCCCATGGATCACGGCGGCCTGGCGCTGAGCCGCTATACCGCCACGGTCGTTCTGCTGCTGGCCATCGTCGCCTGTATCACCCTGCTGCCACAGCGTCCGGCCCACCACGCCCACTGAGATTGCTCTGTCCTGCTGCGGTCTCGGCTGAAACCATTGCACATCCATCTTGATGGAGAGATATAATCACCAACATCCCGTCAGACCCGGCCGCTTCCGATGACCGCGCTCAGCTTCGAGTTCTACCCGCCCAAGACCGACGACCAGCGCGCCCAGTTGGACCGCACCGCCGCCAAGCTCAAGGGCCACGCGCCGGAATACGTGTCGTGTACCTTCGGTGCCGGTGGCTCGACCTTGAGCTACACCTCCGAGACCGTGCGTCATCTCAACCAGCACCACGGCCTGCAGGCGGCACCGCACCTGTCCTGCGTCGGCGGCACCCGCGAGGAGATCCGCGAGCTGCTCAAGCTCTACCGCGCCATCGGGGTGAAGCGCATCGTCGCCCTGCGCGGCGACCTGCCCTCGGGCATGGGCTTCCCCGGCGACCTGCGCTACGCCTCCGAGCTGATCGCCTTCATCCGTGCCGAGCACGGCGATGCCTTCCGCATCGAGGTCGGCGCCTATCCGGAAACCCACCCGCAAGCCAGCGACGCACTCACCGATCTGCGCCATTTCAGGACCAAGATCGATGCCGGCGCCGATGCCGCCATCACCCAGTATTTCTACAACCCCGACGCCTATTTCCATTTCGTCGATGCCGCACGCAAGCTGGGCGTGGACGTACCGATCATTCCAGGCGTCATGCCGATCTCCAACTTCAGCCAGCTGCGCCGTTTCTCCGAACAATGCGGCGCGGAGATTCCGCGCTGGATCAGCAAGCGCATGCAGGCCTATGGCGACGATGCCGAATCGGTACGCAGCTTCGGCGCCGACGTGGTTGCCGGGCTGTGTGAGCGCCTGATCGCCGGCGGCGCACCGTCACTGCATTTCTACACGCTCAACCTGGCCAAGCCGACCAATGCCGTGCTGGAACGCATCGGCCACAACTGAACCGTCATCACTTCCTGCGTGCACAGCCAGCCGCTACCCTTGGCCGATGCGCCTGCTGTTGCTCCTGCTGCTCACCTGCTCCGCCCTGCCGGCATTCAATGCGCGCGCGCAGCAGATCAACCGCTGCACCAATGCGCAGGGACAAACCGTCTATGGTGACAAGCCCTGCGAGGTGATGGGCGCGCGTGCACGCCTGCTGCCGAATCCACGCGCGGTTGGCAGCAGCGGCTTGTACCGCGACAGCTGCGCACGTCGTCTCAGCGAAGTGGTAGCGCAGATCCAATCGGCTGCCGATGCGCGCGATCCCAATCGTCTGTCGGGCATCTATCTGTGGACCGGGCTTTCCAATGCCGCCGCGACCCGGGTCATGGACAGGCTGGATGAGATCGTGCAACGGCCGCTGATCGACATCGCGCCGGTGTTTCCGGAGGCGCCGGCCTATGTCCCCGCGCCGCCCGAGCCATTCACCTATACCGACGGCACCCCGGTCGATCCTGCCCAGGCGGACGGCAGCAGTGGCTATCCGGATGTGCAGCCGATCAGCAATGCCAGCAGCGGCCCACGTCGCCCGATCGCCTTGCGCCTTGAGCAGACCCTGCCGCGCAGCGCCACGCCAACGCGGACCATCCTGCACCTGCGTCGCCAATACAACTGCTTCTGGATCACCCTGTAAGCGCCAGCCGACGCCGCCAGCGGCTCAGGCCTGCGGCCACAACGCGCGAATCGCGGCGACACCCAAGGCACCATGGCGACGCGCGGTATCGACATCACCAGCACCCATGCCGCCAATGGCATAGATCGGCAGCGAGACCCGCTCACGCAGTTCAACAAAGGCATCCCAGCCCAGGCCGGCGGCCTCGGGATGGCTGGCCGTTGCCTGCACCGGCCCTAGCACCGCGAAGTCGCAGCCCAGCTGCTGTGCCGCCTGCAACTGCACAAGATCGTGGCAGGACGCGGCCACCAGCATTGATTCGGGCAGTGGCCGTGCCTGCAGCTGCACCAGCTGCTCGCTGCCCAGATGCACGCCAACGCCCAACTCACTGGCCAGGGCGATGTCACGATTGATCAGTATCTCGACCTGCTTGCCGAAGCGTTCGACCACGGCTCTGGCCAAAGCCTGGCGCTGCGCTGACAGCGGCGTTCGCAGTTGCAAGCGGCGGATGCCGCCGGCAACGGCGGCCTCGATCGACGCCAGCCAGGCGTCCTCGCCCTCAGTCGGCTCCGGCGTGACCAGGTAATGGCTGGGCTGGCGCAATGCCGCCACAACCGGCAGGTCGGCTGGCGGCATGGAGTAGCGCGACAGCTTGTCCGGGGTCACCCAGGTGATGGCCTGGCCTTCGCGGCCACGCGCCGTGCCTTTCCACTGGCACACGCGGCGTACTTCCAGGCGCAGGCGCTTGTCTGGATAGATCTGCGGCACATCCATCACCCAGTCGCCGATCTCGGCCTCGATGCCCAATTCCTCGCGCAGCTCCCGCACCAGCGCCTGCTCCGAGGTCTCGCCGGGCTCGCGCTTGCCGCCGGGAAACTCCCACAGCCCGGCCATGTCGCTGTCGCCGGTGCGCCGGTTGAGCAGGATGCGACCGCGCGCGTCGGTGATGACGGCGGCCACGACGTGGATCGAGCGTGAAGGAGATGTCATGGCCTGAGCATGCCGAAAACAGGGCTGTTGGTGCAATCGTTCGTTGAGCCCCTGTAGTGCCGAGCCATGCTCGGCAGGGAGCTTGCCAGCGATGCATCGGACAGGTCATCGGCTTCGCGGCTTACGCCGCTCCCACAAAACCAAGGCTGACGGTAGTGCCGAGCCATGCTCGGCTGGGGCATTACTGCTGAAGCCCTTGCCGAGCATGGCTCGGCACTACGGGGGCGAATGCAAAAAAAGCCCCGCACTTGGCGGGGCTTTTTGTCAGTTCAGTTGACCGTGGCAGTGCTTGTACTTCTTGCCACTTCCGCACGGACACGGGTCGTTGCGGCCGACCTTGGGCGCGTTGGCCTCGTCGATCACCTCCGCTGCTTCCTCGTCGGCGCTGTAGCCGCCGTTGTCCTGGTGCTGGAACTGCGACATCTGCAGGCGTGCTTCGGCCTGCTGGCGCTCCAACTGCTCCATTGCCGCTACTTCTTCCTCGCTGCGCACGCGCACGCGCGACAACATGGTGATTACTTCGCGCTTGACGTCCTCCAGCATCTGCGAGAACAGCTCGAAGGCCTCCTTCTTGTACTCCTGCTTGGGCTGCTTCTGCGCGTAACCACGCAGGTAGATGCCCTGGCGCAGGTAATCCATGCGGGCCAGATGCTCCTTCCAGCTCTGGTCGAGCACGGTCAGCATCACGTGCTTTTCCAGTGCGCGCATGGTCTCGGCGCCAACCGCCGCTTCCTTCTGCGCGAAATGCCCGTCCACGCGGTCGATGACCTTCTGCACGATCGCCTCGGCATCCAGTTCTTCGTGCGCCTTGACCAGGCCAACCACGTCCATCTCCACGCCGAACTCGCCTTCCAGCGTGGCCTGCAGGCCCTGCAGGTCCCACTGCTCGTCCACCGAGTTCGGCGGCACGAAACGGGAGACCAGGTCATAGATCACGTCGCCGCGGATGCCGTCGATGTTTTCCTTGACCGACTCGGCGTCCAGCAGCTCATCGCGCTGGCCGTAGATCACCTTGCGCTGGTCATTGTTGACGTCGTCGAAGTCGAGCAGGTTCTTGCGGATGTCAAAGTTGTGCGCTTCAACCTTGCGCTGTGCCTTCTCGATCTGGCGGCTGACCATGCGGTCTTCGATGACGTCGTCTTCCTTCATGCCCATCATACGCATCGCCTTCTGCACCCAGTCAGAGGCGAAGATGCGCATCAGGTTGTCTTCCAGCGACAGGTAGAAACGGGACGAACCCGGGTCACCCTGACGACCGGAACGGCCGCGCAGCTGGTTATCGATACGGCGCGATTCGTGACGCTCGGTGCCGACGATGTGCAGGCCGCCAGCCGCCTTGACTGCTTCGTGACGCTCCTGCCACGCCGCCTTCAGTGCGGCCTTCTGCTCGTCGCTGATGTCTTCACCCAGCTCGTGCAGTTCGGTTTCCAGCGAGCCGCCGAGCACGATGTCGGTACCACGGCCGGCCATGTTGGTGGCGATGGTGACCGAGCCCGGACGACCGGCGTTGGCGACGATGGTCGCTTCGCGGTCATGCTGCTTGGCGTTGAGCACTTCGTGCTTCACGCCAGCCTTGCGCAGGTGCTCGGACAGCATTTCCGAGGTTTCGATCGAGGTGGTACCCACCAGCACCGGCTGGCCGCGCTTGGCGCATTCTTCAATGTCGGCCAGCACCGCGTTGAACTTGCCCTTGCGGTTGAGGAACACCTGGTCCGGGTAGTCCTTGCGCACGGTCGGCTTGTTGGTCGGGATGACCAGCACTTCCAGGCCGTAGATGCTCTGGAACTCGAACGCTTCGGTATCGGCCGTACCGGTCATGCCGGACAGCTTCTTGTACATGCGGAACAGGTTCTGGAAGGTGATGCTGGCC
>QFOV01000055.1 GCA_003248565.1 Stenotrophomonas sp.
AAGCTGCAATTGCACACATGGCGTCGGCTAGCGACGCACTAAGCCCCTCTCCCGCCTGCGGGAGAGGGGTTGGGGTGAGGGCAACAACGCCCCGACCCACTCCAAAGCCCCTCGCCGCCCACGCGACCGGCCAAGCACAGGAACAACGATGATCAACTCCCCCTTCCCGCTCGAACCCACCCCCGCCGAAGCCCAGGCTGCCATCGCCGAGGAGTTCTCCTTCTTCGGTGACTGGTCCGAGCGCTACCAGTACCTGATCGACCTCGGCCGCAAGCTCCCCACCTTCCCGGAGGAATGGAAGACCGAAGAGCACCGTCTGCTCGGCTGCCAGTCCATGGTCTGGATCGTGCCTGAAGGCGATGCCGACAAACTGGTGTTCCATGCGATCAGCGACTCGGCCATTGTCTCGGGCCTGATCTATCTGGCGCTGCGCGTGTACTCGGGCCGCTCGGCCACTGAGATCCTCGCCACCGATCCGGACTATGTGTCCGCCATTGGCCTCGCCAAGCACCTGTCGCCGACCCGCAGCAACGGCCTTGCCGCGATGCTGGCCTTCATCCGCGATACGGCCCAAGCCAAGCAGTGAACAACACCGGTTCCATCTCCGAGTTGTTGCGCCAGCCCGGCTACGTCCAGCTGCTGCTGTACCGCATCGCTGGCATGCTGTCCTACCAGATCGTCGCGGTCACGGTCGGCTGGCATATCTATGAAGTCACTCGCAATCCATTCTCGCTGGGCCTGATCGGCCTCGCCGAGGTACTGCCCTACTTCTGCGTGGCACCGTTCGCCGGCTACCTGGTCGATCACCTGCCACGCCGCAAGCTCGGCATGACCGCCTGCCTCGGGCTGATCGCCACCGCCTTGATGCTGGTCGCCGTGGCTACCGGCTGGTTGCCGGTCAAAGGCGTGTGGCCGATCTATCTGGCGGTGGCCTTGACCGGCATGGTCCGCGCCTTCCTGTCGCCGGTCTACAACGCACTGTTCGCGCGGGTGCTCAAGCGTGAGCAGTTTGCGCGTGGTGCCGGTTTCGGCACGGTGGTGTTCCAGATGGGCATGGTCATTGGCCCTGCGCTGGGCGGCGTACTGGTCGCCGTTGGCGGCAAGGGCTTGTCCTATGGCGTGGCGGCGACGATGGCAGTGCTGGCACTGCTTGCACTGGCCTCGCTCAAGGTCAGCGAGCCCGCTCCGCCGCAGACCCGCGCGCCGATCTTCACCAGCATCGCCGAGGGCGCACGCTTCGTGCTGTCCAACCAGATCATGCTTGGCGCAATGGCGCTGGACATGTTCTCGGTGCTGCTGGGCGGCGTGGTGGCGATGCTGCCGGCCTTCATCCAGGACATCCTGCACTACGGCCCGGAAGGCCTGGGCATCCTGCGCGCGGCACCGGCACTGGGCTCGATCGCGGTCGGCCTGTGGCTGGCCCGCCATCCCCTGCGGCGCAATGCCGGCCGTGTACTGCTGTTTGCAGTGGCGGGTTTCGGCCTGTGCGTGATTGCCTTCGGCCTGTCCAGGAGCTTCTGGCTGTCGGCGGCGATCCTTGTGTTCTACGGTGCCTGCGACGGCGTGTCGGTGGTGGTGCGCTCGACCATCATGCAGCTGGTGACACCGGATGAAATGCGCGGCCGGGTGTCGTCGATCAACGGCATATTCATCAGTTCGTCCAACGAGCTGGGCGCGTTCTACGGCGGCAGCATGGCGCGCCTGCTGGGCCTGGTGACGGCGGTAGTAATCGGCGGTTGCGCGGTACTCGGGGTGGCTGCGGTCACTGCATGGAAAGCGCCGCAGCTGCGCAAGCTGGACAACCTGCAGGATCTCTAGCCAGATCAACACCGGGGCAAGCAACAAGCCTGCCCCGGCGTGTCCATCTCAAACGACAACACGCATCAAGGTGCGTAGTCGCTGGCCTGCGCTTTCTCGAAGGCCTGCTGCGCACGGATATCACGCGATGACGCGCCTACACGCAGATTGTAGGTGCCCGCGTCCGCCACCCAACGGCCGCGGTCTGTGTCGAACGAGGCCAGATCCCTGCCTTCGATCTCAAACTGCAGCAGCTGCGATTGGCCGGGCTGCAGCACACCGGTCTTGCCGAAAGCACGCAGCTCCTGGCTGGGCTTCTCCAACGCTCCCTTCGGTGCACTTACATAAACCTGCGCCACCTCGCGCCCGGCAACCTTGCCGGTATTGGTGAGCTTGACGCTCGCGCGCAGCCGGCCATCGGCGCCGAGACTCACCGTCAGGTCGCTATAGCCAAAGCTGGTATAGGACAGGCCAAACCCGAACGGATAGGCCACCGCGGCGTCTCGCGTATCGAAGTGGCGATAGCCCACCCAGATGCCGTCCTGATACTCCACTTCTGCTTCACGTGGCGCCGAGTCATATATCTCGATTCCCGTTTTGCGGTTGGGGTCTGGTCCCAACACAACCTTGCCGGGGAAATTCGCATGGGCGGGGTAGTCAGCCAGATTGAGTGCAAACGTATCCGGCAGCTTGCCGGACGGATTGACCTTGCCACTCAGGACATCTGCAATCGCGTTGCCACCTTCCTGACCTGGCTGCCATGCGAGCAGGATCGCATCGGCCAGGCCATGCCAGCTGGCGGTCTCGATCACACCACCGATGTTCAGCACCACCACCACTTTCTTGCCTTTGGCGCGGAACACGCGTGAGGTGTTCTCCAACAGAGTACGCTCCGCCGACGTCAGCAAGAAGTCATCGTCCACGTTACGGTCCGTGTTCTCGCCCGAGTGACGGCTTATGGTCACCACTGCGACATCGCGCTGCTGCGCCAGCCGCTCCAGTTCGGCGACATCCACAGCAAGCTGGGGAATCATGGGCTTGGGCACGAACCACGGGGTCTCTGGCAGCTTGGCGAGCTCCTGCGCTACATGGCGGGTGTAGCGACCCCCAAGCGTGGCATCATTGCTGAAACCCGCGCCTTCCAGCCCCTTGTTCAAGGTAATGGAGTACCCCTTGTTGACATCACCGCTGCCGCTGCCGCCGGAGATCATCTGGTAACTCCCCTCCCCCAGCAGTGCAAGTCGCTGCGATGCCTCGAGCGGCAAGGTCGCCGCTTCGTTCTTGAGCAATACCATGCTCTGGGTTGCTGCCCGTCGCGAGATTGCTGCACTGGCGCGCAGGTCCGGAGCATCGGAATGCGGCGCCCGCCTGAACGCACGGCTGCGCGCTACAAGCTCCAGCACCCGCGTGACATTGCGATCAAGCACCCGCTGGTCGAGCACGCCGTCGGTAGCGGCCTTCATCAACAATTTGCGCTGTAGCCCAGTACCCGGCATCAGCAACTCGTTGCCCGCACGCATCTGCTTCACGGCATCTTGACCGCCAAACCAATCGGTCAACACCAAACCCTGATAGCCCCATTGGTCGCGGAGCACATCGGTCAGCAGCCAGCTGTTCTCCGACGTGTAGCTGCCGTTGAGCTTGTTGTAGCTTGACATCACGGTCCACGGCTGCGCCTTGCGCGCGACGATCTCGAACCCCTTGAGATAGATCTCGCGCAGCGTGCGCTCATCCACTTTGACGTCAAGGATGCTGCGATTCCACTCATAGTTGTTGACGGCAAAATGCTTTACCGACGCACCAACGCCACGGTCCTGCAGACCCTTCACCAAGGCCGCGGCGGCTTCGCCGCTGAGCAGCGGGTCCTCCGAGTAGTACTCGAAGTTGCGCCCACCAAGCGGGTAGCGATGAAGGTTCAGCGCCGGAGTCAGCATTACATCGATGTCGTACGCTGCTGCCTCGTCTGCAATCGCCATGCCCACTTCATGTACCAACGGCATGTCCCAACTGCTGGCCAAGGCGGTGCCAATCGGGAATGCCGTGGCATAGAAAGTCTTGTCCGGCGAGTCTTTGCGCTTTGGTGCAATTCGTACACCAGCAGGGCCGTCCGCCATCACGATGGATGGAATACCCAGGCGCGGCACCGCCGCCGTAACCCCGGCCGCACCGGGTACATGGTCCTCAATCACCCCAACGGCTGGCGGCAGGAAGCTCTCGGGCAATCCTGGCATATCCAGATCCATGCCTTCGCCAGTGACCAGCGAAATTTTTTCCTCCAGCGTCAGGGCAGCTACCACCTCCGCCAAGGGCGCGCGTCCCAGCTGCGGCAGTTCTTTGGCCTGCAGATCTCCCCGTACGGATAGGCTGATAGCCACTCCCAGCAAGGTCGGCGCTGCGAGCAGCATTGCTTTCTTGGTTGTTGCCATGCGGAAACTCCATGTTGCGGCCTGCTATGAAGCAGGACGGTATCGTCATGAACGTGACGCGCTCCCTCCCGGCAACGTGCAATCAACACCTCGATGAAACTGCAGGCACCGACAACCAGCACCCGCATTGCTGCAACAGGAATCGCAATCACCTCTCTTTCGAGCGCGATCCCCTGTCAAAACGGAAATCTCAACCAGCACCGTTGATGCCCGCTGTCGGCAGGCATGGCGATGAATAACGGGATGCAACTCTGATGGCAGGTTGTGCGCAGGCAACCACACCCGCGACACGCCGGTTGTTCTCACAGCACTGTTCCATTCCAAGCCCCTGATGGAGAACCAAACCGGCCAGCACAGCCTGTCGTACCGACGCGTGCATCCCTATTTCAGACGCTGGGAAAGACGCTTACCCCAGGCGCACTGGTGCATACGCGCAAGCACTGCACAACAAGCGCAAAGCGCAACCAGCGGCGCATGGCAGATATGACTGGAGTTGAGCGAAGGGGGATACAAGCCTGTGCGAACAGCAGGCTGCTGCACTGCCTTGGGCGCCCACCTGCCATGGTGGTTGGTGCCCACGCGTTGGTCGGCCAGGCCGATCCAGCCATGCGGATAACTGGAGATTCGAATGCGGGGCAATCTGCGGAAACTTCTGTCGGAACAGAGCCGGGGCAAGCATTGCACCTGCCCCGGCTGGCAGCTTTCAAGCAACGCGCCACATCATGGCGCGTAATCGCTGGCCTGCGGTTTATCGAACGCTTGCTGCGCACGGATGTCACGCGATGAGGCCCCCACACGCAGGCTGTAGGTACCCGCATCCGCCACCCAACGGCCGCGACCTGTGTCGAATGAGGCAAGATCCCTGCCTTCGATCTCAAACTGCAGCACCTGCGACTGGCCCGGTTGCAGCACGCCGGTCTTGCCGAATGCACGCAACTCCTGGCTTGGCTTCTCGAGCACGCCCTGCGGCGCACTGACATAAACCTGTGCGACTTCGCTGCCCGCCACCTTGCCGGTGTTGGTGACTTTCACACTGGCCCGCACCGGTCCGGTGCCACTGACATCCACTTTCAGGTCGCTATAGCCGAACGTGGTGTAAGACAGGCCGAAGCCAAATGGATAGGCCACCTCCACCTTGCGCGTATCAAAGTGGCGATAGCCCACCCATATGCCATCGCTGTACTCCACTTCGGCGGCACGTGAGATCTGCCCGAAGATCGAACTCGCGTTCGGATCCGGGCCCAGCAACTCCTTGCCGGGGAAGCCCTTGCTGGCAGGATAGTCACCCAGCTGCATCGCGAACGTGTCGACAAGCTTGCCGGACGGGTTCACCGCGCCGGACAGCACGTCGGCAATCGCATTCCCAGCCTCCTGCCCCGGTTGCCAGGCCAACAGGATGGCATCGGCAAAGCGACTCCAACTGGCCGTCTCGATCACGCCGCCGATATTGAGCACCACCACCAGCTTCTTGCCCTGCGCACGGAACGCCTTTGAAGTGCGCTCCAGCAGCCCGTATTCGGCGGCGGTCAGATTGAAATCACCCTCGGCCTTGCGATCAACGAACTCGCCCGAGCCACGACCGATGGTCACCACGGCCACATCCTGCTGCCGTGCCAGGGTACGCAACTCGTCATCACTCACAACCCGCTCTGCGATACGCGGCTTGCTCAGGTACCACTCGGTCTTCGGAAGCTTGGGCACCTCTTCATCGATGTAACGCGTGTAGGCCTGCTCCAGCCCTTCCGCATTGCTGAAGCCCGCACTTTCCAATCCTCGGGCCAGGGTAACGGCATATGCCTCGTTGACGTCACCACTCCCGGTTCCGCCGATATTCACTTCGTAGCTGCCATGACCCAGCAACGCGACGCTGGCGTTGGCAGGCAGCGGCAGCACCGCCGCTTCATTCTTCAGCAACACCATGCCCTGGGTGGCCGCACTGCGTGAAATCCCGGCATTGCCGCGCAGATCAGGCTGGTCCGAACGCGGCAGCTGTTTGAAGGCACGACTGCGCAACACCAACTCCAGCACGCGCTGCACATTGCGATCCAGCACCGCCTCGTCCAGCGCACCGCTGCCCACCGCTGCAAGGATCGCCGCACGCTGCTTGCCTGTACCTGGCATCAGCATCTCGTTACCGGCCTGCATCTGCGCGACCGCATTCGTCCCGCCGAACCAATCGGTCATCACCACGCCCTGGTAGCCCCATTGGGCGCGCAGCACATCGGTCAGCAGCCACTTGCTCTCCGAGGTGTAGCTGCCGTTGAGCTTGTTGTAGCTGGACATCACCGTCCAAGGCTGGCCTTCGCGCATGGCGATCTCGAAGCCCTTCAGGTAGATCTCACGCAATGCCCGCTCATCCACCTTTGCATTGATGGTGTTGCGGTTCCATTCGTGGTTGTTGACCGCGAAGTGCTTCACCGATGCCCCCACACCGCGCGCCTGCAGTCCATTGACCAAGGCGGCTGCCATCTCACCGCTGACCACCGGGTCTTCGGAGTAGTACTCGAAATTGCGCCCCCCCAAGGGGAAGCGATGGATGTTCTGTGCTGGCGTCAGCATCACGTCGATGCCATAGGCCGCCGCTTCATCACCGATGGCTGCACCCACCTTGCGTACCAGCGCCACGTCCCAGGAACTGGCCAGGGCGCTGCCAATTGGGAATGCGGTGGCATGGAACGTCCTGCCCGGGGCGTCCTTGCGGGTGGGATCGATACGCACCCCCGCTGGACCATCGGCCAGTACCAACGAAGGGATGCCCAAGCGTGGCACAGCCACGGTCGCACCCGCAGCACCCGCCACCTTGTCCTCGATCGCGCCCACTACCGGCGCCTGCATGTCCTCAGGCAGCCCA
Source organism: Stenotrophomonas sp. (assembly GCA_003248565.1). GTDB lineage: Bacteria > Pseudomonadota > Gammaproteobacteria > Xanthomonadales > Xanthomonadaceae > Stenotrophomonas. The sequence goes on from QFOV01000055.1 coordinate 7,075, forward strand.
GGGAAGCTCATTCCCTGGCCGGTCACCAGTTCGATCTTCTCCTGCAGGGTCAATGCCGCTATCACATCGACCAACGGTGCCTTGCCCAATTGCGGAAGCTCCTTGGCCTGTGCCGCGCTCATCACCAAGGCTGTTACCGCGATGCTGATCAACAGCGGTTTGAATCCAGCATTTCTCTTCATTCTTGCCATTTCACATGCTCCGGTTCTCACCCGGCGCTTCGCGCCGGGTGCTGTGTTTTTGCAACTGAAGCGCCCACACACAGGCAGCGCGCGATCACTCGGGTGAAGCCGCAGGCAACACTCCACCGCCAACGCCGTCCTGGCGCTGCCTGCCCTGTTGCGGTACGTAATTCCGTCAGGTGAAACCGGCCGGACATGACTCAGAACGAGAACGTCAACTGACTCTGCAGATTCACCGCGTCCGGGTGCTGGGTGGTGACCACCGGGTTGCGCGTATAGCTCAGCGTATTGACCCAGTAGATGCCGCGGAACGCGCGCAAGGCATATGAAACCGAACCGGTGGAACTGAAATGCACCGGATCCATGCCGGCCGCACCGAGGTAGCGACGCGCATCATCACTCACTTCCGTACGCGTATAGCCGAACGACACCATGTCACCGGGACGCGTGGCAAACGGTGCCAGACTGTAGAGCGTCAACGCATAGTCGGAACTGAAGATGTTGTGCTCGGCCGGCGCATAGTTCCCTTTCAGGTTGACGTACCAACCGCGATAGGGAACCGACTCGTCCGGCTGGGTGAACTGATGGTCGGCCACCAGATAGAACCCACGATTGCTGCCCTTGCGCTCCGGGTTGCGGTAGTCGGTGTAAAGCGTGCGGTTGTAGATCGTGCCCTGGCGGATCCAGGTCATCCGGCTGCTTGCACTGGACGCTACCCGATAACCGATTTCGTTGACATAGATTGGCTTGGCACCCTCTACGCTCCACTTCAGGCCGGTGGGATTGGCCTTGCTGTCGGCAAGGAAACCATCGGGGCTCTGTGAGCGCGCGACACCAAAGTGGTCGTAGAAGCGACCGCTCTTCGAGTACAGGCGGATATCCATGCCAGGTACAGGCTTGAACCCTGCCATGCCAACCATGTTGGGAATGATGCTGGTCGGGCCGAGCGCGGAAGATGCAGTGCTTGCCCCCAGGAACAGACCAACAAACTGGCCCAGCATTCCGTAGTAACCGTATTGGATCCGCACACGCCCGCCAGCGAACTCCTGCTGCACCGACAGCTGGGCTACCGCCGCATCGTCATTCAGGCCTGCATCGCGATACACGGTACGCCAACTGTTGGCCTCAACGGTCAGCTGGGATCGCTTGCCCCACCAACCCAATCGCGACAGGTCATAGGTGGTGATGGTCGACAAGGTGCCACTGAAGCTCGGCCGCTGCCCGTTGTATGCCTGTGGACGGGCTTCCTGACCACGCACGTCATAGGTTTCCGTGGCGCTGTAGTAGCCCATGAACATCCAGCCGTTTTCGTACAGTTTCGGCCTCAGGCCCAACAGGTCAGGTGACAGTGTCTCGCAGGTAGTGATGATGGGTGCTTCCGAACCGCGACTGACGAAGCGGTCGTAGTCGCGACAAGTTGGCGTCGGTGTCGGCACCGATCCCGTTGACGAATCAGCGTGCTGCTCGGCTGAATGCAATGCGTCCAGCCCTTGTGCCGTGGCGGAATCCACGGCGGGCTGCGCATGGGCCAGCGCCGCGCAGACTCCAAGGAGAATGGCCAACATCATTCTGTTGAAGATGCTGCCCTTCCCGTTACAACAGTACGTGCTCATTACTTCTCTCCAGATTGATCCAGAGCGGCCCGTGCCACAACATCGGCCACCCACGCAGGTACAGCAGATCGGCATGAACCGGGAGGACGCGTCCGTCCACCCCAGGTATTCCGACGTCGGCCTCTCGGCACGCTTCCCATCACGCGAGGCTGATCAGCTTCTCGCCACCGCAGCCACTGCGATGACGCAGACCAGGTGAGTGCATTCCCCTCCGGGATGTTGTTGCGGCGATGTAGCTGTTGACCGTTGCGCCGACGCCGCGGCAGTAAACCTACCGACAAGTAGGCTTGTCAAAAACTGTGACATGGGTACAGTTTTCAGGACGGCAACGCGTGCGGGCTGCATCGATACACTGCGCATTGCTCATCGATCGGACCGAACGTTGCCAACCTCGACACAGTCCTCGCCCATCACCCGCACACGCCGGCGCTCACCCAAAGGCGACAAGCGACGTCAACAGATTCTGGATGCGGCAATGCGCGTGTTCGCGCGCGATGGCTACAGCAATGCGTCCATTGCCGAGGTCGCAAGCAATGTCGGCCTCACCCTGCCCGGCCTGTTGCATTACTTCCCCAGCAAGACCGACATGCTGTTGGCGGTTCTGGAGGTCCGCGATCAACGCAGTCCGCGCCTGCCGGACTATCCGCAGGACTACACGCTTGAGGACGCTGCTGCAGGACCGCCGCTTCCGTGGTCGCAGGTGGTGGATCAATTGCGTCTGGTCAATCGCGCCAATGCCGAGATACCCGGCGTGATCCGCGCTTTCTCGCTGCTCAACGCCGAGAGCCTTGGCGAGGATCATCCTGCACAGGACTGGTTCCACCAGCGCTCAGGACTGATGCTCCAATACATCACGCACAGCCTGCGCCATGGTCAGGAATCCGGAGAGATAAATCCCACCATCGATCCGGACCAGATCGCAGCCGAACTCATCGCGATGATGGATGGTTTGCAATTGCTATGGCTGCGCCACCCCGACAAGGTCGAGCTCGGCAGGTACTTCGAGGACTACCTTCACCGACTGGGGCAAGCACTGGCATCGCGTTGATGCGACAGCTGCGAATCCCGGACGGGCAATGCCCAACAGGCACGCCATGACACGCAGGGAGTCATCGCGCCAAGAGCAATCCGATGTCACGAATTGCTGGTTGCATCTCCAACCCGGCAAGCAAAAGCGCGCTGGTTGCAGGCAAAATCGACGAGAACGACTGCACACGCCCCCCATCCAGCAGGGAAAGCATGAACACCGACGAGGCTGCTCATGGTGAGGGTGAGCGCTGCCTGAGCACAGCATGGGAACTGGCATCCAGTGCATCGATGCCTGCAGCGAGCGAACTGAAGTCACCTTGGCCAAGAAGCCGCTCAAGATCCCCACAGGCATCAGCAACCTCTGTCGCATGAATCATCGCAAATGCGCCACGGATCGAGTGCAGCTCCGCGCCAATCCGCGTCCGGCCGGTGTTGGTCATGCCCGCACCAGCAGTGAAAGCCGCCAACTCGTCATGCAACCTGCGCAGCGAATCGTCCAGCGAATCGAGCAGCGCCTGGTGTACTTCCCCAGGCAGGGGACCGTTCATCAAGCCCCCTTCCTTCCGAGCTTCAAGTGACGACTGCCTGCCATGCAGGTGCCGCCGAATCATCTTGTCCAGCGCGTCCAGCAGAATAGGCTTGGTCGCGACCTCATCGATGCCGATGTCCTTGCAGCGCTGGCGATCGCGTTCGGAGGCATGCGCGGTGATCGCAATTATCGGGATTCCAGTACCCTGCTCCCGCAATTTGCGCGCCAATGTATAGCCATCCATGGCCGGCATGTTGAGGTCCGTCATCACCAGGTCGTACTCCCTTTCAGCGAGCAGGATGAGCGCCTCATGACCATCCCCGGCCTGATCCGACACATGGCCCAATGTCTGCAATTGAAGGCGTATCAGGTGCCGGTTGGCCGGATGGTCATCAACCACCAACATCCGCAAGCCCGATGATGCGACGGCCTCGGATGGCTTGGCCGCGGCAGCAGCTTCGAGCTGCACGGGAGCGTCCTCACTCGCCGGCAAAGGCAGGGTAACCAGGAACGTGCTACCGGCACCGGCGGCGCTGTGCACGCTGATCGTCCCGTTCATCAGGTCGGCCAGACGACGGCACAGCGCCAAGCCCAGGCCGCTACCACCATAGCGACGGGTGATGGTTGAGTCTGCCTGGCTGAAGGTCTGGAACAGCGACTTCTGCTGCTCCGGAGTCATGCCTATGCCGGTATCACTGACGCCGATAACAATTTCCGAATCCCGTCGATGCTCGTCCCGCAGATAGATCTCCAGCAACACGTCTCCTTGTTCCGTGAACTTGATGGCATTGCCGAGCAGGTTATAGATGATCTGCCGAATGCGGATGGGATCGCCGATATACGCCGCCGCTAGTGAATCATCCATGCTCAGGTCCAGCTGCAGCCCTTTTGCGTGTGCAGATGGCAGAAAGAACTCAACTGCCTGTTGTGCCAGCGCTTTCATGTCGAAGCTGATCGCCTCGATGCTCATCTGGCCGGATTCGACTTTCGAGAAGTCCAGAATGTCGTTGATGACGCCCAGCAATGTCGAAGACGATGACGCCACGATTCGCAGCTGCTGCAGCTGATCTTCCGAGAGCGGCGTGCGCTCCAGCAACTCGAGGTTCCCAAGAATGGTATTGAGCGGCGTCCGTATCTCATGGCTCATCGTCGCCAGAAACGCGGACTTCGCATGGCTGGCATCCTCGGCCAACTGGCGGGCTTGCTCCAGCTCGTGCTGGGTTTTCTTGCGCAGGGTGATGTCCTTGAAGTTGCACAGAAGGACATCCAGACCCAGGTACTTGGTACGCACGCTGCTGACCAATAGATCGCAGCTGGACCCATCTTCCAAGGCAAGCTCGAACTCCCGCTCACTATGACCACCACCCGTGACACTGTTGAATAGTGCAAGAAAGCGGTGATGCAAGGGCGGATCGCCTCGCCGCGCGGCTTCCGCATAATCAAGCATCGTGGCGTTCTGCAACAGGACCTGACCACTGGAGACGGAAAGCAGTGCCAAGCCAAAGGGCGCGGTGGTCACAATCGTTCGATTGAGATCCTCACTCTCGATGATGCGCTGTGAGCGCGCGAAGCCTGGCTTGAACACCTTCCGGTCAATGAGCAGCAGCACCGTCCATACAAAACCAATCATCAACAGCATTGCACCGATGTAGCTGACCAGGCGAGGCCACAATGCCGCCATGACCGTGCGCCATGAGAAGGCATGCAACAACCTCCAACCCGAACTGGATATTTCGTCACTGACGATGAAGTAGCCGTCGCGATAGCTCAGCCTCTGCAATGCCTCGTGCGGCACGCCACTCGAAATACGCAGCACGTCAGCCGTGGTGCCCTCCTTTGCCGAGCCGAGCAGAAGCTCCCCTGTTGGGCCGACAAGGAGCGATGCCTCGTTCGGATCCTCGCCAGCCAGCAACGGTGCCAGCATCTGGGTCGGATAGGAAGCCACGAATACAGCAAAGAGCTTGCCTTCCGACGCCGCGCCCTGCACCAGCCGTATCGAGGAGATCCCGGTCAGTGGATCCGGCTCAGGTGGCAACCACAGGGGGACCTTGGTATCGAGCAGGCGAGCTTGGGCCGCCGGCGTGCCCAGATCCCCGAGGTCCGGCACGATGCGCTCAAGCAGACTGGCAGCGCTTGCCTCCTTCATCTGCTGCGCTGCCGCCCCATCAGGTAGCGGCCCAAGGACGATGAAGCGCCGATCGGGGCTGAAGAGGTAGCCCGCTGCTGCCAGCTCCTGGGAATACGCACCCGACTGGTAGCTCACATCGTCCGCCATCCGCAGGTAGGCACCGAAACGCTCAGCGGGGTAATCCAGGCTGATGTCGCCGATGACAAGTGCAGGCGGGAGGCTGCTGTTCCGTTGCAGGACCATCCGTCCGTTCGCATCGGCGAAGCGCTTCATCAGCGAGGGATCCGGCTCCTGCCGCATCGACCACACGTACTCCTCCTGCCGCACACCGATACGAAGCGACGCTTCACGTACCGCAAACATCGCCCGCAACGTTGTCCTGCGCAGCACATATTCGGTATGGCGACCGGCGACATAGTCCTTTACCTGCGATTGCACCATCACTACGGTGACGGCAATCAGTACCAATGACGTCACCAGCCCGCCAACGTATAGCAGCAACCGCTGATGTCGACTCAGGAGGCTGAGCGGGCTGCCGCCCGAGGACGCCCCGGTCTCTGTGCTGGAAGCCTGCGAAGGGCCAACTGATTGCGCTGCCATCTGTCCATGCCTTGGCCGGAAGTTGCTCCATCATAGATTCCCGCAGCGACATTCTGACGATCCGCAGCGGGCAAGCAGGCGGGACGTGCCAGTCAAATACCCCTTGAACTGGATGCCCGCAGGGGGCCAGCCCGGCCCTGCGCCCTCGTAGCCGACGCGCTACCGCGCCGGGAGCAGCTACTCGCCACGCCTGATTCCAGCTCCAACAACCAGACAGGCTGAAGCAGCGGCCAACAAAAACCCCGCCGAAGCGGGGTTCCTGTTCAACAGCTGCGGCAGGCCTCAGTCGCCCTGCTGCTTCTGCAGATGCTCCCAGCGCTCCTGCGCATCAATCGTGCGCTCGGCGGTGAGACGGGCTTCCAGGCGATCCAGACCGATGTCCTCGCCGGTATCGACACAGAAACCATAGTCGCCGGCTTCCAGACGCTTCAGCGTGCTGTCAATCTTGCCGATCAGCTTGCGGTAGCGGTCGCGGGTACGCAGTTCCAGCGAATTTTCCGTCTCACGGGTTGCACGCTCGGCTTCATCGCCGATGTCACGCACTTCCTCGCGCAGGTTCTCGATGGTCTGCTTCGATTCCTCGACCAGGTCCGCACGCCAGTTGAGCAGGCGCTGGCGGAAGTACTCCTGCTGCAGCGTGCTCATGTACTCCTCATCTGCAGACGGCTTGTAGCCAGCCGGCAGGATCGGACGGCCAGTGGCCTCGTCGACGTTGTATTCGACAACCTTGTACTTGCTGCGCGGCGCCGGGGCGGTCGAACGCGCGGTTACAGCGACTGCAACCTTGCCCACGGGACGGACGGCAACAGGAGCGGTGGATTTGACGGGAGTTTTGACGTTGGATTTCGAAACAGGCACGGGATTCTTGGATTGCGGGGCCTTGGCCGCTGGAGCCGGCTTGGCAGCAACCGGCGCAGGTGCCGGAGCTGGGGCCGTCTTGGCGACTTCGACCGGGACAGACTTGGCCGCCGCCGGCTTTGCAGCAGGCTTCGGTACGGACTTGACCACGGGTTTGACAGCAGTCTTGAGCGGTTTGGCAGCCACTGGTTCGGCCACCTTCTTGACTACGGGTTTGGCAACGGGCTTGGTGGCCTTGGCAACCGGCGCAGCTGCTTTCTTGGCAACTGGCGCGGCAACCGGCTTGGTCACCTTCTTGACCGCCGCCTTCTTGGCAGGGGCCGCCTTTTTAGCGACTGCCGTCTTAACCGCAGCCTTCTTGGCGGCGGGTTTGCTGGCAGGTGCTGCTGGCTTGACCGGCGTTTTCTTTGCAACCGCCTTGGTGGCGGGTGCTTTCTTCGCGGCCGGCTTGGCAGCCTTGGCCACCGGCTTGCTTGCAACCGGCTTGGACACCGCCTTCTTGACTACAGGTTTGGCGGTTTTCTTGGCGACCTTGACGGCCTTTTTTGCAGGTTTTTTAGCAGCCACGAAACGCTCTTCCTTGTTTCCCCCGGGGCCCGGGAAAGCGGGCCTTTATAGCCTACCCGACCAGCAGCAGCAACCGCGCCGGGCACCGTATGTGAACGGATGCCCGACCCGTGCAGTCCAGGTCCGGTGGCGTCACCGGACCGTTTCGCGCAGTTCGGAACGTAACCAGGCGCGCAATCGCCCCTGGCTGGCAGCGGAAAGCACGTCGTCTTTACCGGCGCCATCCCGCATCCTGCGACAAATCCTGCTCGCTTGCCAAGTGGCTTATCATTCAACCGTGATCGGCCGACTCCTCATTGCCGTACTGCGCTCCTACAAGCGCTTCATCAGCCCCCTGCTCGGGCCGCGCTGCCGTTTCTATCCCAGCTGCTCGGAATACTCCATGGACGCGATCCGTATACACGGTCCGCTACGGGGGTGTTGGCTTACCCTGCGCCGGCTGGGGCGCTGCCATCCGTTCCACCCGGGCGGACTGGATCCGGTCCCGGAGCGCGCCGATTCCCCCTCTTGCCGCTGCACAGGAAAACACTGACATGTCCTCCACGCT
>QFOV01000056.1 GCA_003248565.1 Stenotrophomonas sp.
TCCATGCGCTTGACCGTCATGCGTGCTCCTCGGCTGCAGAAACCAAACGATGCGCAGCACAGAAGCTGCGACCTTGAGCGAGCCTACACCCTGAGCAGTGAAGCCAAGGCACTACTGCCCACGGCGTCAGTAAGGAGGGAAAGCAGCTTGCCGCCGTGATCAAAGCGCCAGCGGGGCCACGGCCGCTTCCCCGGCGCAGCGGCCACGCAAGCTCATCCGCAACAATGCCGTTCTCCCCCATCCGCACCCAGGTCGCATTGCACTTGCCAAGGGCCCTGCCCTCAACTAATCCTCGACACCAGATCCCAACCTCCAACGAGCCACTGACGATGCACCACGCAGCTACTGCCCCAAGCCCGCCGTCTGGCCGCGCCCGCAGCCTCCAGGTCCGCCATGTTGTAGCTGCGCTCACGCTGTTGTTGTTTGCACCCTGCACCCTGGCGCGCGCGCCGGCTGATGCGGCACCGGGGCAGGACAGCGCGCCGGAGGTTCAGGCCCGCATCGCCCGGGTCGAACAAACCCTTCTCACACCCGTCGTCGTCAAAGACGCCCCGATCCAGGCCATGCGCCTGAGCGAGCGCATGGCATTCCACAAGGTTCCCGCGGTCAGCATCGCCGTCATCAACAACGGGCGCGTCGAGTGGGCCCGCGCCTATGGCGAGCTCGATACCGACAAGCACACACCTGCCCAAGCTGGCTCGCTGTTCCAGGCCGGGTCGATCAGCAAGTCGGTCAGCGCCATGGCCGCGCTGCGGCTGGTCGAGCAGGGCAAGCTATCGCTCGACGTCGATGCGAACACGCAGCTCCACGCCTGGCAGGTTCCCGCCAACCAGTTCACCCGGCAAAGCCCCGTCACGCTACGCAGGCTGCTCAACCATAGCGCCGGCATGACCGTGCATGGCTTCTATGGCTACGCGCGGGACAAGCCGGTCCCCTCGCTGCTGCAGGTACTGGAAGGGCAAGCGCCGGCAAATTCGGACCCAGTCAGAGTCGAGTCCACGCCCGGCAGCGCTTGGAAGTATTCCGGTGGCGGCTACAGCGTGGCTCAGCTGATGATGATCGAGGCAGGCAAGCAGCCCTTCCCTGAGCTGCTACAGGCGCTCGTCCTTGATCCGCTGAAAATGCACGACAGTACCTTCGCGCTGACGCTTCCGCCTGCATGGCAAACGCGGGCTGCCACTGCGTATCACAGTGATGGAGCGGCGGTCGTCGGCAACTGGCATCTTTATCCGGAATCGGCCGCCGCCGCGCTATGGACAACGCCTGCCGATCTGGCCAGGTTCGTAATCGATATCCAGCGTGCGCAAAACGGAACGTCGGGCAAGGTACTTTCCAGCGCCATGACCAGCACCATGCTTCGCCCCGAACTGGGCGACTACGGCCTGGGCTTGTTCATCAACAAGGTGGGCGAAGGCATCCGCTTCGGGCACTCCGGTAGCACCGATGGATTCCGCGCACAGTTCTATGGCTACACCCACACCGGGCAAGGTGTAGTGGTGATGACCAACAGCGACAACGGCGGCAGCTTGATTGACGAGATAGTGGCCAGCGTTGCCACTGTATACGGCTGGCCCGACCTCAAGCCCGTCGAGAGGGCCGCCATTGCCGCCGATCCCGCAGCCAATGCCGCCGTCGCCGGCGCCTACCAGTTGCTGGGCACGCCAGCGCATGTCACCGCCGAAGGCGACCGGCTGTACTTCCAGAGCGACCTGTTCGGGGCCGCTCGCATGGAGCTGCTTGCACAATCGAAAAGCCGATTCTTCATGACCGCCAGTGACATGACGCTCGACTTCCAGCTGGGAGCCGACAACAAGGCCGGCGGCTTCTCCTTGCAACGAGGCGGCAGCACCTATGAAGCGACGCGACAGGAGTAGGACTACGCTGGCGGAACGTCGATAGTGAGCACGGCTGCCCGGTCTTATCGGCATCACGCAGGACTGTTGAAAGAAATCCCTGCAGCCTTCAAACCTGACTCTGACCCCGGTTTCAGACCCCGGTTTCACTCTTCCAACCGCTGGATGATCGCAGCCACCACACCACGGGTGGATTCCCAATTCATGCCGGTAATGAGCCGACCATCAACTTCCACGTGCGATGTGCCGCGCGCGCCGTAGCTGAACTGGCCTTTGCTTCCGCGCAGGCGTTGCTCGATCGAAAACGGGAAGGTCTTGTAGTACGCCGCGCTCATGTCCTCGTACGCATCTGGATAGCCGGTGACGCGCTTTCCGCTGACCAGCGCGGAGCCATCGGACAGGGTCAGGTTCACCAGCCCAGCACTGCCGTGGCAGACGGCCGAGACGATGCCGCCCCGCTGCTCATAGATGCGCACCGCCAACCGTTGCATGCCAGGGTGCTCGGCAACGCCATACATCGCGGCACTGCCGCCGATGTACATCAGCGCGGCGTAGTCGCTGGCGGTCACCTCGTCGGGCCGACGCGTGTTGGCCAGCGCCCACATCATATCGGCGTCATAGATGCCGGCTTTGTGCTCGCGGATGCTGGTGTCGATGTAAGCCAGCGGCACGGCGCCGCCTTCCGGGCTGACGAACTGCACGCCGTAGCCGGCCTCACGGAATCCGGCATAGGCATGGATCAGCTCCGAGAAGCTGTTGCCCGCGCTCAGACGGGTGCCGGGCATGGTGTCCACATTGGACACCGCCAGCAGCACCTGGCGGCCATGGGCGGGTGCGGTTTCGCGGGTGGCGGTCTTGCTGATGATCAGCCAGCGCCCTTCCAGCTTCTTCAGCAGGAACAGGTCAACGTAGCGTGCCTGATCCTTGCTGATCAGAATCTCCGCCTTGGCGGTGGCGATGTTGCCTTCGACCTCGATGCCGAGCAGGCGGCCGACACGGCCATTGAACTGCCCCGCGTTCTTGCCGAACCAGCTGCTGTACTCGGCGATGCCCACCTCGCGCATGCCGTCCGTGCCCTGGCTCAGGTATAGCCGCGCATCAGGATGGAAGGCGCGGCTGAGCCGATCGCGCTGGTTGTAGGAACTGCCGCGCAGATAGTCCTCGATGACCACCGAGATCTCACGCTGATCCGCGACCGGATCGGCATGTGCAAGCCCGCCGAACCACAGCGCCAGGCTGGCCACGGCGAACCATCGGATGAGGCGTGCTGGCAGCGATGGCACACCGGCAGTGGCCGGCTTGGAACGCGTTACTGACATGAAAAGACTCCGGAGGATGGGTGCCCCGAAGTCTGCGGAATTGCGTTAGGAATCAACCTACTGAAGCGTGTTTACGGACTCACCAAACACGTTTCAAGAGCCCGCCACCAAGCGCGACTGGGCCTGCCGCCACGCCGCAGGCGTGGTCCCTTCCACCTTCTTGAAGCTGCTGTAGAAGGTGGAGGTGGACAGGAAGCCGGACGCCTCCGCCACATCGTCCATTGATGCCGACGCCTGCGCGCGCAGCAACTGCTTGGCCGCTTCGATCCTGACCTGCGCCAGATAGGGCTTGAAGGCGGTCTTGAGGTTGTCGTTAAGAAGCTGCGACAACCGGGCAGTAGGTATGTTGAGCCGCTTGGCCAGCTTGGCCAGGGTCAGGCCCGCGTCCTTGTACAGGCCCTCGTCGGCCATCAGCGCATGCAGGGCGCGCAAGGTCGCCTCGGCTTCGCTGGGCGCGATCTTGCGGTCGCGGTAAGGCTCGGCGACCGGAGCAGGCTTACGCCGGGCAAGCGCAACGCTGACGCTCAGGTACAACACCAGCGAGAACGACAGCGCGCCGACAATATACGAGGTCAAGCCGGAGGTGGCATAGGCCAACCAGATCACGCCCACGCCCACGATCACCGAGAGCACATGGCTGCGGCTCAGCGCGCCGGGCGCCGCGTCGGCCCGACCTTGCTTGCCCCCGCGCAGGAACAGCCCCGCTGCAACCAGCAGACATACCAGCCAGATCACCTGGATGGAGGCCCACACCGGACCAGCCCACAGCCAGACGTTATCGGTATACGGCCAAGCGACACCAAAGGCAGCCGCCAGCACCAGCAGGCCCAAGGCGGTCACCGCATCGTTTCGGGTCCGTCGGCCATCGGGATCAAGCCAAGCCCGCACGAAACCGATCAGGCAGATGCCGATAAAGAAACAGGCGGTCAGACCGACCTGCAGAACCAGCTTGGAGATGTCGGGCCAGAAGTAGAACAGCAGGGACTTGCCGGTGCGCAGGCTGAGCATCAGCACCAAGGTCGCCAGCCAACGCTGGGCGGGCCGGACGGGCGTTCGGCATAACAGGTAGACCGACAACGCCGCACCGTTGAAGACGCCCAGGCCGGCGAAGAAGAACAGCAGGTAGGACGTGAGCATGGGTTTGTGGGTGCCCGGGAGGAAGCGGATGGGTATGGCTGGATTGAGCGCGTAAAAGTATGTCTGCTTCTGGCTATGCCGTCATTGGGGATAGCTGGCGTCAAGACCAGCCCGCAAACCCTGAGATTGAGCCCAAAGACACTGATCAATCGAAGCCCCTCACTGCTGCGATCCAGTTGGAAGCGGAGTTATAGGTCCTGCGATTGTTTTGAGCACTCCGCTTCGATTCGCGTGAAACGCCAGGTGACTGCCTCGCCAGAAAAGTAGCTACGGACTTTTGAATGGCTTGGCTCCGACGATTCTGCAATTCCCGCTCCATACACGCCATCTATTTACCGGCAACGTCTGATCTCAAAAGGTGGAGCCAGCGCCAATAAACGTCATCTGCTCGGGCGTAGACGGCACGCAGAATGCGGCGATCACTACAAGCACAGTGTCAAACGACCTCCACGAATTCGCGCGGACGAGTAAGAACTGCTGATCAATCACGGGAAAGATAATCCAGCAAATTAGTGTGGGAATCACCCATCGCCGTGGCGAGAACCACTTGAAATGCAAGAGTTACACGCCCCAACAGCACGAATCCACCGTATACAGAATCGACTTCACCTACTTTGCGAAATCTTCCCCACACATATAAAACAAGTACGTCGCAGTGACCGCCTCGTACTGGCCTCATGCTCGCGACGCTCAGGAAAAACCCTTTCGAAAGGAGGTAGCAATGCCGTGTGCAATCACCTCAGCCATACCCAGCTTGCCAGTCGACGTGGGTATCAATGGCAGTTCACAACTTGAATCGACCATCGAGCCAGTCAGCGTGGTCGTCATGGTAATCGTAGCCGTCCTAACATAAACGGAGGCACCAATGTCAAACATAAATGAACTGCCAACACTTGCCAGAGAAGTCGCGATTCACGGCAATGCCGGATTCGATGACTCGGTTGGTCCAGCATGCTTCGCGCTCGGGGTCGTAGCTGGTGTCTTCATCAATCAACAGCTCCACTAGGAAATCGTCGACGCAGGCCAATACCTGCGTCGACTTGAAGAAGCGAGCAATGCGATGAAGAATCCAGCCAAAGTCCTGACTATTTGCAACGACCTCAGCAACCAGAAGGAATTCTTCAGGCTATCAAACGAAACACTGGGCATGGAGGGAAGACTGAAATCGCTTGGTGTAATCGCTCCGATGAGATCAATCGCTGAATCCCTAGCTGGAGCACAAAGCGCTGACACGGTGCGCCCAAAACTCTACGAAGCGCTGTCTCTGATACCGGAAGATCGAATTGAAGCGCTGATATCGGAGGAACTGCTCCGATTCGCAAGCAGGCCCCTCTACGCTACGACAGCGAGAACAATCGACAACGACGCACTCACCGGGATCGTGCTGTTTGACAGCGAACAGCTACGCGTCTCGTTGGTTTCGATTGGGCCAATCGCGCACCGCATCAAGAAGTCACAAAAGAACAACGCTAGGGTGTCGGGCATAACCATGCAAGGTACGGACTCGGCGATAAAGTTCATAAGAGGTGGCAACGCAACGCTGAACCTGTGGTCAGCAGAGCCTTTCAATCGCGAAGATCCTCTTTCCTTCCGCGAAATGCATCAACAGCCGGATAAGAAAGTCATCGATGGCGACATGTTATTCCTTGAAGGCGGGTCGACGGGATTGTCCATCGCCAGCTGCGAGTCCCCCATCGTGTTTACCATTGCGACCCGCAGCACCCCGAGAACGGCGGTTAATGTTCACTACGAGATGGACGGAAAGCTTCACTCCTTCACCGCAGCGGACATGAAGTCGTCCCGTGTGCAGCTACTCACAACTCTCGTGCGAGAGCTTGACTGGCACATGGGTGTAGAGCAACTAATCGCCATAGCAACGAGACACCCTGATCATTTTGTGCGATGGCATGCCATGCGGGAGTGCCTTGTCATGGATCTTTCCGCATCCACCCCTCTCCTTAACCACATGGTAGATCACGACCCGCACCCGCAAGTCCGTGAAGCGGCCGCCCAAACCGTCGCGTTGATCAAGGAAAACAATAATGCCAATAGAAATTGATTCCGACGACAGCACTTCGATCGAGCTTGGAGACCTGGTCGAATTCCTGTTTGAAAACAGAATTCAACCTATGGATCAGGATTCATTGGCATCAGCATCTACAGCACTGAAACAACTATCGAACAATAGGAAATTCCTCGCAGAAATGGTCTGTTCTGAATTGAAGGACTACCGCAGCCTACAGACCTCAAATAGCTATTCTGCACAGGTCTTCATGATTTATCCGCCACAAAGAAATGGGCAGTCCTTCTTTTTGCGAGCCTGCCTGTGGCCCGCCATTACCGACCAGATGGTAATGACCAGCGGCACAGAACCTTTCTTCTACAACAAACCTCATGACCATAACTTCAACTTCCTGACCGTTGGCTACCACGGCCCGGGCTATGGTAGCGACTACTACGAATACGACTACGAACAATGCGGCGGCGTTAAGGGGGAGAACGTCAGCCTTAGGTATATCGAAAGAAGCAGCCTCTCCAGAGGCAGGATTCTCCTGTACCGCGCTTTCACCGACATCCACAATCAACTACCACCTGATTCGCTCTCGGTTTCTCTTAACATCATGGAGAATTCCATAAGAGCTTCCATGATGGATCAGTATGCTTTTGACTTAAATAGCGGAAGAGTTGCGGCACTGATCAACCGTACATCGGCAGGCTCTCTATTCGGAGCTGCAGCTGCCTTGGGAAGCGGCGAGCACAAAGAAATTCTCAGACACATAGCTGCAAGACATGAGATTGAGCGCATTCGCCTCGCCGCTTTTGATGCGTTGGCCAATACTGCTTCGGGAAAAGAAGAAGCTTTACAAATCTGGTCAGCGGTCCGCAAAAGCGACTCCGCATTTATCCGAGGTTGGCGCCAGGTTCGAACCTCCGAAATCGAAGCTCTCACTTGAATCGCGAACAGGGGTGCTGAATTGCTACAGATCGAGTCCATAAGAAAGAGCTTTGGCAATACTGCGGCTATTGATGACGCATCGCTTGTCGTTGAGCAGGGCAGCATAGTAGCGCTCATTGGGCCAAACGGCGCTGGAAAATCGACGACATTTCGTATCGTAGCCGGCCTTACTCGGCCGGATGCCGGGCAGGTTCGATGGCGTGGTCAAATCATCCACAGCGCACTTCCGAAAGAGCAGCTTGGGTTCTTACCCGAAGAACGTGGTCTATACCAAGACGTCAACGTGGCCGAGCTATTGAAGTATTGGGCGCGCTTACGCGCGATTGCAACCCCGAAAATTACCGAGCTGCTGGAACATTGGCTCCACCGCCTTGACCTATATACTAAAAGAAATGAGAAGGTAAGATCCTTGTCCAAAGGAAATCAGCAAAAGCTCCAACTTGCTGCATGCCTGATGCACTCCCCATGCCTTCTCGTACTTGATGAACCGTTTTCTGGCCTGGACCCTATAAATCAGGAATTCGTCTCTGACATACTGATTGAGCGCGCAGGAGCCGGCACCGCAATTCTAATTTCCGCTCATCAGCTTGCACTGGTTGAACGGATTGCCTCGAGCGTGGCACTAATTCAGAGCGGACGTACTTCAGTGATGAGTGGCTTTGGAAAGCCCCTCACTGAGAATCCAGCCCCCTCGCCACGATCCATAACTCTGCTACTCAAGCAGGGCCCTACTCCGGACTTCAACAATCTCCCCCCTCATAGGCTGACGACGCAAGGAGAGAATCGATTAACAATCGATTTCCTAGCCATAAGCCTCAGCTCTTTTACTGCAGCGCTTGCAGAAATAGGCCAGCACGACACGGTTATAGACATCGAATTCACGCGAGCCGACCTCCACCAGGCTTACATATCCGCCATAACATCCAACCGATCCGGAGTCCAGAATGGACCGTAGAATCCTTGATGTGGCGCACTTCGAATTTATGAAGTTCTTTGATATGAAGGGAGAGGTCATCAGCCTTTCTATCCTCGTACTGATAGCGATTATTCGCTTTGGCGGCGACGCATTGATGCTGCTATCCACCCCCATTGGCATCAACATTGGAATTGAGACCTCGGGCAACCACCTACTTACAAACTCCTCATCCAAGCGATTCAATTTCATCCCTATCGCCCCCGGGGCGCCAGAAGAATCCGTCAGAAAAGTTGATAGTGGCGAGCTGGATGGCTTGCTGACGGAGCAAGAGCCTGCAATGTATAACCTCTACACACGCAACACCGTGCACTGGCAGGATGCGCTTAAGGAGAGCTTTACACCAATCCATGTAAAGATCAGCTCGCAACGCGAAGGGATATCAGAGGAACAATTCAACAAGATCGCCCGCCTTCCCCAACTGATACCGCACACCATAAAAGGTACCGACGAAGCCGCCGACTCCAGCAGTTACGCGATCTCCATCTGCATAATGATGTTGACGGTCATGGGAGTCATCTCCGCCCTCGCCATATTAATGCAAGGAATAGCAGGCGAGAAGTTCGGAAAAATAAGCGAGATTATTTTGGCAGCCATTACGCCGGCGATCTGGATAGATGGGAAAATAATCGCGGCCGGCCTGCACGGAATCAAAACAATGGCTTGTTACGCCGCATATGGAACCATTGCAGCGACCATGCTGGGAATCGTGAGTATGTCTGATGCCCAAGCAGTGGCGAGAGACTGGCCTCAGCTATTGATGGCGCTAGCAAGCGGAGCACTTGGCCTGCTGCTCTGGAGCCTTGTCTTTTCCGTTGTCTCAGCACTACTTCCAAGTTCCACCTCTCCAATAAGAAATACGTTGATTCTATTGCCAATGAGCTGCCTTCTTCTTTGCCTCGGAGGCGCGAAGGAACCTGACAACGGCTTTATCGTTGTCCTTTCCTTCCTCCCACCAACAATGCCTTTCGCAATGCCGCTTCGCGTCATTTCAGACACAGCATCCAATTGGGAAATCGCACTTTCAGTAATTCTGGTCATTACCGCATCCATCGGCCTTCGTCACATTGCCATTAAAGTCTTCGCCGAAGCCGTATTGCGGGGAGAGGAAAGCGAGGAAAACCAAAAAAATAGCAGGGACACCCACTCATCAGGATGGCGCAAAGTACTACTCGCTATTGGTGGTGCAGCCCGAAATTAAGTCGACAGGCGAATTCCTTTCATCCAAAACCGGAATCTGAAGCAGATAGCGCCCCGCCGCGATCTTCCGAGAAAATTACGCAGCGTTTATCAACAACCAACTCTGGAGCGTACAAACAGCGGAGATCAGTAGACTTACGCCGCACCCTCTCTCCTGGCATGGACGGATTTTTGCAATGCTCAACTCTTCCGCTTCGCCCGAGGATGCGCAGCATCATAAACCTTCGCCAGATGCTGGAAATCCAAGTGCGTATAGATCTGCGTGGTCGCGATATCCGCATGCCCCAGCAGTTCCTGTACGCCGCGCAGATCGCCTGACGACTCCAGAATATGGCTGGCGAAACTGTGCCGCAGCATATGCGGGTGCACGTTCTTGAACAGTCCCTGGCGTTGCGCCAGTTGCTTGATGCGGATCTGCACGGCGCGTTGGCTGATGGGTCCGCCGCTACGGCCGGGGAATACCGGTTTCTCTCCGATGCCGCCGCTTTCCCTGCGCCACTCCTGCAATGCGTTCATTGCATGCGAACCGACTGGCACGGTGCGTTCGCGGTTGCCTTTGCCGTGCACCAGCACGATGCCGCTTGCGGTATCGAGGTCGCGCCAGCGCATGGCGCAGAGTTCGCTCAGGCGCAGGCCCGAGGAATAGAACAGTTCCAGCAGCGCGCGGTCGCGCAGGCCCAGCGGTGCGTCGGTAGGCAGTTCGACCAGCTGCACGGCTTCGTCGGCATCCAGCACCTGCGGCAGTTTGCGCGGTGCCTTGGGCGCACGCAGTCCGGCAGCGGGGCTGTTGTCGATGATGTTGTTCTTCAGCAGCCAGGCGTAGAAGCTGCGACAGGCCGACAGGCGGCGCTGCAGGCTTTTGGCCGATAGCCCACGGCGGTGCTCGCTGGCGATGAACTCGCGCAGCTGGTCGCCTTGCAGGGTTTGCGGATCGGCAACGTCGTGCGCGTCGCACCATTGCGTGAGCGCGGCGAGGTCGCGCTGGTAGGCGTCCAGCGTGTGCGCCGACATGCGGCGCTCGACCTGCAGGTAGGACAGGAATGCCTGGACGGCGCTCATCGCCGCGTCACTCCACTCAGGCGCTGCGGAAGCGCTGCAGGCCCGTCACCAGCGATTCGCCCATCATGCGCAGGAACAGCGTGCCCATGCCGGGATAGAAGCGGTTGGGGTCGTAGCTGCCTACCGCGATCAGACCAACGCCCGGCAGCGGCAACAGTGCGGTGGACGACACTTCGTTGACCCGCTCGCCGTACAGCACGTCGTTCTTTTCCTGCTGCAGGCGGCCGCAGATGGGCTCGCCGTCCTGCAGGCAGTCGTGGAACGGCGCCAGCCTGGCGTCGTCCTTGGCGATGACCTGCAGCCACGGTGCTTCGGCCAGTTCCAGCACGTCGTCGAAGGAGACGATGCGCACCAGGTCACCAGCGAAATCTTCTTCCAGCGAGGCGGCCATCGCGCGCAGGGTGTCGGCGGCGCTGGTCTGGCGCATCAGCGCCAGGGTCAGCTGGTGGGTACGCACGGCCAGCCGTTCGTTGATCTGTGCGTTGGCGCCGAGGTCGGCCAAGCGCCGCGACAGCTCGCGGTTCTTGTCGCGCAGCACTTCCAGCTGGTAGCTGGCGAGCGATGCAGTGGGGCCGTCGTCGCGCGGCACCACCATGGTCAGCGCCAGATCGGGGAACTGCTTGAGGAAGGTCGGATGACGCCGCAGCCAGGCCGCGACTTCATGGGCACCGATTTTCTCGACTGTGTCGTTCATCCCATCCACTCTCCGTCGAATACGAATGCTGCCGGGCCGGACATCACGATCTCGGCATCGTCTGCCGGCCATTGGATACGCAGATCGCCACCGGGCAAGGAAATCAGTGCATCGCGCTGCAGGCGGCCACGCTGCATCAGCACTACCGCTGCCGCGCAGGCACCGCTGCCGCAGGCCAGGGTTTCACCAACGCCGCGCTCGTAGACGCGCAGTCGGGCGTGGCCGGCATCCATCACCTGGGCGAAGCCGACGTTCACCGATTCCGGGAACGAGGGGTTCTGCTGCAGCAAGGGCCCTACCCGCTCGACCGGTGCGGCGTCGACCGAACCGACTTCCAGCACGGCGTGCGGGTTGCCCATCGATACGGCGCCGAAGCGCACGTTCTCGCCCTGCAGCGAGGTCATGTATTCCTCGCGCGCACGCGGGAAGCCGAGCAGCGGAATCTGTTCCGGCTCGAACTCGGGCTTGCCCATGGCCACGGCGTATTCGCCATTGGCCAGGCGCTGCACGGCGTGGGTGCGGGTGGGGCTGTCGATGATGAAGTCGTCGCCCTGCGCCGCGTCGTCGCGTACCAGCCAGGCGGCCACGCAGCGCGCGCCGTTGCCGCATTGCTGCGAGGTGGAGCCGTCGGAGTTCCAGATGCGGTAGGACGCTACCGCGCCTTCGCTGCGCGGGGCCTCGATGGTCAGGATCTGGTCGCAGCCCACGCCGCGGTGGCGGTCGGCCAGCAGCGCTGCCTGCTCGGCATTCGGCGGCGCGCTGCCGTCACGCAAGTCCAACACCACGAAATCATTGCCGGCGCCATGCATCTTGCTGAAGCGCATCCGCCCTGTTGCTGACTTACCCATTTACGCCAGCACCACCGGTTCCGTCTTCAATGGCTTCATCGGCCTTCTTGTCGGCGGCCGGATCGGTCTTTTCAGTGGCGGGCTGGTCCGCCGGGGTGACTTCCTGTTCCTCGATCGGCACCGGCTTCTGCGGCATCACCAAGGGGCCCTTGTTGCCACAGGCACTGAGACCCAGCAGCAGGAAGGCCGCCGGGATGAGAATCAGGAAACGGGACGTCTTGTTCATCCCCCGAGTATAGCCACTGGACCGCGAAGTCCGAACCGCGGCCGCGCGCCGTTCAGCGTTCGCCCGGGGGCAAGGGGCGCAGCCACAGCCACAGGCAGACGCAGGCCATGATGCTGATCGAGGTCCACTTCACCCAGGCCAGCGGCACGCACCACAGGGTGATCAGGGCACAGGCCAGCATGGTCAGGCTGGCCATCCACTTGCCCTTGCGGCTGACCGCGCCGTGCGCCTGCCAGTCGCGGATGGCCGGGCCGAAACGCGGGTGGTCCAGCAGCCAGCGGTGTAGCCGCTCGGAGCCATGCGAGGCCGCCCAGGCCGAAATCAGCACGAAGACGGTGGTGGGCAGCCCCGGCACGAAGATGCCGACGATGCCCACGCCCAGGCTCACATAGGCCAGCAGCCACCACGCCCAGCGCAGGCGCGGTGGGCGCGTGCGTGGACCGGGAGGATCACGTGGCGGCGGCGTATCAGGCATCGCTACGGCCCAGCTGCGTCAGTCAGCCAGGCCCAGCTGCCCCAGCACGAAGGCAAAGGACTCGGCCTGTTCCTTGTAACGCTGGAAACGGCCGGACTTGCCGCCGTGGCCGGCTTCCATGTTGGTGCGGAACACGATGGGCTGGCTGCCGGTGTTGACGTCACGCAGCTTGGCCACCCACTTGGCCGGCTCCCAGTACTGCACCTGCGAGTCCCACAGGCCGGTGCCGACGAACAGCGACGGATAGGCCTGCGCGGTGACGTTGTCGTACGGCGAGTACTTGAGCATGTAGTCGTAGTACTGCTTCTGCTCCGGGTTGCCCCACTCGTCGTACTCGTTGGTGGTCAGCGGGATGCTGGCATCGAGCATGGTGGTGACCACGTCGACGAACGGCACCTGCGCAACCATCACCCGGTAGTCGCCCGGGGCCTGGTTGGCCACTGCGCCCATCAGCAGGCCACCGGCGCTGCCGCCCGAGGCCGCGACGCGGTCCTTGGCGGCATAGCCCTGTGCGACCAGCGCGCGGGTCACGTCGACGAAGTCGTTGAAGGTGTTCTGCTTGTGCAGCAGCTTGCCGTCGTCGTACCAGCTGCGGCCCATTTCCTGGCCGCCACGGATGTGGGCGATGGCATAGACCACGCCACGATCAAGCAGGCTGACCACGCTCTGGTTGAAGTTGGGGTCCATCGACATGCCGTAGCTGCCGTAGGCGTACTGGTAGAGGGCAGCAGTGCCGTCCTTCTTGAAGCCCTTCTTGTAGACCAGCGACACCGGAATGCGCGCGCCATCGCGGGCGGTCACCCAGACGCGCTCGGTTTCATACTTGCTCGGGTCATAGCCGATCACCGGCTGCTGCTTGAGCAGGCGGCGCTCGCCGGTCTTGACGTTGAGCTCGTAGGTGGTTGCCGGCGTGGTCAGCGAGGTGTAGCTGTAACGCAGCCATTCGGTTTCCGGTTCGGCGTTGACCGACAGGCCCATCGAGTAGGCCGGCTCATCAGCCTTGACGAACTCGCTGCGGCCATCGGCGAACAGCAGGCGCACGCGCTCCAGCGCTTCGGCGCGCTCGGCGATGGCGGTATAGCCGTCGAACAGCTCGAAGCCTTCGATCAGCACCTGCGGATCGTGCTTGACCCAATCCTTCCACTGCTTGCGGTCAGTGGCACCTTCCGGCGCGGTGACCAGCTTGAAGTTGGTAGCGCCATCGGCATTGGTGCGGATCACCCACTGGCCGTTGTAGTGGTCGGCGTCGTATTCGACATCGCGCTCGCGCTTGGCCAGCACAGTGAACTCGCCCGGGTTGGCGGCAGAGGTGTAACGCAGCTCGGAGGACACGGTGCTGTCCACTCCGATGGTGATGAAGCGGTCGTCGCGGGTGCGGCCAATGCCCATGTAGAAGCTGTCGTCCTTCTCCTCGTAGACCAGCACGTCGGCACTGGCCGGGGTGCCGAGCACGTGCTTCTTGACGCGCACGGTGAGCAGGGTTTCCGGGTCGTTCTCGACGTAGAACAGCGTGCGGTTGTCATCGGCCCAGATCACATTGGCCGACACGCCCTCGATCACGTCGTCCAGCACCTTGCCGGTGGCCAGGTCCTTGAAGCGGATGGTGTACTGGCGGCGGCCGACAGAATCTTCGGCATAGGCCAACAAGGTGTTGTCGCGACTGATGTCCATGTCGCTGACGGCGTAATAGCCCTTGCCCTCGGCCAGCACGTTGAGATCCAGCAGCACCTCTTCCGGCGCCTGCATGTCGCCCTTGCGGCGCGCGTGGATGGGATAGTCCTTGCCGGTCTCGTAACGGGTGTAATACCAGTAGCCGCGCTCGCGGTAGGGCACGCTGGCATCGTCCTGCTTGATGCGGCCGACGATCTCGGCGTAGAGCTTGTCCTGCAGCGGCTTGAGCGGCGCCATCAGGGCGTCGGTGTAGGCGTTCTCGGCGTTGAGGTAGGCCAGCATCGCCGGCTCCTTGCGCTCATCGTCACGCAACCAGTAATACGCATCCTCGCGCTGCGCACCGAACGGCGCGGTCACCGTATGCGGGCGCTTCTCGACATCAGGCGGGGTGGGCTGGGACGCGGCGGCGGTATTGATCATCAGGCTTGCAACCAACAGGCAAAGAAGAGGTTTCATCAGGTTCACTCCGGAACAGCGGTGGTGCATCCAGTGCAGCAGGCCACAGTGTGCCATGCCCGGCGCTTGCCCCGCTGCCATCAACGGCGCCTATCATGCAGCGATGAACACGCCCCACACCCCGCACGCCCCATACAGCCGCCGCAGTCAGGAGATCGCGCCCTTCCACGTCATGTCGCTGCTGGCCCGCGCCAACGCACTGGAGCAGCAAGGCCACGACGTGATCCACCTGGAGATCGGCGAGCCGGCCACACCCGCTACACCGCAGCTCGCGGCCTGCCTGCCCTACGCCAGGCCATTGCTGGCTTCTACGGCCAGCGCTACGGGCTGGATATCGACCCGGAGCGGATTCTGGTCACCCCGGGTGGCTCGGGTGCGCTGCTGCTGGCCTCCAGCCTGCTGGTGGACCCGGACAAGCACTGGCTGTTGGCCGACCCCGGCTACCCCTGCAACCGGCATTTCCTGCGCCTGGTGGAAGGCGCGGCGCAGCTGGTGCCGGTTGGGCCTGAAAGTGGCTATCAACTGACACCGGACTCGATTGCGGCGAATTGGAATGCTGGCAGCGTTGGGGCGTTGGTGGCCTCCCCTGCCAATCCGACCGGCACCACCTTGGATGCCGGGCAGTTGGCGGGCCTGTCTTCCGCACTGAAGGAACGCGGTGGGCATCTGGTGGTGGACGAGATCTACCACGGGCTGACCTATGGCTTTGATGCGCCCAGCGTGCTGGAAGTGGATGACGAAGCCTTTGTGTTGAACAGCTTCTCCAAGTACTTCGGCATGACTGGCTGGCGGCTGGGTTGGCTGGTGGCTCCGCCGCGTGCGGTACCG
>QFOV01000057.1 GCA_003248565.1 Stenotrophomonas sp.
CAGGTGATCGCAGCCAAGCCGTTCCACATAGGAGCGTTGCCCCTGGGTCTCGATGCCCTCGGCGACGATCTCCATGTTCAGCGCGTGCCCAAGGGCGACAATCGCCGAGACGATCACCACGTCTTCGTCGCTTTCTTCCAACGCCAGCACGAAGGCGCGATCGATCTTGATTTCGGTGGCGGGCAAGCGCTTCAGGTGCAGCAGGCTGGACACGCCGATGCCGAAATCATCGATGGAGATGCCGACGCCGAGCGCGGCGACGCTGCGCAGCACCGCGATGGCATTGTCGGTGTCGCGCATCACCGCGCCTTCGCTGATCTCCAGAATCAGGCGCGAGGGCTCAAGATCGTTGCGTTCCAGCGCGTTGCGCACATCCTCGATCAGCTTCGGCGAGCCCAGCTGGCGCCCCGACAGGTTGACCGCCACCCGCCACTCGCTGTTGCCGGCATCCTGCCAGCAACGCATCTGCCGGCAGGCTTCGTCCAGCACCCAGTTGCCGATCACGTCCATCAGGCCGCTCTGTTCGGTCAGCCGGATGATGCGTTCGGCCGGGACATAGCCGTGTTCGGGATGACGCCAGCGGATAAGCGCCTCGGCACCGCTGATGCGGCCGCTGTTGGCGTGCACGCGCGGCTGGTAGTGCAGTGACAGCTGCGGCGTGCCCAGGGCCTTGCGCAGGTCTTCCAGCAGACGCCGGTCCTGCTCGACGTTGTCGTTCATCCAATCGGCGAACACCGCATGCGTGTTGCGCCCGGATTGCCTGGCATAGGCCATGGCGGTCTCGGCCATGGCGATCAGCTGCGCGGCGGTGTTGCCGACCTGCGGGTGCTCGACGATACCCAGGCTGGCGGTGATGCGCAGCTCACGCCCACCAACGCGCACGGAATTGACCGCCATCATGATGCGGTCGGCCAGCGAGTCCAGCTCCTCGGCATGCCTGAGTTGGGTGGCGATGACGAACTGGTCGCCACCAAGGCGGCCGACCAGGTCATCGGCTGGGAGCAGCTGACGCAGGCGTTCGCCGATGTCGACCAGGGCGGCATCGCCGGTCTGCGAGCCAAATGCGCCATTGATATGGCGAAAGCCATCCAGGTCGATGGACATCACCACGAACGGTTGGTTGCCCTGCAACAGTTGTTCGATGCGCTCATGCGAGAGCTGGCGGTTGGGCAGGCGGGTCAGCGAGTCGTGCTGGCTGGCATGGAACAGTTCCTTGCGGGCATCGTCCAGCGACGCTGCCAGCATCGAATTGCGCAGATGCAGCAAACGCGCCTGCATGCGCTGCTCGAACAGGGAAATGGTCAGTACCACGCCCATCACGCCAACGGTCAGCAGCACCACGCAGGCAGCCAGCCATTCGGTGGGAACGCCGCCGGTGGTGGCCGCGGTGCAGACCGAGTTGGCGGGGAAACGTGCCGCCGCCATGCCGGTGTAGTGCATGCCGACGATGGCCAGGCCCATCACCGCGGCCGCGATCAGGCGCGGTGGCAACGCATGTTCGACCGTGCGCAGGCGGAAGGCGATATACAAGGCGCTCCATGAAGCAGCCACCGCGATCACGATCGAAAGCACGAACCAGACCCGGTCGTAGTCGATCTCCGGGATCATCTTCAGCGCCGACATGCCGACGTAGTGCATCCAGGCGATGCCCAGGCCCATCAACAATGCGCCCAGTGCAAGGCGCAGGTGCGGCAGGGTGGGGCGCGACACCAGCCACAGGGCAAAGATCGAGGCGGCGACCGCTACCAGCAGTGACTCCACGGTCAGCCACAGGTCGTAGCCCAGCGGGATGGGCAGGCGGAATGCCAGCATGCCGACGAAGTGCATCGACCAGATGCCCGCACCCATGGCAACACCGCCGGCCAGCAGCCAGCGGGCTGCGGCGCGACGTGGTTGCGAGGCGGATACCCGTGAGGCCATGTCCAGCGCCGTGAACGAGGCGAGGATTGCCACCAGGATCGACAGCACGACAAACAACGGGTTGTAGCTGCCAACGAGCATCAAACCTCTCCCTAAGGTTGTCGCGCCGCGGTCGCGGAAGCGAGATGTCGTACGCGGTTCCGCATTCCCCTGCGGCCCGTGCTGTACCCCGGACTATCCACCGGTATAGGGGAACCGGCAAGAGGGCCTTCAGGCAATGTGAAATCCAAAAACGTGAGCTGTGTAGGGCGTCACATTGTTACTTGCCGCGCCGTATCAAAGGCGGTGTCGAACAGGCGCTGTACCGGCGGCCCCATTTCCCCGGCCAGCAGGGTGAGCAGTGACAGGCCGATCAGCAGGGCAACCGGCAGGCCCAGCTGCATGGGGTTGAGTGCCGGTGCCGCACGGGAAAGGACGCCAAAGACCAGGTTGATCGCCAGCATCGCCACCACCAACGGCAGCGCCAGTGACAGCGCACCCCGGAAGATCTGCAGGGCAAGGGTCGGCGCCAGCGTGGCGACCGCATGCGGATCGGGCAGGGCGGTGCCGATGGGCAGTGCCTTGTAGCTGTCCACCAGCAATGAGATCAGTGCCAGATGGCCATTGCTGGTGAAAAACAGCAGGCCGAACATCAGGTAGAACCATTGCCCGATCACGCCGGAGCTGCCGCCGCGCATCGGGTCGGCCATCTGCGCGAAGGCCAGGCCGGTGCTCTGCGCGATCATTTCGCCGGCCATGGCGCCGGCTTCGAAGATCAGCCGCAGCAGGAAGCCGATGCTGACCCCCACGGCTACCTCGCGCAGGATGCTGAGCACGGTCATCGAGTCAAAGCCGTTGAAGATCGGCACCGGCGGCAGGACCGGCGACAGTGCCACGGACAGTGCCACCGCCAGCAGCGCCCGCACCCGCGCCGGTACCGCACGGGTGCCGATCATCGGCATGGCCATCAGCATCGCGCCGATGCGCAGCATGATCCACAGGGTATTGCCGATGATGGCAAAGGCCTGCTGGCCGTCGATGACTGTCTGGGTGACCGAGTCCATCGCGCTAACCGATCAGGTGCGGAATGCGCTGGAACAACATGACGGTGAACTCGACCAGGTGACCCAGCAGCAGGCTGCCCAGCGCAAACAGCGCCGCGGTCAGGGCCGCGGCCTTGGCGACAAAGGCGATGGTCGGCTCGTTGATCTGGGTAGCGGCCTGGATGACGCCGACAACCACGCCGACGACCAGCACGACAAGTAGCAAGGGACCGGCGATCCACAAGGTGGCGACCAGGCCGCCGCGGAGTTCGGTGAGGGCAAGTTCGGGACTCATGCCGGTGCAGATGCAAGAGCGGTGCCACTGCGTTGGCGGCGGGTTTTTGGCGGGGCGGCGGCGTGCTTTTTAAGGAGCGGCGTAAGCCGCGAAGCTGATGCTCTACCAGATCGAGGCTGGATCACCGGCCGAACGAGTCCAGCGTCGCGGTTTACACCGCTCCCACATTCTTTGCTGCTGGCTTGCTGCGGTAGTCCTCGCCGACCGCCTGCAGGCCGGCGATCGCAAAGCGGTGCAGATGTGCCAGCAGCGGCTGCGATGGGCCTTGCGCCACTGCCTGCAACGGGCCGGGTACGTCTCGGCCGATCACGATCAACATCATGCAGGGCGCGGCGACGCTCAGCAGGCAGCGCAGCAGGGCTGGTTCAGTGGCGGGAATGCCGGAGATCTCACTGAGGATCTGCGCCACCGCCATCATCTTCGGCGGAACCGCTTCTTCCATCAGCACCTGTAGATGCGAGGAGGGCGCCAGCAGTTCGCGTGCCAGTACGCGTGGTGCCCAGGCCTCGGGTTGCTGGGCGCGCTGGACCAGGCCGGCGAGCAATTCGTACAGGCGCTGCTCCGGGTTCAGCGCGCTGCCGGCGATCCGCTGCAGGTCATCAAGATCGAGCAGCTGCCGGTGTGCTTCCAGCAGCACGGCCTGGTACAGGCCGTTGCGGCTGCCGAAGTGGTAGTTGATGGATGCCAGGTCGGCAGCGGCCAGCTGGGCCACGGCCTTGCTGGTGGTTTCGGCAAAGCCCTGTTGCGAGAACAGCTGGCCGGCCGCCTCCAGCAGGCGGGCACGGGTGGCCTCGCCGTCGGTGCGTGGTCCGCGTGGGGTGGTTTTCTGAGTACTCATTGCGTGGCAAGTTTAGCCTGCTTCATCGCCCCGTCCGGCACTACTTTAAATTAAATTTAATTTGAATTAGGCTGTTCGGCAGATACAGTCCTGCTTGCGGAAGCGTCCTGATGAAGAAGCCCGTCCTTGTCGTGGTGGCCGCCATTGCGTTGTTGGTCGTGCTGGTGCTGTGGTGGAGCAGCCGGGATAAGCCGGCTGGCGATGGCCTGCAGTTGCAGGGAAATGTGGACATCCGGCAGGTGTCGCTTGCCTTTGATGGTAGCGGCCGGGTGCAGGAAGTGCGGGTGGAGGAAGGCGACAAGGTCAAGGCCGGCGATGTGCTGGCCACGCTCGACACCCGCACCCTGCAACTGCAGGCAGATCAAGCCAAGGCACAGATCGAGACGCAGCGGCAGACGGTGGCTCGGCTGCACAACGGCGCGCGGCCGCAGGAAGTCGTGCAGGCCAGGAGCCAGCTGGCCGCAGCGCAGGCCGATGCAGCGCGTGCAGCGCAGGACCTGCAGCGCTTGCAGGGCGTGGCCAGCGCGACGGACGGTCGTGGTGTAAGTGCGCAGGAAATGGACCGCGCGCGTAGCGTGGCGAAAGTGGCGGCAGCGACTGCCGAACTGCAGCAACAGGCATTGGCGCTGGTGCAGCAAGGCCCGCGCAAGGAAGACATTGCGGCAGCCGAGGCGCAATTGCAGGCGGCCGATGCCCAGCTCGCGTTGCTGCAGCACCAGATCGCGCAAGGCCAGCTGAAGGCGCCGGTGGCGGCGGTGGTGCGCTCGCGGCTGGTGGAAGTCGGCGACATGGCCGGTCCGCAACGCGCGGCGTTCGCGCTGGCGTTGACACAGCCGAAGTGGGTACGGGTGTTTGCCAGCGAGACCGAGCTCGGTCGTATCCGCAGCGGGCAGCTTGCGCAGGTGACGAGCGACAGCCACCCCGACAAGCCGGTGACAGGCAAGGTCGGCTTCATTTCCTCGGTGGCCGAGTTCACCCCGAAGTCCGTGCAGACCGAAGAGCTGCGCACCAGCCTTGTCTACGAAGTGCGCGTGGTGGTCGAGGATCCGCAGGATCAGCTACGCATGGGCCAGCCGGTGAGCGTGCGCCTGCAGGACACGGCGCGCTGATGGAAGCGGCGACTGCCACGGTTGTCGCGGTCGACCTGCGCAAGTGCTTTCCGGCCGCCGGTGGCGGGCAGTTGGAGGCGCTGGCCGGGGTTTCCCTGCGCGTACGCAAGGGCGAGCTGACTGCACTGGTTGGACCGGATGGTGCCGGCAAGACCACCTTTCTGCGCATGGTTGCCGGCTTGCTGCCCGCCGATTCTGGCCAGTTGCAGGTGCTTGGCCATGACGTGGCACGGCAGCCGCAGCAGGTGCAGGATCGCATCAGCTACATGCCGCAGCGCTTTGGCCTGTACGAAGACCTCAGCGTGCAGGAGAACCTGGATCTGTACGCGGATCTGCATGGTGTGCCTGCGGACGAACGCCATGCGCGCTTCGAACGCCTGTTGCAGATGACCGACCTCGCTGCATTCGGGCAACGCCCGGCCGGCAAGTTGTCAGGTGGCATGAAGCAGAAGCTGGGCCTGGCCTGCACCCTGGTGCGTTCACCGCAGCTGTTGCTGCTGGACGAGCCCAGTGTCGGCGTGGATCCACTGTCGCGGCGTGAACTGTGGAAGATCATCCAGCAGCTGGTGCAGGAGGAGCAGCTCAGCGTGCTGGTCAGCACGGCTTACATGGACGAGGCTGAGCGCTGCGAGCAGATATTCGTGCTGCATCAGGGGCGTTTGTTGGCGCAAGGCAATCCTGCCGCGCTGACCGACAAGGCACAGGGCCTGACCTGGGCGGTAGCGCCCGCGCCGACGCGGCAGCCGCGCGACCTGCAGGCGCAGCTGATCGACGATACCCGGCACGTGCTGGATGCGGTGCCGCGTGCCGGTTCCGTACGTTTCATCCTGCAGCCTGGTGTGGCGCCGTCGGATATCGCCGGATTGCTGCAAGGCGAGCCGCCGAGCCGACGACCGGCGGAGTTGGAAGACGCCTTCATGATGCTGCTGCGTGCGCAGGAGGCGCCAGCATCATTGCCGGCGGCCGAGGTCGCAGCAAGCAGGATCCCGCAGGATGATGCGCCGGTCATCGTGGTGCGCGATCTGGTGCGCCGCTTCGGTGATTTCACCGCCGTGGCCAGCACCAGTTTCGATGTGCACCGCGGCGAGATCTTTGGTCTGCTCGGTCCCAATGGGGCCGGCAAGACCACTACCTTCCGCATGCTCTGCGGTCTGTTGCCGGCCAGCAGCGGGCATCTGGAAGTGGCTGGTCTGAATCTGCGCACCGCCCGAGCCCAGGCCCGCGCACGCATCGGCTATGTCTCACAGAAGTTCGCGCTGTACGCCAATTTGAGTGTGCGTGAGAACCTGGAGTTCTTCGGTGGCGCCTATGGCCTTGGCGGCACGCAACTGCGCGGGCGTGTTGCCGATGCCATCAAACGCTTCGACCTGCAGGCGGATGCCCGCAGTGGCGACTTGCCTGCAGGCTACAAACAGCGACTGGCAATGGCGGTGGGCTTGCTGCATGCGCCGGAGATCCTGTTCCTGGATGAACCGACCAGCGGCATCGACCCACTGGCGCGGCGCGCCTTCTGGCGCACCATCACCGGGCTGGCGCAGCAGGGCGTGACCATCATCGTCACCACCCATTTCATGGAGGAAGCGGAATACTGCGATCGCATCGCCATCCAGGACGCCGGTGAACTGCTGGCCCTGGGAACGCCGCAGCAGGTGCGCGAGCAGGCCGGCGCTGGCGGCATCGACATGAATGCCGCCTTCATTGGCATCGTCGAGCAGGGCCGCGCGCAGCGCAGTGCCGCTGCCGGTGGCAGGGCTGCGTGATGTCCGGCTTCCTGTCCCGCCTATCGGCGCTGGTGCGCAAGGAGACCCGGCAGATGCTGCGTGAACGCAGCAGTCTTGCGGTGGGCCTGTTGTTGCCGGCGGCCTTGATCCTGCTGTTTGGCTACGGCTTGTCGTTCGATGTCAACCACGCACCGGTAGCGGTGGTGCTGGATGAGCGCTCGCCGACCACGCAGTCGCTGGTTGCCGGGCTGCAGGGTTCGCCGTATCTGGCGCCGGTGCAGGTCGGCGACATGACTGCCGCGGTGGCCTTGATGCGGCAAGGCAAGGTTGGCGGCATCGTGCATGTGCCGGTGGACTTCAGCCGGCGCATGGCTGAGGGCAATGCGCAGGTGCAGCTGATCCTCAACGGCGTGGATGCAAACACCGCGCGTACGCTGGAAGGCTATGTGGGCGGCGCGCTGGCGACGCAGCTGCAAACAACGCTTGATAGGCAAGCCGTCAACAGTGCGGGTGGCGGTGTCAGTGTTGTCCAGCGCAT
This sequence comes from Stenotrophomonas sp., assembly GCA_003248565.1. Classification (GTDB taxonomy): domain Bacteria; phylum Pseudomonadota; class Gammaproteobacteria; order Xanthomonadales; family Xanthomonadaceae; genus Stenotrophomonas. The sequence goes on from QFOV01000057.1 coordinate 7,444, forward strand.
GTGGTTCAACGAGGCAAGCACCAGCACCTGGTACCTGGTGCCGGGCTTGATCGTTCTGGTGATGACCTTGATCGGTGCCTTCCTGACCTCGCTGCTGGTTGCGCGCGAATGGGAGCGTGGCACCTTGGAAGCACTGTTCGTGACGCCGGTACGACCTACCGAACTGGTGCTGGCAAAGCTGCTGCCGTATCTCGGCATCGGTGTGATCAATCTGGCGATCTGCCTGCTGACTGCGCGCTTTCTGTTCGAGGTGCCGATGCGCGGCTCGTTGCTGGCGATCGTGGTCAGTTCGTTGCTCTACCTGACGGTGTCGTTGTTGCTGGGCCTGTTCATTTCCGCGCTGACACGCAACCAGTTCCAGGCCAGCCAGGTGGCACTGCTGACCAGTTTCATGCCGGCGATGATGCTGTCCGGCTTCGTATTCGACCTGCGCAACATGCCGGTCGCGGTGCAGGTCATCAGCCAGCTGCTGCCGGCCACGCATTTCATGGGGCTGATCAAGTCGCTGTTCCTGACCGGCGATAACTGGCCGCTGTTCCTGCAGAAGTCGGCCATCCTGTTGCTGTACGCGCTGTTGTTGTTTGCGGGTACCCGCTCCAAGCTGCGCAAGAGGCTGGTGTAGGCATGGAAGCCATCGCGATCTATTTCAGGCGTATTGCCTTCCTGTGCAGGAAGGAGCTGATCACCCTGCTGAAAGAGCCTTCCAGTCGCGCCATGCTGTTCATGCCGGCGCTGATGCAGGCGTTGTTGTTTGGCTACGGCGCGACCTTTGATCTGCGTCATGTGCCGTACGCGGTGCTCGACCTCAGCGGTGGACAGGCGTCGACCGAGTTGCTTTCGCGGATGGATGGCGCAGGCATGTTCGAGCGCACGGCAACGTTGGCTTCATCGGCGCAGATTGCTGGCGTGATCGACGCCAATGAAGTGTTGCTGGTGATCAGCATTCCAGCTGATTTCGAGCAGCGACTGGCCGCTGGGCAGAGTGCACCGTTGCAGTTGATCATGGATGGCCGCAACTCCACCACCGCGGGTGCCGCTGCCGGCTACATCGGCTCCATCGTCGCCGATTTCAATCGGGAACAATCCAGTCGAGCGCAGTTGAACCAGACGGGTGCCGCCGGCGGGCAGGCGGTGCAGCTGGTCACACGCAGCTGGTACAACCCCAACCTGGAGTCGCGCTGGCAGCTGATGCCAGCGTTGATCGCCGCGCTGAGCATGTTGCAGACCCTGTTGATCGCAGCCTTGTCGGTGGCGCGCGAACGCGAACAGGGCACCTTCGATCAATTGCTGGTCACGCCGCTGACGCCGATGCAGATCCTGATCGGCAAGGCCTTGCCGTCGATTCTGGTGGGGCTGGTGCAGTCCACCATCATCCTGCTGATCATCCGTTTCTGGTTCCAGATCCCGATGGCCGGCTCGGTGGGCGTGTTGTACCTGGCGCTGGCGGTGTTCACGGTGGCCTCGGTAGGGATCGGCCTGTCCATCTCGGCGGTGGCCGCCAACATGCAGCAGGCGATGCTTTACACCTTCCTGTTGATCATGCCGTTGATGCTGTTGTCGGGCTTGATGACGCCGGTGGCCAACATGCCCAAGGTGCTGCAGGTGGCGACCTATGCCAATCCGCTGCGCTTCGGCATCGATCTGGTGCGACGGGTCTATCTGGAAGGGGCGGGCCTGCAGGAAGTGGGCTTCAACTTCATCCCCATGCTGGCGGTGGCGGCGATCACCTTGCCGTTGGCGGCGTGGTTGTTCCGTAATCGGCTTACCTAGGATGCGATGCATGTTTCCCCAATTGCGCTCACTGTTGAACGTGCCGCTGCTGCTGTCGCCGCTTGCTGCTGGCCTGCTACTCGGCGGCTGCGCGGTCGGACCGGACTTCGTGCGTCCGGACACGGTGGCCCCTGCCGACTGGACGCAATGGCGGGGAGGTGACGCGTCACTAAATGCCGATGTCGGTATGCAGGCGCTGCAGCCGGCGTGGTGGACGCAGCTGTCCGACCCGACCCTGGATGAATTGCAACGACGCGCCTTGCAGGCGAGCCCGGACCTGCGCACGGCTGCCTTGCACTTCGCCCAGGCGCGGGCGCAGCGGCGCACGGTTGCCGCGCAGCGCGGTGTCGATGTGAACGCATCGGCAGGCGTCAATCGCCAGCGCCAAAGCGAGAACGGCGCTGGTACGCGCATGCTCGACATCCTCAGCAACGACAGTGACGCACTGAAACAGCTGCTGGCCGAGCCATTCAATCTGTACCAGGCAGGCTTCGATGCATCCTGGGAGCTGGACTTGTGGGGCAGGGTGCGGCGATCGATCGAGGCGGCCGATGCCAGCGTGGCACAGCAGGCCGCGTTGCTGGATCTTGCAAGGCTGAGCGTCAGCAGCGAAGTGGCACGCAGCTATGTGCAGTTACGTGCTGCACAGCGCCAGATCGAACTGGCACACGAGGACATTGGCGCATTGGAAGAACGCCTGTCGCTGCTGCAGGCACGGGTGGACGGCGGCTTGCAGGACCATCTGGATCTGGACCGTCAGCAGGCCGATCTGGCGGCTGTGCGCGCGCGCTTGCCCGGCCTGCTGGCCGAGGAAGCCAGTAGCAGCAACCAACTCGCGCTACTGCTCGGCGAGCGCCCCGGCGCATTGCGCAGCCAGCTTGCAGCACCGGTGGTTGCCGCCAGCGACACGCTGCCGGATCTGTCGCTGGGCCTGCCGTCGGAAGTTGCGCAGCGGCGCCCGGATATACGTGCCGCGCAGGCACGCCTGCAACAGGCGACGGCCAGTGTCGGTGTTGCCCAGGCGGATCTGTATCCCAGCATCCGGCTTGGTGCCAAGTTCGGCTACGAGTCGTATCTGTCCGGTGAGTTCTCGGACTGGGGCAGCCGCACCTGGTCGATTGGCCCGGTACTGAACCTGCCATTGTTCGATCACGGTCGGCGCAAAAGTGTGGTGCAGCTGCGTGAGCTGGAACAGCAGGAAGCCGCTGTGGCCTTCCAGAAGACCGTGCTGCAGGCCTGGCAGGAGATCGACAATGCCCTGAACGGCTACGCCGCTGCCAAACAGCAACGCGCGCAGCTGCGCGTGCGCGAGCAGGCCACGTTGGACGCTTACAGGATCGCGCAGGCTCGCCACGATGCTGGTCTGATCGATTTCCTGGCGGTGCTGGATGCACGCAGAGGCTATCTGCAGACGCGGCGTGACCTGGTGGATGGCGAGGCATTGCTGCGCAGCCAGTTCATCGCGCTCAACAAGGCCTTGGGCAATGCACCGCCCGCACACAGGTGACTGAAGACGCGGCTGTGGGCCAGATGGATGGCCCGTGCCCATCTGCGGCTACACTCGATCAGTTCCGGCCGTGAGGATGTCGCGACGGCCTTTCTCTCAGCCTTACTCGCATGACGGTGGCCACAGCTGGCAGTTGCACGCGATCCGAACGGAAGTATCCGGGCTGCACCAAAATGTGTTCGGCGGCTTCCTTGGTATGAAGGTCGGCACCTACGCTGCAGGACGTGGTGAAGTGGCTATCAGTGACTTCCGTTATCGGGCACTTGCCGAGAGCGCCAAAAACAGAATTTGATTGGGAAGCCGATACCGGCGCTGGTGTCGGACTCTTGTGGGAGCGGCGTAAGCCGCGAAGCTGATGTTGCTCAACTCCTGCCAGCTTTGTCAGCTGATGGTGTGCGGACTTCGCGGCTTATGCCGCTCCCACAGATGAACAAACGGCCAGCATTCAGCGACGGCGCAACCAGAAGTAGATCGGCAGGCCGGCCACGATCAGGGCCACACCCCACAACAGGGCCTCGCTGCCGATGCCGGCAAGCGCGTACAGGCTGAAGAGCAATGCGCCAGCAGCGGCGATGCGCGAAGCAATACCGCTGCCGCGCCACAACCATGCGGCGGCGCCGGCGAGGTAGGGCAGCAGGGTGGCAGCGGTGGACAGCAGCACCGAGAACTTGAACAGGTCGACCAACGAGCGGTTGTAGTTGCAGATCACCAGCACCGTGGCCAGCAGGCAGCTGACGATGACGCCGAAGACCGGTGCGCCGCGCTTGTTCTCGTGGGCAAAGGCGCGCGGCAGCACGCCATCGCGGGCGGCGGCCATCGGCAGCTGTGCTGCCAGCAGCGTCCAGCCATTCAGTGCGCCCACGCAGGAGATGGCCATTACCACGGCCAGCAGCATGCCGGCGGTTGGTCCCCACAATGCGGCGGCGGCATCGGCCATCGGTGCGCTGGAACTGGCCAGCACATCGGCAGGCAGCAGGCCAAGTACGGTGGTGCAGGCGAGCACGGTTGCGATACCGGCGATGGCGGTACCGGCGACCGTGGCGCGGGCAACGGTGCGCGGTGCGTCGTCGACCGACTCGGCCGGGACCGTGGCTGCCTCCAGGCCGATCATCGCCCACAGGGTCAGCGCCACGGTGGCCGCGGCAACGCTGCCCAGCGATTCGCCGGAAGGGTTGAAGGGCACGTAGTGGCTGGTATCCACCAGCCACAGCGCGACCAGACCGAACATCAGCAAAGGGACGACTTTCAATACAGTGGTTGCCAGCTGCAGGCGTCCGGCCTCGCGTACACCGATCAGATTGACGCCCGCACACAGCCACAGCGCGACAAGACCGCAGGCCGCAGCGCGAACCGGGGTCGCGGTCAGGGCCGGGAAGATGGCACCAATGCTGCCGGCGAAGGCAACAGCGATCGCGGCAATCGCACACCACATTGAGATCCAGTAGCTCCAGGCGACCAGAAAGCCGGGCAGCTCGCCAAAGGCGTTGCGGGCGAACACGTAGGGGCCGCCAGTCTGTGGCCAGCGCTTGGCCAGCTGGGCAAAGGTGATCGCCAGCAGCAGCGCGCCGCACAAGGTGATGCTCCACCCAATCAGCGTTGCCGCGCCGTAGGGGGCGAGGGTGGCGGGTAGCAGGAAGGTGCCCGAGCCGATCATGCTGCCCACAACCAGGGCGGTGGCGGACCAGAAGCCCAGCGGGCGACGCGAAGTAGTCATAGATACAGCAACGGCAAAGGCTCGCGCCGGAGTACGGATGCCCCGGGAGAGCGTGAGAGAAGGTGGCAGGCGCCCGTGGCGACCGCAGCAGGGTAGGGATTATGACGGTTTGCAGCCCGGACCGCGATGTGAAACCTGCCGGTAATGACCTTTGGCCCTTTCGACAGGGCACAGTAGCGCTGACGCTGGCGGCCTTGTTCCCTGTTCTGGACACCCTCGATGACCGTTCGACCGCTGGCGCTCGCCGTTTCGTTCTCCCTGGCCACCGTGCTGGCCGCCTGTTCACCGTCATCGCAGCCAGCGGCTGGTGACAGCACCGCGCAGGCGCCGCAGGCCGACAAGGCCGCGCAGCTGAACCAGCTCTACGCCGATTACTGGGAAGGCGTGCTCAAGCTGAACCCACTGCAGGCCACCTTCCAGGGCGACAACCGTTACAACGACCAGCTGCCGGACTTCGGCTCGGCCGAGTTCCGCAAGCAGAGCCACGACTTCACCCAGGAGTGGCTGGGCAAGGCCGAGAAGATCGGCGATGCAGGGCTGGCCGGGCAGGACCTGCTCAGCTACCGCATCTTCGTTGAAGAGCAGAAGCAGTCGCTGGAAGGGGAGAAATTCCCGAGCTGGATGATGCCGGTCAACCAGATGGGCTCCACCGTCAGCTATGCGGTGATGCTGGGTTCGGGCCAGGTCGCGCAGCCGTTCAAGACGGTCAAGGACTACGACAACTGGTTGACGCGTGCGGCGCGCATTCCGGTACTGCTGGAGACTGAAAACGCCAACATGCGTGAAGGCATCAAGGCCGGCGTGGTACAGCCGCGCGTGTTGATGGAAAAAGTGGTGCCGCAGTTCGATGAGATCATCACTGCCAAGGCGGAGGACAGCCAGTTCTGGGGCCCGATCAAGCTGCTGCCGGCCGACTTCCCGCAGGCCGACAAGGATCGCCTGACCGAAGCTTTCCGCGCGGTGATCAACGACAAGCTGATGCCGGCGATCAAGCAGCAGCGTGACTTCATCGCCAATGAATACCTGCCGGCCACCCGTGACACGGTCGGCCTGGATTCCTTGCCGGACGGCAAGGCGTGGTACGCCTTCAACGCCAAGCAGAGCACCACCACCGCGCAGACCCCCGAGCAGATCCACGAGATCGGGCTGGCTGAAGTGGCGCGCATCCACGGCGAGATCCAGAAGGTGATGGCCGAGGTGGGCTTCAAGGGTTCGCTGCAGGACTTCTTCAAGTTCATGCAGAACGACAAGCAGTTCGAGTTCAAGTCCGAGCCGGAGCTGCTGGAGCATTACCGCGGGCTGGAAGCCAAGATCAACGCGAACGTGCCCAAGCTGTTCTCGCTGACCCCGAAGGCCGGTTTCGAGATCCGCCCGATCGAGGCGTTCCGCGCCAAGTCGGCCGCTGGCGGCGAGTACATGCAGCCCAGCGAAGATGGCAGCCGCCCGGGCATCTTCTACGTCAACACCTACGACCTGCCGACGCGCAAGACCTGGGACGCCGAAGACCTGTTCCTGCATGAAGCCATCCCGGGCCACCACTTCCAGCTGGCCTTGCAGCAGGAACTGAAGGGCGTGCCGGCGTTCCGTCGCTTTGGTGGCGAGACCGCCTTCATCGAAGGCTGGGGCCTGTACGCCGAAAGCCTGGGCAAGGACCTGGGCGTCTACACCGACCCGTACAGCTACTTCGGTCGCTTGCAGGGTGAGCTGTGGCGCGCAGTGCGTCTGGTGGTGGATACCGGCTTGCATTCCAAGGGCTGGACCCGCCAGCAGGTGCTGGACTACATGTTCGCCAATTCCTCGGTGAGCGAGCCGGATGCGGTTGCCGAAGCCGAGCGTTACATCGCATGGCCGGGCCAGGCATTGGCGTACAAGACGGGTGAGCTGAAGATCCAGGAACTGCGCAAGCGCGCGCAGGACACGCTTGGCGCCAAGTTCGACATCCGTGAGTTCCACGCCGAAGTGCTGAAGGACGGCTCGGTACCGCTGGATGTGCTCGACGAGAAGGTCAACGCCTGGATTGCCGAGAAGTCCAAGTAAGCGGCGCAGCCGCTTACATGTAGTGCCGAGTCATGCTCGGCATGAGGGATTGCTGCAAAGAGCCAACCCCTCCCCAGCCCTCCCCTTGGCCTGCGGCCAAAGGGAGGGGGCAGGAGCGTAGTGCCGAGCCATGCTCGGCAGAGGCATTACCTCGAAAGACCAACCCCTCCCCAGCCCTCCCCTTGGCCTGCGGCCAAAGGGAGGGGGCAGGAACGTAGTGCCGAGCCATGCTCGGCAAGGGCTTCACCGGTAAAGCTTCAGCCGAGCATGGCTCGGCTCTACAGGGGTTTTGTTGTGGGAGCGGCCTCAGCCGCGAAGCTGGCAACAATGAAGCTGCAGAAGGGCCCGCAATCAGAATGATTGCGGGCTTCGCGGCTGAAGCGATCGGAGAATCGGCATGGCCGGTGCGCTCCAGCCGAGCATGGCTCGGCGCTACGGTTGGGCTACGTAGTGTTCCAGCTGTGGGCGCTCGGTCTGCCATGTTGCTGTGCCACAGTGCACGGCACTCTCTTGAGCCCGCTGGCGGTCTGATCGCGGGCGTTCTTCGTTTACTTACCGCGTACCGCTGATGACTTTTATCGTATCGCTGATCCTGCCGTTGCTCGCCATTCTGTTC
>QFOV01000058.1 GCA_003248565.1 Stenotrophomonas sp.
GCCCGGCACCTTCACCACGCATCCGGACATGCAGTTCCCGGCCGCCGACATCATTGCCGGGGTGAAGCTGGCACTGGGCGGTCGCGACCCGATCCTGCTCGATGCCACCCAGCTGGCCACCGCCCTGCTCGGCGACGCGATTGCCTCCAACCTGTTCATCCTCGGCTTCGCCTGGCAGCAAGGCTTGGTGCCGCTGTCGCTGGAATCGCTGATGCGCGCGGTGGAGCTCAACGGCGCCGCCGTGACCATGAACCAGACCGCGTTCGCCTGGGGCCGCCTGGCCGCGATCGATCCGCAGGCCGTGCAGCAGGCCGCCGGCCTGGTCCACAACGCGCCAACCGATGCCGAGCGCAAGCCGGCCGCGCTGCGCGAACTGCCGCCGGGCGAATGGGAAGGCAACGAAGCCGGCGCACCGTCGGCACCGCGCAACCCGGGCAACGAGCCAGACGTGCGTGGCCTTCCCGCCGCGAGCCGGACCAGCGGTGAAGCCGCGTTCGCATCGCTGGACGATGCGCACCTGTCGCGTTCGCTGGACGAGTTGATCGCCCGCCGCAGCAGCTTCCTCACCGATTACCAGGATGCCGCTTACGCCAATCGCTATCGCACGCTGATCGATGCCGTGCGCAAGGCCGAGCAACAAGCGATCCCGGGCAGCACCGCATTGAGCGAAGCCGCCGCGCGCTACTTCTTCAAGCTGATGGCCTACAAGGACGAATACGAAGTGGCCCGCCTGTACACCAGCGGCGACTTCGCCAAGCGCGTGGCAGAGAAGTTCGAAGGCGACTACCAGGTCCGTTTCCACCTTGCCCCGCCGCTGTTCGCCAAGCGCGACGAACACGGCCAGCTGCAGAAGAAGGAATACGGCCCGTGGATGTTCAAGGCCTTCGGCCTGCTGGCCAGGTTCAAGGGCCTGCGCGGCGGCCGCTTCGACGTATTCGGTTACACCGAGGAGCGTCGCGGCGAGCGTCAGTTGATCAGTGACTACGAGAAGACCCTGCAGGAACTGATCAGCGGCCTGGATGCGCGTCGTCTCGCACTGGCGGTGGATATCGCCAGCATCCCCGAGCACATCCGCGGCTACGGCCACGTCAAGGAAGCGCACCTGCACGAAGCCAAGGCCCGCGAAGCCGCGCTGCTGGCAACGTGGCGCAACCCGAAGGCGCTGCATATCGTGCAGGCGGGCTGAGAAGGCAACAGACAGATTGCCTCTGCGCCATGCAACCTATGGGTTGCATGGCGCGGTCTGAGCTTCAGCGCCGAGGTTGAAGCTGCGGGTCGCTGCCGACTGAGCTTGCGTCAGCGGATCTCGAAATCCATGGACACCAGCGAGGGCCGCGCTTGCCCGCCAAGCTGTGCCGGCGTCCATTGAACAGAAAGAATCATCTGCTTCTCCTGGTCGGTCAGCCCCAATCGGGAGGGATAGGAAATGATGGCATCCTGCGGCTTGCCCGCTTCGTCGAGGACAACCACGACGCAGGTCAGGCTGCTGCCGGAGCGCATCCAGATGCTGCGTGGGAACTGGGGCAGCTTCTCTACTGGCTTCGGTTCCACGTCCGCGGTTTCACCCATCACGTGATCGGGAAGCAGCTTCTGGATTTCTGCCAGAAGCGGCGCTTTTTCGCATGAGCGGATGGGGCGGTCGCGGGCCAGGGCGCTGTTTGCAGCTAGAAGCGTCACTGCGAGGAGCATGATCTTGAGCATGTGTTCCAACCTCCCGATGGTTCGATATCCGCCGGACTCGCTTGGAGCTGAGTCTGGAAACGCGCGGATTCTATTCGATGTCAGCTTCCGGCCAGAAGCGGACGAAGGCTCGGTAGCGGATACAGCGTGAGGGACTGCAACGGAGCTGGGCCGGCTAGTCGACGACCTTCCCGCAGTAGAGAAAATCCGCGAATGTCTTCCACGCAACCTCTTCTGGTTCCGGACTCGACTCGAGGCAACTCAGTCCCGCATGGAGAAAGGAAGCAATGTCGGCATTCTTCCATCCCAATGCACCATCGAGGCAATAGCGAGTCGGATCATCCCGCTCAATTTTCGAGGCAAGTTCTCGCTCTTTGGCCAAGGCTTGGGTGAAGCGCACAAAGGAGTCGCGGTCATGGACAGCTTCAAACAGTACTTCGATTGGCGTGTGTCTGACCGCGATGCGGGCTAGCGCGCATGATGCTTCAGAGGAAATTGGCTCGTCAGCATGCTCAGCCAGGTAGTGGAGTGGACCTGCGTCATCGTTCGTTCCCAAGCACGCAAGTGCTTGGATGGCACTGCGAAGTACAGCACCTTCACTGCTATCCAGGAGTTCAAGAGCCGCTTGCCTGATAACAGCGGACATGCCGGGACTCTCCTCCTCGGCGTCCGCGATCCACCACTCGTAGTAGGAATAGCCGCCGAGCCGTGGATCCTCCAGGTAATTACTAAGCCGTTCGATCAGTTGATCTGCTTTGGTCACGCCACGCCACCTCGCGTATTCGTTTCGCCGCTTGTCCGGCGAGGGTCGACTTGGGCAATCTTTGCTGGCTACCGGGCCATCATGCGAGTACCCGCTTTGGGTCGGAAACTGACATTATCATGGAGGTAACACGCCAACCCGGCGAGGCGTCCGCTTTCGGCCAGAACCGGACATGACCTCAAGCTCTTTCGGTTACGAGCCAGCGCGATAGCCGTCGAGGATCGCCCTAATGTGACCTCTTCACCGCCGTGTCTGCTTATCCGAGAACTTGTTAGGAAGCATGCTGAGCAGTACCGAGTCTTTATCGATGAGATGGTGCTTCAGGGCCGCTGCGATATGACCAAGAACCAGCACAATGGACAGCCATGCGAAGCTGAAATGCACCTGCTTCGCAGTGGCATATGCTCCAGGATCAGGGGCCATCAAAGGAGGGAGCTGCAGCACCCCGAGCACCATGATGGGTTTGTCCGCCACGGAGCTCCATACCCAGCCGGACATTGGCAATGCAAGTAGTGCGACTGCATACAGCGCGACATGTCCCATATGAGCCAATCGCCTCATGTATGCGGACATGCTGTCTGGCATCTCAGGAGGATGGTGGAAGACGCGCCAGGCAACCCTGGCAACGAGGAGGAACAGCAAAGCTGACGCGATCGCTTTGTGCCAGAAGGTCACGCTGTGATCAGTGTTGACGTAGGCCCGCAAGTAGACCGCAGCAACTCCAAGGGCGGCTGCCGTGATCCACATTGCAGCCATCAACCAGTGGAGCAGCTTTGCTGTCGCGGTGTAGCTCCCGGAATCTTTTCTCATGATCATTTCCTTTGCTTGGTTGGTTCCCTGTCTACCGCCATCGAATCGATCGGGCATCCGGTCGTCGTGCTCTTAGCTCTGCTCAGAAGGCGCATCAGAGGCACCTAAAGTGTCCTGATGGCTTCTGCCGTCAGCTGATGGGAGCGAATCCTTGCGTTTTGGTCGTGAATACGTGCATCAATCATGATTTCGTCAACGCCTGTGGCACCCACGAAGCCGCGCAGCCACTGTTGTATGTCCGGTATCGTTCCTAGCGCCGTGCAGCCAAGCTCCATCTCCATGGCCTCGCGCTCACGTGGATGGATGCGCGCCATGAGCCCCTCGGAGGGCTTTGGCAAAGGGACGCCTTGCGCACGATTACGGCGCACAACCCAGTCGCGATGCGAGCTGGCGATGAACTCGGCTTCCGCGTAGCTATCGGCCGCAAACACATTCACGCCTGCCGTTACGTAGGGCGTCCTCAGCTTCGGCGATGGTCGAAAACTCTTCCTGTAGAGCTCGATGGCCTCAAGCAGGAATCTCGGCGCGAAGTGGGAGGCAAACGCGAAGGGCAGACCTCTCTCTGCGGCCAACTTGGCACCGTACATACCGGACCCCAATATCCAGATCGGAACATCGTGAGGCTCTGGGATAGCTCGGATCGGGAGAGCGCCGTCATCGGCAAGATAGTGCTGAAGGTGGCATACATCATCGGCGAGCTCCCGATGAACTCCGGCGACACCTCGAACTGCCAGCGTAGTCTCGGCACTTCCGCCGGGAGCGCGGCCGATGCCCAGATCAATCCGCCCCGGATAGAGAGCATCAAGCGTGGCGAACTGCTCAGCGACGACAAGGGGGGAATGATTGGGAAGCATCATTCCACCGGAGCCTACGCGGATCGATGTGGTCGCCTGCGCCAGCGTCGCGATGATGATTGTGGTCGCGGATGAGGCGATGCCCGGGATGTTGTGGTGTTCTGCAACCCAGTAGCGTTCGTAACCGGACTTCTCTGCAGCTTGTGCCAGGGCGACGGAGCCCGCCAGCGCGCTCGAGAGATCCCTTCCCTCGGGGATCATCACCAGATCCAGGATTGAGTACTTGACCAAGAGATGGCCTCCTGTTGTTCGGGTCGCTGGGTCTGGCGGACGCTGAGCGTCCGCCAGACGTCAAGTTTCAGGCCGCTTGCGGCAGGGCGCGAGCTTCGCGGCGATCCAGGTAGCCAGTGGCAAGCGCAAAACCCAGTGCGATGAGCGAGAGCAGTCCGCCAGCCCAGTTCGGCGCGACGTAACCAAGCCCTGCGCTGATGACCCAGCCACCCACCACGGCGCCGATCGCATTGCCGAGATTGAACAGGCCGATGTTCACCGACGCGGCCAGCGTGGGGGCACCAGCGGCGGCTGCTTTGTCCAGAACGAGCTTCTGAATCGGAGACACCGTAGCGAAGCCGAATCCAGCCATCAGCACGATGCAGAGCACCGACATCCACTGGCTGACCGCGGCGAAGGTGAAAATGAACATGACTACGGCCTGCGCCAGTAGCGTGAAGTACAGCAGCGGCATAAGGGCGCGATCAGCGTACTTGCCACCCACGGCGTTGCCTACAAACAGACCAACACCGAATGCGACCATCAGCCAGACGACCGAGCTTTCAGAGAAGCCCGCAACGTTGGTCATCATCGGCGCGATGTAGGTGATGGAGGTGAAGAACGCGGCGGGGCCGAAGATCGTGATGCCCATCGCGAGCAATACACGGACGTTCTTGAATGCGGCCAGCTCCTGCTTCACGGGGCTGCTCTTTGCAGCCTTGGTGGCCGGAACTAAGAACGCGGTGGCAAGCAGGGCAATTACGCCCACGGCGGTGATGGCGTAGAAAGTGGCGCGCCAAGAGACCGCCTGGCTCAACCATGTCCCGCCCGGCACCCCCACAAGGGTGGCGACGGCCAAGCCTGAGAACATGAAGGCAATGGCGCTGACGCGCTTGTTCGGAGCAACCATCTCTGCAGCCAGAATCGAGCCTATGCCGAAGAAGGCGCCATGGGTGAGCGAGGTAACGATGCGCCCCACCAACGCAACATCCAACGTCGGCGCAACCGCGGTAATCAAGTTGCCCACCACAAACAGCACCAGCAGGCTGATCATCATGGTCTTTCGGGGGACTTTAGAGCCGAGTACAACCAGCAGCGGCGCGCCGACGAAGACGCCTAGGGCGTAAGCGGTTGCCAGATTACCGGCCTGCGGGATGCTCACCCCGAATTCGGCGGCGACTTGGGGCAACAGCCCGGCGATTACAAACTCGGTTGTGCCGATGCCAAAAGCGGCAATGGCCAGCGCCCAGATAGCGAGTGGCATAAGGTGATCTCCAGCGAGGAAGGAACGGCGGTGACTTGAGGTGAGCAGCGATTTCCCCTGCACTCCATAGGTCGCCCATGCTAGAGTTGACATAGAAGTAGATAAACGAACGCCATGTAATAAGATAGTATCCTTACAGTCGACAATAGAGGCGGGCATGAACATTGAGCCGCTGAACGGGATATCCACCTTTGTCGTGGCAGCGAAGTCCGGAAGCTTCACCGAGGCAGCTGAACGCCTCGGCGTGACCAAGTCTGCTGTCGGTCGTTCAATCGCCCGGCTAGAGGAGCGTTTGGGGGTAAAACTCTTCCACCGGACGACCCGCCAGATCACACTCTCTGCTGACGGTGAGGCCTACTTCTCCGCGTGTTCCACGGCGCTTGAGGAGATCTCCGCAGCCGAGCACTCGCTGACTTCGGATGCGTGTACGCCATCTGGCCGTCTACGCGTAGATATGCCTGTGGTCTTCGGACGCAGGGTGATGCTGGCGATCATGCTCGATCTGGCCCAGGAGTTCCCCGAGCTGGAACTGACCCTTACCTTCCGCGATCACCTGATCGACCCTATTGAAGAAGGCGTCGACCTCGCGGTCAGATTTGGTGAGCCCAAGGATTCCACAGGACTGATCGCCCGCCGCCTGTCGAGCCAGCGCTGGGTCATCTGCGCATCCCCTGGCTATCTTGCCGCCCACGGGACACCACAAACGCTTGAGGAAGTTGAATCCCACAGGGCGATTGTTGGGCATCGTCGCGCTCAGCCCCTTTCCTGGCGGGTCAGTCATGAAGGGAGCAGCTTCCGCTACGTTCCGCCGGCGACCCACCAGCTGAGTGATGGTGAGGCCATCATTGATGCCGCAGTCGCAGGTCTGGGGCTCATGCAGTTTCCCCTGCCCCAGATTCGGCAGGAACTGCAGGAGGGTAAGCTGGTCACGGTGCTGGATGACTACACGCAGGACTTGGTGGATGTACACGCCGTCTGGCCAAAGGTGGGCCAACTCAGGCCCAAAGTTCGAAAACTTGTCGATCGCCTTATTGCCCTCGGCGATGCTGGCGCTTTCGACTAGGTCGTGCCTTCTGCGCGCGTCAGTGAGGTCGGGCCGCTTTCGGCCAAGAACGGACATGCCCCCGAATGATGGCCGGCTTCAAACCGGAGCGATTCAGACTTCCGCCTACAAAAAACTGCACACGCGTCGTGCTCAATTCCCCTTCATCCCCGTGCAGTCTGCTCGCCAAAGGCCAACCGTAAAGCTTCGGTGTCGCCACTCAACGCGGCACGCATGCGGCCCTCGTCCAAAGGGCGTACCACCCAGTCGACATCCCATTGGAAGCCATTACGTCTTGAAATCGGAATGGCCAGATACCAACTTGGCCCGGGCCCCACGCAGTACCAGAATGCATCGTCTGAGGCCTGCGCCATCCAGCGCGGCCCCGGTTGCTGCATACCGTCGAACCGTCCGTGCACCTGTTTCACCACCTGTACCTGGGCACCGGTGAAGGCAGCACCATCGCGCGACGGAAACCTCAGCCGCTCGAATGTCTCCTGGCGGGCAGCCCGCAAGCGCTGCGGGCCGTTGAGTTGCGCAGCTGCCGCCATCACCACCCCCATTCCCAGCAATATCACCAATGCGCTCTTCATTACGCCCTGCCCGTAGTACTACCGAAGCCGTCAATGATAACGATCAGCTGCAGCAGGACGCTGCACTACAGCTACGACAGGAAAGCGTCGAGTAAGCGACCAGAGCTGGAAAGCCGCAGCCGGATTGACCCCTGCCCTGCCCACTCAACTTGAATCACCCATTTCTTTCTAGACAGCGTAGGTCTGCTTTGGGTCAGGTGACGCCTTGTGGCCAAGAACGGACGTTCAAATTCGGAATTCAACCGATGCGCGACGCAGCTTTGGCTTGAACCAATAGTTGGGCGATCACCTGTTGGCGGCCGAGTCAGCAGCATGCGCGGCATCGTCCAGGGCCTTCTGAATGATCGAATCTTCCTGTCGTGAAAACTTCGGGCTAAGAAATTCTGCTTCTTGCTCGGTTAGCTCTCTGTACTTATGTACTCGCTTGACGACGATACTACCGGAGGAGTAGTCAACAGTTGCTTGAATCTCGCGCAGTCCAGACAGCTTGGCCGGTCTGCGAAATAAGACCGTGTAGAAGTTCTGTGCTCGGGCATCATTGCCGATGGCGAAGTTTACCGAGAGTCGCTGTCGGGGACAGGTGGTGGATGTAGCATCTTGGCCGTGTGGGAACGCATCGATAAATACAAACGTCGTTATAGCGTTATTGGCTGGTTCTTTTAATTCTGAAAGCGCACAGAAGTCAATCGACCCCCTGGCCAACACAGCTGAAGGAATTGCGAGAAATAGCATCAGCCAACGGATACCGATTTTTTTCATACAATTCCCTAGGCGCTAATTGTTGGACCTGTGGATCCGCCTATATCAGTGATCCACAGCGCGCCCTATGCAACGCGCCCCTGCTGATACTGCCCGATCTTAAGCCGGCAGTGTTCGGCCAACAAGCGAACCCACTACCGGACCCAACGGCAGGCTCTGTGCAGACGTGCAGATGTCCGCTTTGGGTCGATGGTGGCCTTCGGTCAACAACGGCGCGCCCCTCGCGTAGCCTTGGACGTAGCAAGGGATCTATCATGCCTCCATCCCGGCAGATCCCGGGCGCCAGACGCACTTTTTCGTGAAAGCTCTTATCACCGGTAGTTCAGGCCGGATTGGCCGCGCAATCTACAACGCGGTTGCCGCAAACCATGAGGTCGTTGGCCTCGACCGCTCCCCTTTTTCCTGCTCGTCGCTTGTTGGTGACTTCACCGATGGCCGCTTGCTGCATTCGGCATTGCAGGGTGTGGATGTGGTCTTCCACACCGCTTCGTACCATGCGCCGCATGTCGGCCTGGTATCTGATCGCGAGTTCGAGCGGGTCAATGTGGCGGGTGTGCAGCAGTTGCTGGAAGCTGCGCAGCAGGCAGGTGTGAAGCAGGTGGTCTACACCAGTACCACCGCACTGTATGGCGATGCTGTCGCCGAGCAGGGTTGTACGTGGATCGACGAATCTGTGATGCCGCAGCCCAAGACGGTGTATCACCGCACCAAGCTGGAAGCCGAGCAGATCCTGGCCGATTGGTCCGGTGCGGGGCTGACACGTAGCGTCATCCGCATGTCGCGCTGTTTCCCGCAGCCTGCAGATCAGATGTCGGTGCTGCGCCTGCACCGCGGCATTGATGTGCGCGATGTTGCTGATGCGCATGTGGCGGCGTTGGCGTTGCCGGCGGGTTCCTTCCGTCGTTTCGTCGTCAGCGGATCTACGCCGTTCCAGCGCGAAGACCTTGAGCAATTGGGGCGTGATGCAGTTGAAGTGCTGCGTCTGCGTTGCCCGGAGCTGGTTGCCGAGCATGAGCGGCGTGGTTGGCCACTACCATCAGTCATTGATCGGGTTTACGACAATGCCGCTATCCGGCGGGCATTGGGTTGGGAGCCTGCGTTTGGTTTCGGTGAAGTGTTGGCGCAGGTGGATCGGCGTAGTTTGGAGGTGTTGCCTTATACGCGCGGTTTTGTTGATAGGACTGTGGATTGATTCAGTTGCATTGGTAGGTCGGTAGGCGGTGCTTGCTTCGCGGCTTACGCCGCTCCTACAAAAGAAGAAGCCTCTCGCTGCTGATGCGGATGTGCAGGCAGGGCACCTTCTTCAGCGCCCTGCGTGTTTGCCTTCGCTGTCATTCCCGGCGGCGCGGCTTTTTGCGAACTCCGGGAAGGTCGCTTCCAGGCTGTCCTTGTCCGGCAGGATGTAGAACAGGCCGCCGCGCTCGAATGTCGGGCTGACGATCTGTTCGTAGAAGTCCGGCGCGATGTTGATGCAGCCGTGGGTGACGCGGTTGTCGTCCGGCGTTGGCGATGCCAGGCGCTCTGCGCGGCGCTCGGCAGGTACGCCGGTAGCGGTGGGATGGATGGAGACTGCGGAATCGTAGTCCACCCACAGCACGCGGCCCGCATCGAGCGAGGGGCCGAAGCCGCCGATGAAACGACCCGCAGGCGTGGTGCGGTCGCGGCCCGGAATCTCGCGCAGCGCGAGGCCGGCGACGCCGGGGGCTACGTGATCGCCGGTTGCCGAGCCAAACAGTCCGGGCGTGGCGCCGCGCAGTCGGCCGTCGCCACTGAACACCAGGATCTGTGCAGCGGCCTTGTCCATGATCGCGAACGGATAGCCCTGGTTGTCCTTGCTTGCGACAACCCAACCGGCAAGTTCAATCACCGTGTCGGACACCTTTTGATCTGGCGGGAGCTGATCGACGGCAGTTGCCGTTTGCTGCACGGTGGCGTCCTTGGCGCTGGCCACGTCGATGCTCGCGAACGCCAGCACGCCAAGGGCGGCGAGGATTACAGGGTAGGTATGCGTACGGATGGGGCGGTTCCTTGCAATGAAGACTGATCGAGGGGAGGAAGCCAGTGGCCGGTCAAGGCCACCGGATCCTGAATTCAGATATTCATCATGAATCGGATGGAGCGATCAGCCGCGCGGTGTACGGCGTGGTGCATTTTCGAGTTGCTGGACGCGACCTTCAATTTGATCCAGCCGTTGGTTGGCCTGCTGTGCGGACTGGTTGGCTGACTCGGCGCTCTGTGCCGCGCCCTGCACCCTCGTGTCGAGTTGGTCGAGGCGTGAGTTGATCCCTGCGAACTCTTCTTTATAGGTTGCACAGGACGCCAGGCTCATGACGACGACTGCTACGCCGAGCGTACGCGCCATCACCATTTTCTGCTTGGTCATGAACATTCCACTTCCTCCTACGTTTGGGGGATCTCGAATATAGCTACGTTTTTGCAGAGCAGCGTGATGCGCTTTCAGCTGACGTTTGCACAGATAAATGAACTGTGAAGGTATTTGAATGAGCACCGCTGTGGCTTGAATTCAGCAAGCTCAAGGAATGCCGTTGAATTTGATGGACCAACGCGTGATGTGCGCAGTCATCTATGCAGATACGAGGTGAAAATACGCGGGTGAACAGGCGTTCGCTTCTGCACTTATGACCATGCAACGATGTCTTCGATTTGCCAATTCATCGGTATGAATTGGCATCGTAGTCGGCTGCTAGGCGTGCACGAAGTGTGTGTGTGATCTCTGCATGCAACATGCGACTGCTGCGTCGCGCGGTGTGGTGGCTTTGAGTCACGCTGTTTATCAGGACGTTCGGCGCAATGATCACGTTCTGCGCGTTTGCTGATCAGTTCGTTCGCTGCCAGCAGGCATCATTGGATGCGCGGACCGTGCAGGCGTTTTGGTTTGGTGGCCTCGCGGCTTACGCCGCTCCCACAACCGCCGCAGCGTCTACAACACTGTGTTGGCTACTTCAGCTGCGAGGGTGATGTGCCGTAGTGGCGCTTGAACGCGGCGCTGAAGCTGCTGGTGTGCGCGTAGCCGGCGATGGTGGCGGCCACATCGACGGGAACGCGCTGGCGCAGGAGTGCCTGGCGGGCGCGTTCCAGCCGCAGCTCGCGCTGGTAGTTGGCGATGCTCTGGCCATGGCAATGCTGGAAGCCACGCTGCAGGTCCACCGCATTGGTGCCGAGCTGGCGCGCCATCTGCGCGATGCTCAGTGTGTCGGCCTCTCCACTTTGCAACCACTGCTGCAGGCGGGTGACGCAGCGCTGCAGGCGCGCACCCAAAGGCTTCTCGCTGCCCTCGCTGGCCAGTGTCTGCAGCACGTCCGCTGCCAGTTCCAAGGCAAAGCTCTCCTGCTGCAGGCGGCGCAGCAATGGCAGCGAACCGGTCTTGTTCTCCAGCAGTTGCGTCGCCCGCTGCAACAACGGCGCCGGCGGCCGCCATGCATGGTTGTCGGCATGGCCATTACAAACGCGTGCCAATCGGGCACTGCCACGGGAATCGGCCTGCAACTGCCGCTGCAACCAGTCATCGCTGAGGTGCAGGCTGACCTTGCCTTCCTGTCGTCCAGCCTGCCAATGCCGCTGGAAGCTGTCTTCCTCACGCAGGTGGACCAGCATGGTCGGCATGCGTCGATGGTTGCCCTCCAGCCGCAAGCGATGCGTGCCGATGGCAACGTCGGCTTCGCCATCCACCAGGAAACCGGCGGTGATGCCCGCTGCCAGGCGGTTGTGGCTGCAGCCGCCCACCATGTCGCGGCTACGGCTCAAGTAGAGCGACACGCCATCGTCCAGCGCGTGCACCTGCTGCCAGCCGGCCAGCACCGGCGTGGCGTCGGCCATGCCGGCATTGAAATCAACCTGCCCGCCCAGCGCGTGGGCTGCGGTCATCAGTTCGGCGCAGGTGAAAACCTGCATGCAGGGCATCCCGGAATGTGGTCCTGCCTAAATTTTCCTTCGCGGCGCCTAAACTTTCAATGGTATTGATAACTATTCTTATTTGAGGGGCCGCGTATGGACGGCCCTGCCCCGTATTCAGTGAAGGTCAGTGGCAATGGGTTTGACGATCAAGCAGGCGGCCGTGGTCCGCGCCGTGTTCCACGATGCGGTCAGCGCGGATGAGATCCGCCACTGGCTGCAGCGCGTGGAAGCCTTGATCGTGGCCGCCACACCGTTCTACTTCATCGCCAGCACCGTGCCCGGTGCCAGTTTCAGTGAGGATTACCGCGCCATCCAGGCGGTCTGGTACAAGCAGCACAAGCCGGCCTTCCGCGTTTACTGCAAGGGCCTGGTGCGCATCGCCAGCAGCGCCGCCGAGCAGCAGCGGCTGGATACGCCGGCCCTGCATGCAGCCTGGGGCGTGCCCTACTACGTCACCACTGACGACGCCGACGGCATGCGCTGGGTCGGCCAACAGCTGGAGCACACAGATGCGTACTGAGCACGGCGCGGCCTCGCGTTTCGGCCTGGGCGTCATCGTGGTGCTGTACATGGCCCATGCGCTGCCGCTGTATTTCTACAACGTGGCGGTACCCGCCATCCTGCGCAGCCAGGGCGTAGACCTGCGTTGGATCGGCATGTTGTCGCTGCTGTACCTGCCGTGGGCATTCAAGTTCCTGTGGGCGCCGCTGGTGGACCGTTGGCATCTGCCGGCCCTGGGCCGTCGCCGCAGCTGGTTGTGGCTGACCCAGTTGCTGTTGCTGGTCGGCATCCTGGTGTTGGCCCTCACCGGTCTGGACCATGGCCTGACCGTGTTCGTGCTGGTCGGCATGTGGATCTCCACCATTGCCGCCACCCAGGACATCGCCATCGATGGCTATACGGTGGAAGCATTGGCACCGGCCGAGCACCGCCTCGGCAGCATGGCGCAGAGCGTGGGCGTGGCGCTGGGCAGCATGGTCGGCGGTGCAGGCGTGCTGTGGCTGTACGAAACCCGCGGCTGGAACGTGGCCCTGCTGAGTCTGGCGGCGATGAGTGCCTTGACCCTGTTCGCCGTGCAGCAGATCAACGAGGTGCCACGGCCGGCGGCCAGCCAGCGGCCGAGCGTGCTGCGTGCGCTGCGCAGGCCCGAGCTGCGCTGGGCGCTGCTGCTGATCGTCCTGTATCGCATGGTGGAAGCACCGGCGATGGCGATGGTCAATCCGCTGCTGGTCGACCAGAAGTGGAGCCTGACCGAGATCGGCCTGCTGATCTCGGTGGGCGGTGCTGGCGTAGGCATGTTGGCTGCGGTGGGCGCGGCCTGGCTGCTCAAGCAGCGCAGCGCCGAACAGCTGCTGATGCACGCCGGTTGGTGGCGCACGCTGCTGTATGTGCTGCTGGCCGCCTTGCTGTACAGCGGTGTGCTTGCCTCATCGCAGTTTGGGCTGGGCGCGCTGGTGATCGCCCTGCTGGCCCTGCGCTATGTCGCCATGACCAGCCTGTATGCCTTGTTCATGCGGATCAGCTCGCGCGAGCAGGCCGGCACCGACTTCACCCTGCTGGTGTGCTTCGAACTGCTGATCTATTTCATCGGTGGTGCCTTGTCCGGCTTCCTCGCCAAGGGCCTGGGTTACCCCGCTTATTACGTGGCGCTGGCGATCGTCTCCGCGCTTGGGTTGCTGTTGTGCCGGCCGCTGCTGCGCCGCTTCGCGCCCTCTCCTTCTTCTCCCTGATACGTTCCGAGGACACCATGCGGCATACCGCAGCAACGCTTCCGCTCGCCCTGCTGAGCCTGGCCATCAGTGGCCAGCTGGCAGCACAGGCCAACACCACCAGCGGCACCCGCCAGCTGGATGCCGTCAGCGTCACCGCTGTCCGCGGCGCACGCAGCGTGGCCGAGATCGCCGGCACCGTGTACGCCATCGAGCGTGAGCAGATCGCCCAGCAGACTGCTGCCGGTCGCAGCACCGCCGACATCCTCGGCCAGCTGGTGCCGTCACTGGCCCCGGCCAGCGGCACCACCAGCAACTACGGCATGACCATGCGTGGCCGCAGCGTGCAGGTGATGATCGATGGTGTGCCGCTGACCGGCGCACGTGACGGCTCGCGCCAGCTCAACAGCATCTCGCCGACGATGATCGAGCGCATCGAGGTGATCTCCGGTGCCACCGCGCTGTACGGCGCCGGTGCCAGCGGCGGCATCATCAACATCATCACCCTGCAGCCGGGTGATGTGCCGGTGCAGCTGGCCAGCCAGCTCGGCCTGCGCACGCCCTCGGATGTATCCAGCGACAACCTGGCCTGGAACGCCGCGCAGACCATGACCGTGCGTGGTGACACCTTCAGCGGTGCCTTCGGTATCGCCTATGGCCGCCAGGGTGCATCGCTGGACGCGCATGGCCGCCGCATCGGCCCGGAGATCGCGCAGACCGACCGCCAGGACACCGAGACCAAGGAACTCAACGCGCGCCTGGAGTGGGCGCTTAGCCCGGCCCAGCAGCTCAGCGTGGGCGTGCGTTGGTATGACGACCAGCAGGACAGCGACTACGGCCCGGATTACGGCCCGCGCCTGGCGGTGCTGTTCAATCCCGCCTACCAGCCCAGCCACAACGCCGTCGATGGCCTGCAGTTGAACGCACAGCCGCGCACCCGCCACCAGGGCGTCAATGCGCAGTACCGCAACCGCGACTTGTTCGGCGGCCAGGAGCTGAGCGTGGAAGCCTATTACCGCAATGAACAGGGCCGCTGGTTCCCGTCGGTATCGACGCTGGTGCATCCGGCGCTGCCGGGTGGCTATGCCTATGTGGCCATGCAGTCCAATACCGACATCGACGTCTGGGGCCTGCGCAGCGCCCTGCACAAGGGTTTCGATATCGGCGGGCGCAGCCTGCAGCTGTCCTATGGCGTGGACCATGAGCGCGAAGAGGACAGCCAGCGCGGCCAGATGTACGACATCAACCGCTTCATCGCCAGCAATGGCCTGAACTACGTGCCGACTGCACAGTACGCCATGGGCCCGGATGTGCGCGTGGACACCACCGGCCTGTTCCTGCAGGCCGACCATGCGCTGAGCGAACGTTTCAGCGTGCAGGCCGGCGTGCGCCACCAGATCCTGCGCAACAACGTGGACGATTCGCTG
>QFOV01000059.1 GCA_003248565.1 Stenotrophomonas sp.
CCAGCGTCGCCACAGCAGCAACACCACCACGATCACGATATCCAAGGGGATGACGCCCCACTGATAGCCAAGCTTGGACATCAGCACGAAGAAGCCGTTGAGACCAGGCGAGGCGATGGCATGCATGCGCAGCAGCAGGGCTGCGTCGAAGTGGAAAGCTTCGGCTTCGTGGATCTCATCGGCCAGGGCCACGAAGCCCGCCAGCGGCAGCAGTACGCCGATGAACAACACCACCAGTCGCCACGCATTGTGGGCGAGCCAACGGCGCAGACCGGCAGCTTCGCTCCGGGAATCAACCGGAGCTTCGGGCATACCGGGTCTCGACATAGTCATCGATCAGCGCGACGAACTCATGGGCGATGTTTTCACCACGCAGGGTGATCTTCTTTTCGCCGTCGACGAACACCGGCGCGGCCGGGGTTTCGCCGGTACCCGGCAGGGAAATGCCGATGTTGGCGTGACGCGACTCGCCGGGGCCATTGACGATGCAGCCCATCACCGCAAGCGTCATGTTCTCCGCACCGGGATGGCTGACACGCCACACCGGCATCTTTTCACGCACATGGTTCTGCACCACCTTGGCCAGCTCCTGGAAGAACTCGGAGGTGGTACGGCCACAGCCCGGGCAGGCAGTGACCAGCGGCGTGAAAGCGCGCTGACCGGTGGTCTGCAGCAACTCCTGGGCAACGATGACTTCCTGCGTGCGCGATTGGCCCGGCTCGGGCGTCAACGAGATACGGATGGTGTCGCCGATACCTTCCTGCATCAGCACCGCCAGCGCCGCCGACGAAGCGACGATGCCCTTGCTGCCGATGCCAGCCTCGGTCAGGCCAAGATGCAGGGCAAAGTCCGAACGCTGCGCCAGATCGCGGTACACGGCGATGAGTTCCTGCACGCCACTAACCTTGGCCGAGAGCACGATGCGATCGCGCGGCAAACCCAGGTCAACTGCGGTCTCGGCCGAATCCAGCGCCGAACGGATCAAGGCCTCGCGCAGCACGCGGCCGGCATCCCACGGCTGCGCACGCTGGCTGTTCTCGTCCATCAGCTTGGCGGCGAGCGCCTGGTCCAACGAGCCCCAGTTGGCGCCGATGCGCACCGGCTTGTTGTACTTGATGGCGAATTCGATCAGCTGCGCGAACTGGGTGTCTTTCTTCTTGCCGAAGCCGACGTTGCCCGGATTGATGCGGTACTTGGCCAGTGCCTCGGCGCAGGCCGGTTCGCCGGTCAGCAGTTGATGGCCGTTGTAATGGAAGTCGCCGATCAGCGGCACATCGATGCCCATCATCGCCAGTTTCTCGACGATGCGCGGAATGGCCGCGGCCGATTCGGGATTATTGACGGTCAGTCGCACCATCTCCGAGCCCGCACGCCAGAGCTCGGCCACCTGCTTGACGCTGGCAGCCACATCGGCGGTATCGGTATTGGTCATCGACTGCACGACCACGGGATTGCCTCCGCCCACCTTGACGCCGCCGATGGCGACGGACTGGGTGATGCGGCGGGGCCACGCGGTAGCGTCGGTGGGCGGTGTTGGGCGGGTCACGGCGTCATGCATGGCCCATTTTAGCGCGCCAGCCACCCGTGCGGCATGAACCTTGGATTGCATGGCAACCATCGCGACAGCATACGATTGCAGCATGGAAACCCGAGATACCTCTTTTCTGCGCACCCTGTGCAGCCTGCGCTGGCTGGCCACCGCCGGCCAGGCCGCCACCATTCTGGTCGCCACTTGGCTGTTGGGCCTTGAACTGCCGCAGGAGCCGTTGTGGGCCGGCGTCGCCGTGCTGGCCTTGTTCAACCTGTACGTGCAGCTGCGCGTGCATGACACCGACCCGGCACCGGTTACCGCCTTCGGCCATATCCTGGTCGACGTCACGGTGCTGACCTGGATGGTGGGTTGGAGCGGCGGCATCGCCAACCCGTTCGGCTCGCTGTTCCTGATCCTGATCGCGCTGGCCGCGCTTGCCCTGCCGCTACGCTGGACCCATGCCGTCGCCGCTGCCTGCGTGGCAGGCTACGCACTGAGCGCCGTGTTCGGGCTGCCGTTGAAGGGCGGCTACTTCGACACGATGAGCCTGCACCTGTGGGGCGCGGCGGCCAACTTCCTGCTGTCCAGCGTGGTGGTGCTGGTGTTCTCGACCCGCCTGGCGGCTGCGCTGCGCGAGCGTGAGAACCAGCTGGCGATGCTGCGCGAACGCTTCGTCCGCAATGAAGGCATTGTCGCCTTGGCCACCCATGCCGCATCCGTTGCCCATGAGCTCAACACGCCGTTGGCGACCATGACCCTGCTGACCGACGACATCGTCGAGCAGGGCGCCGCCACCCCGGAAATGCGCGATGACCTGGAAACCCTACGCGAGCTGCTGGTGCAATGCCGGGAGAAGGTACTGGCGCTGGCCGCCCCCGCCCAAGGCGCAGGCAGCCGCGCACCGGTATCCATCGCCAGCGTGCTGGAGCAATGGCGACTGGTGCGCCCGACCATCCAGTTGCGACGCAACCCCGATGCGCCGCTGCAGCTGAAGCTGGACCCCGGCATCGGTCATCTGCTGCAGGTACTGCTGAACAATGCCGCCGACGCGGGCGAGCATGCCGGGCGTGCACAGATCGACCTGGATCTCCGCATCCATGAGGGCCAGCTTTACGGCGAGGTCCGCGATTACGGACCCGGCTTCAACGCCAATGACGCGGCCCTACCCGGCACCTTGTTCAACAGCGGCAAAAGCAATGGCATGGGTGTCGGCCTGGCACTGTCGCATGCCACCATTGAGCGTCTGCACGGCGAACTGTGGATGCGCCCGGCCGAAGGCCAGGGTGCACGCGTCGGCTTTCGCCTGCCGTTGAACAACATCGAGGTAAGTCCATGAATGCTGCTGCCACCCACGGCCTGCTGGTCGATGACGACCCGCTCTACCTGCGCACCCTGCAGCGCACCCTGGCCCGCCGTGGCATCGAAGCCATCACCGCCACCGACATCTCCAGCGCCATGCAGCTGGCCACGCAGACGCCGCCAGCGTTCGCACTGATCGACCTGAAGCTGGGCAGCGAGTCCGGCTTGAATCTGATCCAGCCGCTGCGCGAGTTGCGCCAGGACATGCGCATCCTGCTGGTTACTGGCTATGCCTCCATCGCCACCGCGGTGGAAGCGATCAAGCTCGGCGCGGATGACTACCTGCCGAAGCCGGCGCCGAAGCCGGCAACGGTGCAGATGATCCTGCGCGCACTTGGCGAGGAGGACGAGGGCGGCGAAGAGCCGGAGGATGTTGAGCCGCCAGATGCGATGACGCCGATCAGCCGCCTGCAGTGGGAACACATCCAGCAGGCGCTGCACGAAACCGGCGGCAATGTGTCCGCAGCGGCGCGTCTGCTGGGCATGCATCGCCGCTCACTGCAGCGCAAGCTGACCAAACGACCCAGCCCGGAACGTGACCCGAACCGCTGAACCTGCTTCCTGTAGTGCCGAGCCATGCTCGGCAGGGGCCTTCACCCGTAGCGCGAAGAGCTTGCCCCTCCCCAGCCCTCCCCTTGCCTTCGGCAAAGGGAGGGAGCAAAGCAAAAGCCGCGCATCTCTGCGCGGCTTGTTTTTTTGCAAATAACAATCTGCTATCAGCGCAGGCGCATCAACAGCTCCCGGGTCATCGGGTCTGCAATTTCCACCGCTTCGCCCTGCACGGCCGGCAACAACTGGCTGGCCAGTTGCTTGCCCAGTTCAACGCCAAACTGGTCGAAGGCATTGATGTCCCAGATCAAGGACTGCACGTAGACCGCGTGTTCGTACATGGCGATCAACGCGCCCAGCGACTGCGGGGTCAACGCATCCAGCAGGATCATCGTGCTCGGGCGACCGCCCGGATACTGGCGGTGCGGGTCTTCGCTGTCCTGGCCATTGGCCAGCGCTTCGGTCTGCGCCAGCAGGTTGGCCAGCAGGGCCTGATGGTTGATTTCGTAGGGATCGTCGTTGTGCACGCAGCCGATGAAATCGGCCGGCACGATGCTGGTGCCCTGATGCAATGCCTGGAAGAAGCTGTGCTGCACGTCGGTGCCAGCACCGCCCCACCACACCGAGACGGTGTCGCCATCGACCGGGCTGCCGTCGCGCTTGACCCGCTTGCCCAGGCTTTCCATCACCAACTGCTGCAGATAGGCCGGCAACAGCGCCATGCGCTGGTCATAGGTCATCACAGCGTGAGTGGCGTAGCCCAGCACGTTGCGGTTCCAGATATCCGTCAGTGCATGCAGCACCGGCAGATTGCTCGCCAATGGTGCAGTGGCCGCGTGCGCATCCATCTGCGCCGCGCCTTCGAGCAACTGCCCGAAGCGCTCGAAACCGATTGCCAGGGCAATCGGGAAGCCCACCGCTGACCACAGCGAGTAACGGCCGCCCACCCAATCCCACATCGGCAGCACGCGCTCGGCGGCGATGTCGAAGGCCTTGGCGGCGCGCTCGGGGTTGGCACTGACGGCGTACAGACGCTCGCTGCCGCCCAGCCAGTCGCAGAGGATGCGGCCGTTGAGCAGGGTTTCCTGGGTACCGAAGGTCTTGGAGATCAGGATGCCCGCAGTGGTCGCCGGGTCCAGCGTCGCCAGGGTGCGCTGCATTGCCGCGCCGTCGACATTGGAAACGAAATGCACGCGGAAACGCGCGCCAGACGCCGGACGCAGCGCGTCAGCAACCAGGCGCGGGCCCAGATCCGAACCGCCGATGCCGACACTGACGATATCGGTGACGTTGCTGGCTTCCAGCGCCTTGATCAAGCCACCCATCTGCGCCTGCACCGCCACCGCTTCCGCACGTGCGGCCACGGCAACCGGCGCATCGCTGGCGTCGCCGCGCAGCGCGCTGTGCAGCACCGCGCGATCTTCGGTGTGGTTGATCTTCTGGCCAGCGAACAGACGCTGGAAGCCGCCGGCGACATCACGCGCGGCGGCCAGTTCCAGCAGGGCATCCAAGGCCGCGCGGTCGTATTTCTGCCGCGCGAAGTTCACATACAACGGACCGACTTTCAGCGCCAGGCGCTGCACCCGGTCAGGCTCTGCTGCCATCAGCGAGGGAATGCCGGTGCCCTGCAGACGCTGGGCGTGGGCGTGCAATACGTCGAATCCGTTGTTGGTGATCATGCGGCCTGTGTGGGGATGCTGTCGTTGGTGTGGGAAATGCGGTTGTCGCCGTCAACGTAGACCAGCTTGGGCTTGAACGTGCTGGCTTCTTCTTCGCTCATGCCGGCGAAGGCGGCGATGATGATGATGTCGCCCACCTGCACGTGGCGCGCTGCGCCGCCGTTGAGTGAGATCACGCCGCTGCCGGCTTCCGCGCGCAGGGCGTAGGTGGTGAAACGGGCACCGTTGGTCACGTCCCAGATGTGCACCTGTTCGAACTCGCGGATGCCGGTGGCCTGCAGCAGGTTGTCGTCGATCGCGATGGAGCCTTCGTAGTTCAGCTCCGAATGGGTGACGGTGGCGCGGTGAATCTTGGTCTTGAGCAGGGAGAGTTGCATGACAATGCCGAAACTGCGTGAGAAAGGGCGCAGTCTAGCACCGGCGCGCGCCCTTGCCCGCACCGCAACATGACCTTTCCCATGGGGTTTGCCCGGATACAGCAATGGCGCCACAAGGGCGCCATTGGCTGTCATTCAGGAGTCTACCGGCGGACAGCTCAAGTCCGCCGAGTGCACTGTTCAGAACTCGATATTGTCGATCAGGCGGGTCGTGCCCAGCTTGGCCGCCACCAGCGCCACCCGTGCGCCCTCATGGCTGGTGCCCGGCTCGCTCAGGTCGGGCATGCGCACCACCGCGTAATCCACCAGATAGCCGGCAGCCTGAAGCTGTGCTGCGGCCTGCTGCTCCACCACGGCACGCTCGGCGCCGCCCAGGTAGGCATCGCGCGCGGCCAGCAGCACCTTGCGGATCACCGTGGCCTGCGGCCGGACATCGGGCGTCAGGTACTGGTTGCGCGAGCTCATCGCCAGGCCATCGGCCTCGCGCACGATCTCGCCACCGACGATCTGGATCGGGAACGCCAGGTCCACCACCATCTGCTGGATCACCGCCAGCTGCTGGTAGTCCTTGCGCCCGAATGCCGCCACATCCGGCTGCACCTGGTTGAACAGGCGGCTGACCACCGTGCACACGCCGTCGAAGTGACCCGGACGGTGCGCGCCTTCCAGCAGCGAGCTCACGCCCGGCACATGGACCTTGGCAGCCAGGTCCACGCCAAACGGGTACATGGATTCGACCGTGGGCAGCCAGAGCACGTCACAACCAGCCTGCTCCAGGCCACTGGTGTCGGCCTCGGGCGTGCGCGGGTAGCGGGTGAAATCCTCGTTCGGGCCGAACTGGGTCGGGTTGACGAAGACACTGGAGACCACCCGGTCAGCGTGCTCACGCGCCAGCTTCACCAACGAGTAGTGGCCAGCGTGCAGATTGCCCATGGTCGGCACCAGCGCAACGCGCAGGCCCTCGCGCTTCCAGCCGCTGACAATGGCGCGCAGCCGGGAAAGTTCGGTAACGGTTTCGATCATGATGCGTAAGCGTGTTCTGCGTCGGGGAAGATGCCAGCGCGCACGGCGTCGGCATAGGCACGGACCGCACCGGCCACCGAGCCGCCTTCGGCAAGGAAATCCTTGACGAACTTGGGACGCCGGTGACCGCTGTCCAGACCGAGGAAGTCATGCAGCACCAGCACCTGTCCGTCGCAATCGGGACCGGCGCCAATACCGATGGTGGGAATCGTGATTTCGGCGGTGACGCGGCCGGCAATCGGGGTCGGCACGCATTCCAGCACCAGCAGGCTGGCACCGGCTTCGACCACGGCCTTGGCATCGTCGAGCAGCTGTTTGGCAGCATCACCACGGCCCTGCACGCGGTAACCGCCCAGACGCAATACCGACTGCGGGGTCAGGCCCAGATGCGAGCA
This sequence comes from Stenotrophomonas sp., assembly GCA_003248565.1. Classification (GTDB taxonomy): domain Bacteria; phylum Pseudomonadota; class Gammaproteobacteria; order Xanthomonadales; family Xanthomonadaceae; genus Stenotrophomonas. Next base: position 6,914 of record QFOV01000059.1, read on the forward strand.
GACCGGGATTTCACGCTCGACCAGGTGACGGATGATGTCCAGCTTGAAGCCAGCACCTTCGATCTTGACCATCTCCGCGCCGGCCTGCAGCAGCTTGAGCGAAGCATCCAGCGCGCGCTCCGCAGTGGCGTCTGCGCCGAACGGCAGGTCCGAGACCAGCAGCGCGCGCTCCATTACGCCCGCTACCGCGCGGGTGTGGTAGACCATGTCGTCAACGCTGACCGGCAGCGTCGAGTCGTGCCCCTGCACCACCATGCCCAGCGAATCGCCGACCAGGATCAGGTCAACGCCATTGGCGTCGAAGGCACGGGCAAAGCCGGCGTCGTAAGCGGTCAACATGACCAGCTTCTGGCCATTGCGCTTGGCCTCGGCCAATGCGGGGACGGTCCAGGGCTTGCTATCTGCGTGTGTGCTCATGTTGTGGTCATAACGGTGGCTTATGAGCCGACCATTATCCCCCTATCGGGTCGATACCGCAGGTATTGATGCCTACCAATACGTCCCGCACTGTTCCATGGCCCGGAATCAGGGCGTCTGGCGCCACCTCGGCCAAGGGCAGCAGGGCGAAGCCGCGCTGGTGCAGGAAGGGATGCGGCACCTGCAGCTGCGGCAGGTCGATCACCTGCTCGCCGTATAGCAGCAGGTCCAGGTCCAGCAGCCGCGGCCCCCAATGCTGGCCCGGCTCGCGCACCCGCCCGAACTGCTGCTCGATCGCCAGCAGCTGCTCCAGCAGCTGCGGCGCCGGCAGATCGGTCTGCAGCGCAACGGCGGCATTGATGAAATCCGGCTGCGCCTCGTTGCCCCAGGCCGGTGTGCGATACAGGCGCGAGCTGGCCAGCAGCTGCACACCCGGCAGCTGCGCCAGCACATCGATCGCCGAACGCAGGGTGGCAGGCGCGTCCCCAAGGTTCGCACCCAGCCCGATACACGCTACAACCATTGCTGATTACTCGCCGGCGGTCGCGCTGCCACCGCCGCTACGGCGACGACGGCGACGACGACGCGGCGCCGTGCCCTCCTCCGCCTCGCCATCGGTATGCACTGAATCCAGCCCGGCGCCCACTGCGTGCCCGGCCTCGGTCTGGGCCTCGCGCCAGAACGCGATGTCTTCCTGGTGCTCGCTGGAAGCAGCCTGGCGCAAGGCCAGGAAATCAAACGCAGCGCGGAAGCGCGGATGGCTCAAGGTGCGCAGCACGCGCTTGCGCTGACGGGTACTGAAACGCGACTGCAGCAACCAGATTTCCTGCATCGGCAGCGAGAAGCGGCGCGGCAGGGCAATCGTGCTCAGCTGATGCAGGGTCACTCGGTCGGCGGCACGGCGTTGCGCTTCTTCTGGCGCCAGACCCTGCTTCTGCAGGCCGATCAGCGCGCGGCAGAAGGCAGGCCACAGCAGCAGCGCGAACAGGAAGGCCGGCGACACCGGCTCCTCGTTGGCGATCCGTTCATCGGTATTGCGCAGGCCTTCGATCAGGATGCGGCGCAAGGCGCCAGTGCGGTTGCTCTTCAGCGCCGCAGCGCTTTCCGGGAACAGCACAGCCAGCAGACCGTAGCGCTCCAGGCCTTCAAAGCTGGCCACGCCATGCCCGGACAGGAACAGTTTGAGCACTTCTTCGAACAGACGGGCCGGCGCAGCCTCACCCAGCAAGGAAGCCAGCCGCGGAATCGGCTCGGCGGTAGCCGCTTCGATCTCGAAGTTGAGCTTGGCCGCCAGCCGCACCGCGCGCAGCATGCGCACCGGGTCTTCACGGTAGCGCTGCTCCGGATCGCCGATCAGCTTCATCCGGCGCTCCAGCACATCTTCAAAGCCGCCGGTGTAGTCACGCACCGAGAAATCCTCGATGGCGTAATACAGCGCGTTGCAGGTGAAGTCGCGACGGACCGCATCGTCCTCGATGGTGCCGTAGACGTTGTCACGGACCAGCATGCCGTTCTCGACCTCGCGGTCGCCGCTGCCGTCATCGCTGTTGGCGCGGAACGTGGCTACTTCGATGATCTCGCGGCCGAACACCACATGGGCGAGGCGGAAGCGGCGGCCAATCAGGCGGCAATTGCGAAACAACTGCTTGACCTGCTCCGGCGTGGCGTCGGTGGCCACGTCGAAATCCTTGGGGCGTCCACCTACCAGCAGGTCGCGCACCGCGCCACCAACAAGATAGGCGCCGAAGCCGGATTCGCGCAGACGGTAGAGCACCCGCAGCGCATTGGGACTGATATCCCGGCGCGAGATGGTGTGCTGGTCGCGCGGGATCACGCGGACGGTGAACGGCGTTGTAACTATGGAATTGATGTTGGCGCTTCCAGTTGGGTTTACGGGATTGCCGAGCGGCAACCAGATGCATATACTAGCGCGCTCGCCAGACGCGACCAAACGCTCCCTTCGTCTAGTGGTTAGGACGTGGCCCTCTCAAGGCTAAAACAGGGGTTCGAGTCCCCTAGGGAGCGCCAACTCCGTCTGCGAATGCAAAAGCCCCGCCCTGCGGGGTTTTTTGCTTTTTACACCTGCCAGCGCCCCAGGGCCTTGGCTCCGGCACGTTTCCTTGCGCCTGCAGCCCTGGCCAATGAGAATGCCCCCGCCCAGCCCCTGCATCCTGATCTAGAATTGCAGGGTTCAAAGCCGGACCCCACCATGCCTTTTGTCGTTACCGAAAACTGCATCAAGTGCAAACACACCGATTGCGTCGAAGTCTGCCCCGTGGATTGCTTCCACGAAGGCCCCAACTTCCTCGTGATCGACCCTGATGAATGCATCGACTGCACGCTGTGCGAGCCCGAATGCCCGGTCAACGCGATCTTCCCGGAAGATGACGTGCCCGCCGGCCAGGAAGGTTTTGTCGCGCTCAACGCCGAGCTGGCCAAGGCCTGGCCGGTGCTGACCATCCGCAAGGACCCGCCGGCCGATGCGGCCGAATGGGACGGCAAGCCAGACAAGCTGAAGCTGCTGGAACGCTGAGCCGCCGCATAGCCAGCCCAACAGCCAGCCAATGAAAAGGGCGCCCGCTTACGCAGGCGCCCTTTTTTATTGCCCGCCAGCGATCAACCGACCAGCTTGGCCTTCAGCGTTGCGATCAGCTTGGTTGCAGCGGCGTCAGTGGCCGGCATGCCGCGCGGATCGACCGCCGACACATAGGCGCCAGCGTCGGTTGCGACCACGCGCACCAGGAAGTTGCTGCCTTCGTAGGCGACATCGTAGCTGCCCAGCAGCTGCGCACGGCTGGCAATGGTCAGGCCTTCGACGCCGGCAAGCGCGTCGCCGACCTTGCCGAACACGTCGTCACGGCTGCCGCTGACGGTAAAACCGCTCTGCGACGAGGCCACGGTAGCGGCCGAAGCAGCCGCCGGCTTGGCCGCCGACGCCAGTGCCGGGATCGGCGCCGAGCCGGAGGTGTTGGGCAGGTTCAGATCCGGCGGCACTTCCAGCGGGCGTGCTTCCGGTGCCAACGCGTAGTCGCCGCGCGCACCGCGCTTGAAGAAGCAGCCAGAGGTGGCGACGGCGGTGACCACGCCCAGCAGCACCAGCGAGAACACGCGAACGGTAGAGGTTTGATGCATGGGTGAATCTCCAGAGTTCAAAGGCCGCCGGATCAGCGGCTGGATAGTTCTTCCAACGCACCCACGTCAGCGGCCAGATGATCGGCATGTGCGTGGTATTGCGCGGAAAGCGGGAGCAGCGGCAAGCGCAGCCCATCACCGATGCCGATGCGCTGCAGCAGCGCCTTGACCGGAATGGGGTTGGACTCGACACCGCAGAAATCGTGGTACGGCTCAAGGCGGGCATCCCAGGCCTCGGCCGCCTCGTGCTGACCGGCGCGGGCCAGGTCACACAGGGTGCGGTACGCACCCGGCAGCACGTTGGAGCCGACCGAGATCAGGCCATCGGCGCCGGACAACATGGAACGGGCTGCCGAGCCGTCATCGCCACTGAGGATGGCGAAGCTGTCGCTGCGCAGCTCCAGCAGGGCCTTCAGGCGGGTGGTATCGCCCACCGCCTCCTTGATGCCGATGATGTTCGGATGCGTGGCCAGTTCGGCGACGGTCTCCGGCAGCAGGTCGCAGCCAGTGCGCCCGGGCACGTTGTACAACAACACCGGCAGGCCACCGTGCTCGGCCACGGCCAGGTAATGCTGACGCAGGCCTTCCTGGGTGGGCCGCACATAGGGCGGTGTAACCACCAGCGCATGGGTCGCGCCATTGGCGGCCGCGCGTTTGGTCAGAGCAATCGTCCTGGCGGTGCCGGACAGGCCGGTCCCGGCCAGCACCGGCACCTTGCCGCCAAAGGCGGCAACGGCGCTGCGCAGCAGGCCATCGTATTCATCGTCGGACAGGGTGGAGGCTTCGCCGGTGGAGCCAGCTACCACCACACCCTGGACGCCGCCCTTGAGCTGCTGCGCCAGCAGGCGCTGCCAGCCGTCGGGATCGAGTGCGCCGTCAGCTTTGAAAGGCGTCGCCAGCGCGGTGATGAGACCAGATATGGACAAAGGGTCAGTCGCTCTTCGTGGGGGTAAAGAAGCCCGCCGAGCGGCGGGTTCGTGACCGAAGGCATGTTACTTGCCGGTCGAAAGCACGGGCAAGTATGCTGGACACCAGCGAACGACCCCCAAACGGTGTTGTTCAGACTTATCTAGCACCCGGAACCACCTTGACCGACACCACGCCGCGGCCGCTGCCGACCGAAAACCACCTCCTGATCAACGCCTATACGACGCATCCGGAGTCCCCCCTGCTGTCCGTCACCCGTCGAATTGCCGACAGCGGCTGCAACCTGGTCGATGCCCGCCTGTCCACGGTAGGCCGCGATGTCTCGGTGACCACCCTGGCCACCGGTTCCTGGGATGCCGTCGCCAAGCTCGAAGCCATGCTGACCCGGCTAGAGCGCGAAGAGAACCTGAAGCTGGTCTGGTACCGCACCGCCGCCAAGCAGGCGCAGTCCAACCTGCTGCCGTACATCGTGGAAGTCGTTGCCGCCGACAAGCCAGGCATCCTGTTCCAGCTGGCCGATTTCTTCGACCGCCAGGGCATCACCATCGAGAACCTGCAGAGCACCCGTTACCAGGCCATGCAGACCGGCGCGGAAATGTTCTCTGCGCAGATCACCATTGGCGTACCCTCCAACATGCACATCGCCGCCTTGCGCGACGATTTCCTCGAGTTCTGCGACCACCTCAACCTGGACGCGATCATGGACCCGATGAAGTTCTGAAATTCGCGCGCCCATCACAGGCGCGCAGCGTTTCATGTAATTGCAATCGAACTACCCCAGGCTCCGGAAAGGATCTGATGAACATCGGCGATACCCTGGACCGAAACACCCTAGCACTGCCACCGGCCCTGTCCGGCGGCACCACCAGTAGCCTCGGCGAACTCGCCGGCCAGTGGCTGGTGTTGTACTTCTACCCGAAGGACAGCACCCCCGGCTGCACCACCGAAGGCCTGGACTTCAATGCCCTGCTTCCCAGGTTCAAGCGCGCCGGTGCACAGGTGTTCGGCATCTCCCGCGACTCCGTGAAGTCGCACGACAACTTCTGCGCCAAGCAGGGTTTCAAGTTCCCACTGATCAGTGACGCCGACGAAGCGCTATGCAGCGCCTTTGACGTGATCAAGATGAAGAACATGTACGGCAAGCAGGTGCGAGGCATCGAACGCAGCACCTTCCTGATCTCTCCTGACAGCCAGCTCGTGCAGGAATGGCGCAAGGTCAAAGTCGCCGGCCATGCCGATGCCGTGCTTGAAGCACTGAAGGCCGCTCAAACCAAGTGACCCACATCCCGTTCCAACCCACGTCATCGCCCTGCCCTGCAGGTGCGATGGCGTGACCCTGTCCCGCCACCAGGAATAGACGATGACCCGAGGCAAGCGCATCTACGTACTGGATACCAACGTGCTGATGCACGATCCGACCGCGCTGTTCAAATTCGAGGAACATGATGTCTACCTGCCCATGCAGGTGATCGAGGAGCTGGACAACGGCAAGAAGGGCACCACCGAAGCGAGCCGCAATGCCCGCCAGGTGAGCCGCTTCCTCAATGAGCTGATCGAAGAAGCCGGCATCGGCAGCGTGCAGAACGGCGTGCCGCTGGCACGCCCCAAGGGCCTGCAGCTGCGCGGCGCGCAGAGTGCCGGCAACCTCTACTTCCAGACCAGCCACTTCGAGGCCGGCAAGAGCTTTGGCAAGGTGATCCCGGACAACGCCATCCTCGGCGCGATCCTGGCATTGAAGGAAGAGCACCCGGAAACACCGGTGGTGTTCATCTCCAAGGACATCAACCTGCGGATCAAGGCCGCCATCGCCGGCATCGATTCGGAGGACTACGAGAACGATCGCGCGCTGGACGACTTCAGCCTGCTCTACACCGGCGCCACCGTGCTGCCGGAGGACTTCTGGAAGAAGCACAGCGAAAGCCTGCGCAGCTGGAGCGACAAGGGCCGCACCAGCTACGAGATCCAGGCCGCCGACGACGAGGACTGGCATCCCAACCAGTACGCCTACCTGGCCGGCGATGACGAAGTGGAGCTCAAGGTCAGCAAGGTCGAGGGCGATGGCCGCATCACCTTGTCCGTGGTCAACGACTTCCGCCACGGCTCGCATTCGGTGTGGGGCATCACCGCACGCAACCGCGAGCAGAACTTTGCCCTCAATGCGCTGATGGACCCGGAAATCGACTTTGTCACCCTGCTCGGCACCGCCGGCACCGGCAAGACCCTGCTCGCCCTGGCCGCCGGCCTGGCGCAGACCATGGACACGCAGCGTTACCGCGAGATCATCATGACCCGCGCCACCGTCAGCGTCGGCGAGGACATCGGCTTCCTGCCCGGCACCGAAGAAGAAAAGATGACGCCGTGGATGGGCGCGCTCACCGACAACCTGGAAGTACTCACCCACAACCAGGACGGCGGCGCCTGGGGCCGCGCAGCTACCAATGACCTGCTGGCCAGCCGCATCAAGATCCGCTCGATGAACTTCATGCGCGGGCGCACCTTCCTGTCACGCTACCTGATCCTGGACGAGGCACAGAACCTCACCCCGAAGCAGATGAAGACCCTGATCACCCGCGCCGGCCCCGGCACCAAGATCGTCTGCCTGGGCAACGTCGAGCAGATCGACACGCCCTACCTCACCGAAACCACCTCCGGCCTTACCTATGCGGTGGACCGTTTCAAGAATTGGCCGCACAGTGCACACATCACACTGCGCCGGGGCGAACGCTCGCGTCTGGCCGATTATGCTTCGGAGGTTCTGTGAAACATCTGCACACGCTGTCCCTGCTGGCTGCAGCAACACTCACGCTGGCAGCCTGCACGCCGTCGAACACGCGCCCCGGCAGCGTGCCGACGGCGGTCAAGACCGGACAGTCCTGGGTCGTCACCCGCCCCGTGGTCGCCGCGCAGGTGCTGGACACCTGCTCGCGCGACAGCCCCGCCAAGCACGCCGGTGAAGTCACCGGCTATTGGGCACCCAGCCGCGCCGATATCGACGCGCTGGAGAGCCGGCTGGCACAACTGCAGCCCAGCATTGCCGAGCCGGCCCTCTCCGGCCGGCAGTACGTGGGCTTCGAGTCCAGCGGCAAGCGCCTGATCTACATCAACGCCTTTACCCTGCCCGACCACAGCGACATCAACCCGGCCCGCGAGGCGATCCGCGTCTGCGATGGCGGCGCGCAGTTCTGGGGCGCGGTGTACGACCCACAAGCCGGCACGTTCTCCAGCATCGAACGCAACGGCGCACTTTCCAAGCCCTGATCCGGCGGCGGCATGAAGGTTCGCCTGCCCACCTGGGTCTGGATTGGCGCCATCGTGCTGTCCTGCGTGGCCGGCATCGTCAACGTTGTCGGTTTCCTGGGGTTTGAACACCAGGCCGTCAGCCACCTCACCGGCAGCACCAGCCAGCTCGGCATCGCCCTTGCGCATGCCGACTGGCGCTCGGTCGGGCACCTGTGGGGGCTGTTGATCGCCTTTGCCCTTGGGGCAGTGCTCAGCGGCCTGATCATCCAGGACAGCACCCTTCAGCTCGGCCGCCGTTACGGCATCGCACTGGCGCTGGAATCGGCCTTGTTGCTGCTGGCCATCCCGCTGTTCAAACAGCAGCAGATCTGGGGCGCACTGGCTGCCGCCATGGCCTGCGGGCTGCAGAACGCGATGGTCACCACCTTCAGTGGCGCCGTCGTTCGCACCACCCACCTGAGTGGCATGTTCACCGACCTGGGTATCGGCCTGGGCCACCTGCTGCGCGGCCTGCCAGTGCCGATGCACCGACTGACCCTGAGCGGCCTGATCATCAGCGGCTTCCTGGCGGGCGGCATCCTCGGCGCCTGGCTGTTCGCGCGCTGGCAGTACGACGCGCTGCTAGTCCCCGCTGTACTGACCGGACTTACTGGCCTGGGCTACGTGCTGTACCGGCAATGGGTAACGCGCCGCCACGCCTGAGGCAGGCGACGGGCAAACCCTGCACAATCGACGCATGAGTCCTTCCACGCCCGTTTCCGCCCTCACCATCGCCGGCTCCGACTCCGGCGGCGGTGCCGGCATCCAAGCCGACCTCAAGGCCTTTGCCGCCCACCGCGTGCACGGCCTGTCGGCGATCGCCGCCCTCACTGCGCAGCACACCCGCGGCGTTACTGCCGTGCACGTGCCACCGCTGCCATTCCTGCAGGCGCAGCTGGATGCCTGCTTCGACGATTTCGACATCCATGCGGTCAAGCTGGGCATGCTCGCCAACGCCGACGTGATCCACCTGGTTGCCGATGTATTGGAGCAGCGATGCCCCACCCATATCGTGCTCGATCCGGTGATGGTCGCCACCAGCGGCGCCAAACTGCTTGAGGACAGCGCCCTGCGCGCGATGCGCGAACGCCTGCTGCCGCTGGCTACGCTGCTGACACCCAACACACCCGAAGCAGAACTCCTGCTCGGGCGCAGCATCAGCAATGGCGACGAAGCCGAAGATGCAGCTGCCGCATTGATCGAGATGGGCGCTGGCGCAGTACTGCTCAAAGGCGGCCATCTACTGGAAGGCAATCGCGTCGTTGATCGTTACTTCGACGGTGTCAGCCGCGAGGAATTCAGCCATGCCCGCCTGCCGGTGGATGCCCACGGCACCGGCTGCACGCTGGCCTCGGCCATCGCGGCGCAGCTGTGCTGCGGACTGTCGCTGGCCAATGCCTGCGAAGCGGCGATCGACTATGTCGCACGCGGCCTGCAGGGTGGCTATCACCCGGGCCGCAGCGAAGTGATGGTGCTGGATCATTTTGGCGCGGCACCTTCGGCATGAGTACGAACTCCCTGCCTCTCAAGACAACGGCGATTCCAGTCACCAGCACCGATGGCCACAGCTTCGAACTGCTGGCCTGCCTGCCCGCTCAGCCCCGCGCCTGCCTGTTATGGCTGCCGGCGCTGGGCGTGGCTGCGCGCCATTACCAACTTTTCGCCGAGGGCCTCGCCGCCCGCGGCATTGCGGTCTTCCTGCACGAATGGCGCGGCAACGGCAGCAGCACTCTGCGCCCGGACCGCAGCCATGACTGGGGCTACAAGGAACTGCTGCAGCTCGACCTGCCAGCAGCCGAAGCGGCCGTGCATGAAGTCCTGCCCGGCTTGCCGTTCCGGCTTGGCGGCCACAGCCTTGGCGGCCAGCTCAGCTGCTGCTATGCCGGCCTGCGCGATGCCGAGCTCGATGCATTGTGGTTGGTCGCCAGCGGCACGCCATGGTGGCGCAGCTTTCCGCCACCGCGTGGCTGGCTGTTGCCGCTGGCCTATCGCTTCCTGCCATGGCTTGCACAACGCAATGGCACCCTGCCCGGCCGACGCGTTGGTTTCGGCGGTACCGAAGCGCGTGGACTGATACGCGACTGGGCGCGCGTGGGCCTGAGCAATCATTACGCCGCACAGGGAATGCCAATCGACCTTGAAGCCGGCATGCGTCTCATCAGTGCACCGACGCGCGCCGTGGTACTGGACAGTGATTGGCTGGCGCCGGTCAGTTCGATGCAGCAGCTGCTGGCCAAACTTCCAGCGTCGGCACGCAGCCTGAAAGTACTGTCATCACGTGACCTGGGTGCCCGCGCCGACCACTTTCATTGGATGAAATCACCACAGAACGTGGCTTCGGCACTGATTCATCCCGAAGATTAAGAAATTTTCACAAAAGCGTTGACGCAAACGTCTCAAATCCGCATAATCTCGCTCCTGGCAACGACGCGCTCGTAGCTCAGTTGGATAGAGTACCTGGCTACGAACCAGGTGGTCGGGAGTTCGAATCTCTCCGAGCGCACCATGTCAGAACGCAGATTCAATCTGCACCGCTTCAAACTACAACAGCAATGTTGAGCGCTCGTAGCTCAGTTGGATAGAGTACCTGGCTACGAACCAGGTGGTCGGGAGTTCGAATCTCTCCGAGCGCACCAATACCAAAAACAGCAGGCATTGCCTGCTGTTTTTTTATGCGTGTTTTTTAACAGACATTCCGTAGTGCCGAGCCATGCTCGACAGAGGCTTTACCGGGAAAGCTCCAGCCGAGCATGACTCGGCTCTACAGCGGCACCCCACCGCACCCTATACGCCCTTCAGCGCGCACCAGCGACGCGCAGGAGCACGAGCACTGTAGTGCCGAGCCATGCTCGGCAGAGGCTTTCCCAGCAGTGCATCAGCACAGCAGGCCCCCGCCCTACACACCTCCAGAGGCGCATCAGCGCCTGCAGGAGCGGCGCAAGCCGCGAAGCTGACACCATTGAAATCACCCACAGGCCCGCAACCTGATCGAGCATCAGCTTCGCGGCTTACGCCGCTCCCACAAAGAAGCGAATGCGCTTCGGCGCAAGTAGCACTGCGCCGAGCCATGCTCGGCACAGGCATTATCGGGAGGGCTCCTGCCGAGCATGGCTCGGCACTACGGTGCGACCATCCGACACTCACTCGCCGCACCCCACAGTCGCGCAGCACCATTGCACGCACCACGCGCGACAACCCCAAAGAGAAACTCAAAGAGACTGCAAGTAAAAACCTGCAGACACAAAAAAGCCCCGATAAAGGGGCTTTTTTGAAACTGGCGGAGTGAGAGGGATTCGAACCCTCGATAGAGCTTTTAACCCTATACTCCCTTAGCAGGGGAGCCCCTTCAGCCACTCGGGCATCACTCCGTTTCT
>QFOV01000060.1 GCA_003248565.1 Stenotrophomonas sp.
GCACCCGATGCAGTCGCGCTCACAGCACCGCGTTCTGGAAGTCGAAGTTGAGCTCGCTGCCAGCGCGCTGCACCACGTTGCCCTGGATGAAGTCGATGCCGCCCATCCACATCGCGGCAGCGGCCTGGGGATCTTCGATCTGCTGGCCGATGATCTGCAGGTTGGCGCGGTGGGCAAGGTCGATGGTGCTGCGCAGTTCGTCACGCAGCTTCTGGTTGGTGTGGCTTTCGGCGTAGCGTGCGGCCATGCGCACATAACTCAGCGGCAGCTGGGTCAGCAGGGCATTCGCCTCTGCGCCGGGTTCGAACTGGCTCAGGCAGAACTGCACGCCGGCCGGCATCAGCTGCGCGCAGAACTGCTGCAGGCTTACCGCATGCACCAGTGCATCGGACAGGCGCACATCGATGACCAGCCCGTTGCCAGCTACTTGCCGTTCCTGCAGTGCGCCCAGCAGCCATTCGGCGTAGGCGCTGCGCGACAGCGAGCGCAGCGACTGCGAGACGAACAGACGCATCGGTGGCTGCGCGAACTGGTACAGGTGCAGCAGGCCCAGCGCATGCTCGACGACCTGTTGGTCAAGGTCGGCGATACGCCCGGCCGCTTCGGCGGCGGGAATCACCTGGCCGGCGGACAGCAGGGTGCCGTTGCTCTGGCGCAGGCGCAGCAGCAGCTGGTACTGCGCGGTATCGCCGCCAGCGACGGCGACAATGGGTTGGTAGGCCAGTTCGATCTGGCCATCGAGCAAGGCCAGGTGTTCGTTGTTGATGGCGACGTCGTTGCTCTCATAGGCAGCAACGCCGGTGCTGCTCAGGCGCGCCTGCAGGGCGGTGCGCTCCACCGCTTCCAGCGCGGCGTCGGCGTCGGCCAGGTCCTGCGACAGGTTGGCGTGGCCGACCACGCAGCGCAGGAACACCGATTCATCCTCGCGTGGTGCAAAAGGCTGTGCCGACAGGCCATCGCGGACCTGCTGCGCCAATGCCGGCACTGCGGCTTCTTCGATGCCGCGGGTCAGCAGCAGGAAGCTGTTGTCGTTGAGCCTGGCCAGCAGGTGTGGGCGCAGGTTTTCGGCCAGGCGTTGCCCGGCCTGCACCATCAATCGCTCATAGCTGGCGTAGCCATAGCGCTCGCGCAGGCCCAGCGCGCTGGCGATCTCGATGAACATCAGGCCGGCTGGCTGCTGCTCGGCGATGGCAGCCTGCAGCTGCTGCATCACGTTGTGGCGGGTCGGCAGGCCGGTCTCGGGGTTGTTCATCAGCGGGCCGGCATCGGCCTTGCCCGGTGCCTGCATGCGGTTGCGGCGGATGCGGTTGGCGACGGCTGCGACCAGGTGGCGCGGCCGGATCGGTTTGACCAGCACATCGTCGGCGCCGCAGTCGAGGACTTCGAACTGGCGGTCGGGATCGGCCTCGCCGGTCAGGAACACGATCGGTAGCAGCTGTTGGTTTGGCTGTTGGCGGATCATCGCGGTCAGCCGCATGCCATCGAGGCCGGGCATGTGCAGATCCATCAGGATCAGGTCAGGGTGGTGTTCACCGATGGCCTGTTGCACGCCTTCAACATCCATCTGCACGAAGGCCTGCATGCCGGCACCATGCAGCACGCTTTGCGCGAACAGTGCCTGCGAGCGGTTGTCCTCGACGATCAATACGCGGTACGGCGTGTCATCGCCGACATCGCTGGCCATGGCAGCCGCAGCTGCGTCGGCGCCGGGTTTGAGCTGCGCCTGCACGGCTTCGGTGGGCGGCGCATTGCGCACGCTCCAGCGCTGCCAGTAATCGGCTGGCGGGGTTTCCGCGCGTAGCGGACGGTTGGCGGTGGTGGGAGTGTCGTTGCTGGCCATCAATGGGGATTATGCGGTCACGGGGCGGGGGGCAGCGAGTGCTTACCCGGCTTGGATGGTGCCGAAGTTGGCGCGTCGGTGCTGGCGAAGATGCGCTTGAGCCCACGCCATAGCATGCGCCAGACCAGCCATACCGTCAGCGCACCGATGATGCTGGCGCTGAGCACGAAGATCAGTGCCAGCCACGGGTGTGCAAGGGCCAGCGCCAAGGCGCCGATCACCACGCTGTCCTCGGCAAACGAAGCCATCCAGTTGCTGGCAGGTTCCGGAGAGGTGTTGAGCAGGGCGCGGGTGCCGGCTTTCAGGCCGTGGCTGGTCAGCGCGATGCCGGCACCGGCAGCCAATACGCCGGTACTCAGTTCGCCATTGGGTGACAGGGTGGCAGCGGCAAGGAAGGCGCCGGCCGGGACCCGCGCCAGGGTCTGCAGCAGATCCCAGATCGAATCCACGCCGGGGATCTTGTCGGCAAAGAACTCGGCCACGGCCAAGGCGCCGGAAGTGCCCAGCACCCACCAGGATTCGGTGGCCTGCAATGCCGGCGGCAGGTCGACCCAGCCCATCAGCCCGGCCATACCGACGCCGAACACGGTCAGGTAGACGCGTATGCCCGCCAGCCAGGCCAGCAGGATGCCGATGACGAATACGTGGGCTTCTGTCATGGGAAGTGGTTCGGCCGGATACTGTGAGCAGGATCGCAACTATCGAGCATGCCTGCGGTGATTGCCAGCCGCCAGCGCATAAGCGCATGTACATAAGTGTCGTTTACACTGGTCCGTCGTTTCAGACCGAGCACGGGTGTCGCCCTTCCGGGAGCACTGGAACCTGCCATGACCAACCGACCTTCCTCACGTTTCCAGATCACCCCCCGTGGTGGCGCGGCCCCGCGTCCAGGCTGGGTGCCGATCGCTGTCCTGGCGGCCGCTTGGCTGCTATCGCTGCTGCTGGTTGGCTGGTTGGCGGCACGCTACGCCTCGCCTGATGCCGGCGGCATGCGCGAAAAGCTGCGCCAGAGCGAGGCCCTGGTAGGCCAGCAGCGCAGCCAGCTGGACGAACTGCGCCAGCGCCAGGCCACGCTGGAGGCCTCTGACAAGATCAGTCGCGCTGCCAACAGCGAAGTGCAGACGTCGCTGGGTGAACGCGACGAAGAGATTGCCGGCCTGCGCGCCGACGTTGCCTTCTATGAACGCCTGGTCGGTTCCACCAGCCAGCGCAAGGGGCTGAATACCCATTCGGTGGAGTTCACCCCGGAAGCGGCCGGCACCTGGCATTACAGCGTGGTGCTGACCCAGAATCTCAATCGCGGTGCGATCAGCCAGGGCCAGATGCGGTTCTCGGTTGAGGGTGTGAAGGACGGAAAGCTGACAACCGTCAGCTGGGATGACCTACACCAGCGCAAAGGCACACCGGGGCAGGATTATTCCTTCCGTTATTTCCAGCAGCTGGATGGTAGCGTGATGCTGCCCCGGGATTTCACACCGCAACGTGTGCGAGTCTCCCTGTCCGGATCCGGGGGGGGCTCCAACCAGACATTCGATTGGAAACTCGCCGGCAACGGCAGAGGGGAATAAACATGTTCAAAAGCAAGTCCAAGCACGACGCCGATCTGGCCGTAGACGCCCTGATCGGCTCCCAGGTGGAAATCCGCGGTGACGTGGTATTCAGCGGAAGCCTTTACGTTGAAGGGCGCATCATCGGCAAGGTGATTGCCGAGGAAGGCGCCAAGGCCATGCTGACCCTGGCCGAGCACGGCCGCATCGAGGGTGAAGTGCGCGCCGCCGTGGTGGTGCTCAGCGGCAGCATGGAAGGCGACGTGCATGCCAGCGAGCGCATCGAATTGACTCCCAGCGCCCGTGTCACCGGCAATGTGCATTACACGGTGGTGGAAATGAGTGCCGGTGCCCAGCTCAACGGCCGCCTGCTGCACACCGCGGCGATGGCTGCGTTGCCAGCGCCCGATGCCAAGGGCAACGAGAAAACCAAGAAAGCTGAAGCCGCTGCGGCTTGAAACAGGGGCTTGCCGCCCCCATCCTGAGCGCCATGAGCACCTTAGTTTCCCTGCCCGGCGTGCAGCCGGCGCCTGATTACCAGTCCCTGGACCGCCCGCTGAACTTCACGCCGGCGGCTGCCTCCAAGGTGCGTGAGCTGATCCAGGACGAGGGCAACGCTGCGCTCGCCCTGCGTGTCTATATCCAGGGCGGCGGCTGCTCCGGCTTCCAGTACGGTTTCGAGTTCGATGAAAACCGTGCCGAGGACGATCTGGCCGTGGTCACCGAAGGTGTGACCCTGCTGGTTGATCCGCTGAGCCTGCAGTACCTGATGGGGGCAGAGGTCGATTACAGTGAAAGCCTGACCGGCGCCCAGTTCGTGATCCGCAACCCCAACGCCCGCACCACCTGCGGCTGCGGTAGCAGCTTCTCGGTCTAAGCGGTTACAGCCGTGCTGCGGCTGGTTGCGCTTGTGCTGCTTTGTCGTCAGGCTCTGGCGGATGCTGAATTCTGAATCCCGTTTCGCCGGGCACGCCTTTGTCGGCGCGCCCCTGGACCGTGCCGATGCCCTGCGTGGCGACGCCGATGCCTTGGCTGCCTTGTGGCCAGCAGCGCAGATCCTGGTGTTGGACACCGATGGCACCGCGTTTGCCGATGATGACCGGCAGCCGGCGCTGTTCAGTGGCAACGATCTGGGCGGAGGCCCGGGTACGGCGATCTTCCTTGGCCTGCGCGAAGGGCGCGCCTGGTTTGTCGCGGAGGCGGCGACGCTGACGGTCAAGGCACCGCAGCGGATGGATCTGCGCCAGGCCGCGGTGACCTGGCCGGCCGAGGTGGCCGATGTGTTCTGCTATGCACGCGGGATGTCGTACTGGCATTCGCGCAATCGATTCTGCGGTGTCTGTGGCTCGCCGGTGCGCTTTGGTCGCTTCGGTTTCATTGGCCATTGCGACCAGTGCCGTACCGAGCACTATCCACGCGTGGACCCGGCGGTGATCGTCGCGGTCGAAAACGATGGCCGCCTGTTGCTGGGCAGGCAAAGCAGCTGGGTCGCGCGCCGCTATTCGGTGCTGGCCGGGTTTGTCGAGCCCGGCGAAACCTTCGAGCAGACCGTGGCCAGGGAAGTCTTCGAGGAAGCGCGGGTGCGGGTGATCCAGGCGCAATACCAGGGCACCCAGCCGTGGCCGTTCCCGGGTGCGCTGATGGTGGGTTTCCGTGCCAGCGCGCACGACGACGTGCCAACCGTGGATGGTGAACTGGAGGACGCGCGCTGGTTCAGCGTCGAGGAGGTTGGCGCCGCGCTGCAACGTGACAGCAACGACGACGGGCAGGGCATCCTGCTGCCGCCGCGGCTGTCGATCGCACGCACCCTGATCGAGCAGTGGTACCAGAGTCAGTGCCGTGAGGGCTGATGGCCGCGCGGCTTGCCAGCCGTTGCGGCGCTGGCAGGGCCTACAATCAGGGGCCGGAGGGATCGCATGTTCACAACCTTGGTAGCGGTAATCGCAGCGCTGGTGCTTGGCCATCTGGCCCCCTCGCTGCTGGCGACGTTGCGGGATTGGCGCTGGTTCGGGCGTGGCCTGGGCTGGCTGCGTGCACAGCTGGGCGAATCGGCTGCGCATTACAGTGTGTTGCTGCTGGTCGCGCCCTGTGTGTTGCTGGTCGGCCTGCTGCAATGGGCGCTGGCCGGGCGCCTGTTCGGTCTGCCTGCGCTGTTGTTTGGCGTTGCGGTGTTGGCGCTGTGCTGGGGCCCGCGCGATCTGGATCGCGATGTCGAGGCGGTGATCGACGCCGAAGACGAGGCCGCGGCTGCGCTGGCGGCATCCCGGCTGCAGGCAGCGGGCGGCAGCATGCGCGAGGACGCGCCGGGTCTGGTCGAGGCGACCGCGATCAATGCGCTGCGGCGCTGGTTTGCACCGCTGTTCTGGTTCCTGTTGCTGGGGCCGCTGGGGGCGGTGTTGTACCGGCTGTTGGCGCAGTCTTCGCAAGGCCTGCAATCACAGCAGCTGTCCACTGAAGAGCGACGCTCCGGTGATGTGTTGCTGGCGGTGCTGGAGTGGCCGGTGGCGCAGCTGATGACGCTGTCGATGGCCTTGGTGGGCAATTTCGATACGGTGTTTTCGGCCTGGCGTCGCGCCGCGGGCAACCGCTGGGCGCTGCAGCTTGGCTTTCTGGCCGAGGCCGCACGCGCCAGCGTTGGCGCCGAGCTGGTCGAAGAGGCGGAAGAAGCGCGGCTGGCCGGGCAGGTGCCGGCAGACGAACGCTACCCGGAACTGCGCGATGCGATGAGCCTGGTCTGGCGCATGTTGCTGCTGTGGATGACCTTGCTGGCGCTGCTGGTGATTGCCGGCTGGGTAGGTTGAGTCGGCCAGGCCGTTGCAGTCCGGTTATGCGACAGAGCACCCGGGGAGTAGGATTCCAGTGGTGTTTCAGGTTGCCCGCGATGTGCCCCGGGTGCGCTGCGCTTACCCGGGCTACGTGGTTGCGTGGCGTCTGGGACGGCCTCTCAGCCCGGAGCGAGCAGATTGAACGGATACCAGGGCAGGTTGCGTAGCAGCCAATAGGAAACGATCACCACCAACCACGGGATCGGTCGCGCGAACAGGCGTACTGCCCATTGCAGCCGCACTGGCCACAGTCCCGCGCTATGCAGTGCCATCACCAGTACCGGCACGATCGAGACAATCAAGAGGGGATTCATTGCCATGGCCTGGGGCAGGTCCAAATGGACCAGGGCGTGCAGGCAGCGGGTGCTGCCGCAACCAGGGCACCACAGGCCGGTCAGGGCATGGAAGGGGCAGGCCGGCAGCGGATTGCCCGGGGTATTCGGATCGATCCGGCTCAATACCGCCGCAGCGCCCACGCCGATGCCGCCAATCGCGGCCAAGGGCATGTAGCGCAGCAGGTGTTGCGGGAACTGCATGTCAGGACAACAGGCCGGCCGGTTCCGGCCGGCCTGTCGGTTTCATCAGTAGCTCGATGCACCGCTCATCGCGCCGCCGAGGCCGAGCACCATGACCAGCACGATGTACAGGATGGTGACGACGATGCCTGCGCCAGCCGCATAGATGGCCCACTTCTTGGCCTTGTCAGCGGCATCACGTGCACCGGCGACATCACCAGCGGCCAGCAGGCCGTTGACCTTGGCAGCATGGACGATGGACACGATGCCCAGCGGCAGGCAGCAGAACAGGGTGGACAGGATTGCCCAGACGAGGTTGTTGGATACGGCCGGACTGCTTGTATTCACGTAAAACTCCTTGTTGAAAAATCAGCGCGACTTGCAGGCATTCGCCGCAGTCAGCGGCGAGATGATCATTGTGGCGATCCAGCACAGGGGCCACGTGATGAAACCAATGAAGACAAAGCACAGCAGGAAGTTGACGAAGGCAATTGCCCAATAGCCGAACATGATGATCAGCCCGGTGGCGACATTGCCGGCGTACAGGTGGCCAATGCCGAAAACCTGGAAAAACCCCGGCAGTACTTCCAGCAACGCTGCTATCCCGCCGGATTTCTGCGGGTGGTAGTAGTGGTGTACCTGCTGCGGCGCGGTTGGCGGCGCAGGTGGCACGGCTGGCAGTGATGGCGTGGTGTTGTCCATGTATCCCCTTGCTCCTTGGCTGTGCTGCGGTCTCCGGCAGGCACATAGGGGGGTAGCCTAGCCATTTGTCCTATTTCTGGAAAGTGGTTTCCCCTACTCAGGCCTCATCACCACGCAACTTGCGGACCAGGATCTCGAGCTGCGGGGCATCGGTATGGGCACCGTCCACCGGCGGCCCGGCGACGACCTCGATATGTGCGCGGAAGCGCCGCGGCACCCGCATCTGCCCCAGTCGGGTATCGCGCCGGCTCCACATGCTGGACCACATGCCCTTCAGTGCCATTGGCACGACAGGCACGGGGCGCCGGGCCAGGATCTTCTCCACCCCGGACTTGAAGGCGGCAATCTCGCCGTCCTTGGTCAAGGCACCCTCGGGGAAGATGCAGACCAGCTCACCCTCGGCCAGCGCTGCATCCACCTCGTCGAAGGCGCGCTGCATCAGCGCGGCATCTTCCTTGGGGCTGGCGATCGGGATGGCCTTGGCGGTCTTGAAGATCCAGCGCATCACCGGCACGTTGAAGATCCGGTAATACATGACGAAACGCGCAGGGCGCGGAATCACCGCCGACAGGATCAGCGCATCCATGTAGCTGACGTGGTTGCAGACGATCAGCGCGGCACCTTCGTCCGGCACATTGGCCTCAACGCCCTTGACCCGCAGCCGGTACAGGGTGCGCACCATCACCCAGCTGAGGAAGCGCATCAGGAACTCGGGCACGATGCTGAAAATGTAGACCGCGACCACGATATTGGCGATGGCCAGCGCCAGGAACAGCTGCGGGATGCTCCACTTGAGCACACTCTGGGTGACCAGACCCAGCACCGCCGCCAGCACGATGAAGCCGGAATTCTGGATGTTGAGCGCGGCGAACACGCGTGACATTTCCGACTTCGGCGTGCGGCTCTGGATCAGTGCGAACAGCGGCACCACGAAGAAGCCGGTGAACAGGCCGATGCCGAGCAGGTCGATGATGATGCGCCAGCTGCCCGGCTGCTGGATGAAGCCAGCAACATCCAGGCCTGCCGCCGTCACTGCGCCGGTACGCGCGAAATACAGATCCAGCAGGAACGCGCTCATGCCGAAGGCGCCCAGCGGTACCAGACCGATTTCGACGATGCGCCCGGACAGCTTCTCGCACAGCAGCGAGCCGACGCCGGTGCCCAGCGAGAACAGCGCCAGCGCGAAGATGTACAGCACCTCGTCGCCGCCCAGGTTCACCACCGCGTAGGTCGGCAGCTGCGAGGTGAGCACGGTGCCGAAGAACCAGAACCAGGACACGCCGAGGATGGCGTTGCGTACTGCTTTCTGCTTCTTTGCCAGGCGCAGCACCACCAGCGATTCGCTGATCGGGTTCCAGTTGATCTTCAGCTCCGGTGCGCCCGCGTCCACGCGCGGAATCATGCGTGCGGTGAAGTTGCCGATCATCGCCAGCGCGATGATGGCCACGGCAGCGACGATAGGTCCATGGGCGCCGGCCAGCGCGAAGATCATGCCGCCGGCAATCATGCCGGTGAGGATGGAGATGGAGGTGCCCATTTCCACCAGACCGTTGCCGCCAGTCAGTTCCTCAGGCTTGAGGATGGAGGGCAGTACCGAGTATTTGACCGGGCCGAACAAGGTGGATTGCAGGCCGGTGCAGAACAGCGCAACCAGCAGCACCGGCATGTTCTGGGTAAGGAAGCCGACCGCCGCCAGCGACATCACCACGATTTCCATGGTGGTGGTGATGACGATGAGCTTCTGCTTCTCCAGCTTCTCGGCGATCTGCCCGGCAAGTGCCGAGAACAGGAAGTAGGGCAGGATGAACAATGCCGGCGCCAGATTGGTATACAGCGTGCGTTCTTCGCTGCTGACGCCCAGGTAGAACAGCAGGCCGATGATCGCCTGGCGATAGATGTTGTCGTTGAACGCACCCAGCGCCTGGACGATGAAGAACGGGAGGAAGCGGCGCTGCTTGAGCAGGGCGAACTGGTTGTGGCCGGACATCGTGACTCCTCGGTGCTGCGCGGCACATTAGCAGAACGGCATGATCGTTTTGGTCAAGCCAGGTGTGCAGTGCAGATGTTTCTCAGGCGGCGTTTGCGGGTAACAGCCCGAGCAGTGCGCGGGCCGCCGGGGTCGGATCGGCACGCCATACCGCGCAGGTGCGGAAACGGAACTGCTCTGCCAGTGGCCGCACGACCGTGCGCTGCATGCGTGCGGCCATGCTGTCCGGCACCACCGCCACCGCCAGGCCGGCGGCGACCAGCTGCTGCTGCAGCTCACTGTGGGTGACCTCGTATTGCAGCTGGGCCTGGATGCCGCGTTCGCGCAGGGCGTCATCCAGCATGCGCCGCACCCCGGCACCGGGAACCAGTGCTGCCAAGGGCAGACCTTGCAGTGCCTGCAGCGGGATTGCCGCGAGACCGGCCAAGGGATGGTCGATGGGCATCACCAGCGACAGGCCTTCCTCATGCAACAGGCGGTGTTGTGGCGGCAGGGTGATCTGTGGCCCGACGCCGACCAGCGCCACGTCCAGGCTGCCCTGTTCCAGTTCGGCCAGTAGCACATCGCTCATGCCTGCCTTCAGGTGGACCTCGACGGCCGGGTGCGCGGCCCGGAATGCCGCCAGCAGTGCCGGCACATCCACCACATTGAGCGAGGTGATCTGGCCGATGTTGATGCGGCCGCGCACTGTGCCCAGGGTCAGTGCCATTTCCTCCTGCAGGCGGGCGGCCGCCTGCAGGGTCAGCCGGGCGTTGTGCAGGAACACCTCGCCGGCAGCGGTGGGCCGTACCCGCCGGTGGCTGCGCTCGAACAGGCGGGTGCCGAAGGCATCCTCCAGCCGCGCGATCTGGTGGCTCAGCGCCGACTGCACGGTGTGGCAGCGGGCGGCCGCAGCGGTGAAACCGCCTTCCTCGGCCACGGCGACGGCGAATTCGAGCTGGCGCAGGGTGAACATGCCATCACTGAAACAGATGGATGGGATGAAAACAATACATTGGCGTCATCGATGGCGGCGGCCCAGACTTGCCGCAGTTCCCGCCGTGGCCTCCCCCATGAATACCCCCGTCTCCCACTCGCCCCATCGCCCCTTGAGCCAGGCCCAGGTCCTGCTGCTGGCCGCAGCCACCGGCCTGATCGTGGCCGGCAACTACTACGCGCAGCCCCTGCTGCAGATCCTGGCCGAGGCCTTCCGGATCGGTGCCGACGAGGCGGGCTGGGTGGTGACGGTGGCGCAGCTGGCCTATGCCGCCGGCCTGCTGCTGATCGTGCCGCTGGGTGACCGGCTTGAGCGCCGCCGACTGATCGTCGGTCTGTTCGTGCTGGCCGCGGTAGGTCTGGCGATCAGCGCCACCGCCACCCACTTCGTGCAGCTGCTGGCGGGCACGGCGCTGTCCGGCCTCAGTGCGGTGGCGGCGCAGGTGATCGTGGCGCATGCGGCAGGGCTGGCCGAGCCCGAACATCGCGGGCGGGTGGTCGGCACCATCATGGCCGGCCTGCTGCTCGGCATCCTGTTGGCGCGCACCGCTTCCGGCGTGCTGGCCGGGCTCGGTTCGTGGCACAGCATCTATTGGGTGGCCTGCGTTGCCCTGCTGGTACTGGCGGTGGTGCTGGCGCGCTTGCTGCCAGCGCATCAACCCAGTGCCAGCCTGTCCTATCCGCGCCTGATCGGTTCGGTGCTGGCCTTGCTGCGTGATGAGCCCTTGCTGCGCCAGCGCTCGGTGCTGGGTGGCTTGCTGTTTGCCGGCTTCAGCGTGTTCTGGACGCCGCTGGCCTTCCTGTTGTCAGGCCCGGCGTACGGTTACTCGATTGCCACCATCGGCTTGTTTGGCTTGATTGGTGCGGCCGGTGCATTGGCCGCCAGCAGCGCCGGTAAACTCAGTGACCGTGGGCATGGTCGCGCGGTGGCGGTAGGTGGCCTGCTGATGATGCTGTTGTCGTGGTTCCTGCTGGCCTTCGCACCGGTGTCGCTGTCGGCGCTGATCGTGGGCGTGCTGTTGCTGGATATCGCCGTGCAGGCGGTGCATATCAACAACCAGAGCGTGATCTACCAGTTGGATGAGAGCGCCCGCAGCCGCATTACCTCGGCTTACATGACCTGCTATTTCATCGGCGGCGCCAGTGGTTCGGTGCTGAGCACGATGGCGTGGACGCGCTATGGCTGGAATGGCGTCTGCGCGCTGGGTGGCGTGTTCGCGGTGATCGGCCTGCTGGTGTACTTCATGCCAGCCCGCAAGCAAGCCGCAAAGAATGTGGGAGCGGCGTAAGCCGCGAAGCGGATAGCGGCACCATCGCCGAAGGGCGTGCATGCCAGGCTTTTGTAGGAGCGGCGTAAGCCGCGAAGCTGGCGATGGTGACATTATTGGATCGCCTGCGATCTGAGCGGCTGGGTTTTATGCCTTGTGGCAAAGGCAAAGCGCAAAATCAACGGCACCCCTCCCCAACCCCCCCCTGCGCTCCGCGCAAGGGAGGGGGTAGAAGCAACGCCAACTGCCACAGCCACTACGCTGGCAGCATCGCTTCTTCCGCCGCTGCCCTCAGCTTCGGTAACAGCCTCAGCATCAAGGCCAGCTGGGTGCGCACCAGCCGCGACTTCTCATCGATCTCGTCAGGTATCTGCTCCAGCGCATCGGCCAGTGCGACCTCGTCTTCCTGCGGTTCCGCCGGCTGGCGCTTGCCCAAGGCTGCTGCCAATGCTGCCAGCGACTGCTGCAGCTGCCGATGCCCGTCAGCAACCAGTGCATCCTCATTGACCGCATCGGCCTGCGCGCGATGCGCGCCCAGTGCCGACAGATAGCCCAGCAAGGTGTTGGACAGGGCGAGGAAACGGAAGCCCGCATCCAGGTTGCCGCGGGCATAGCCCGGCTCGCGCAGCATGTTGGCCAGGGCCACCGACAGTGCGACGTCGGCGTTGTGCATGTCGCGGCGGGCGATGCGGTAGGGCAGGTCGTCGCGCATGCCACTGCGGTACTGGCCAAGCACTTCATCCAGATAGGCGGTGCTGGTGGCGATCACCTGCGCCATCACCTTGTGCAGGCGTCGGCCTTCCCAGTCGGGCAGGATCAGCAGCGAGGCGATGGCGGCGATGACGCAGCCGATCAAGGTGTCGAGGAAGCGCGGCCAGATCAGCACGAAACCGTTGCCGATCAGGTTGAAGCACAGCAGCGCCATCACCGTGATTGCGGCCGTGGCCAGCAGGTAACGGTCGGTGCGGGTGATGAAGAACAGCAAGGCCGCTGCCAGCGCCAGCAACAGTTGCAGGCCGGTGCCGGGGAACAACTGCATCAGTGCCCAGGTCGCACCCAGGCCGAGCAGGGTGCCGGCGATACGCTGCACCGGCCGCAGGCGGGTGGCGCCGAAGTTCGGCCGGCACACGAAGACGACGGTCAGCAGGATCCAGTAGCCGTTCTCCGGGTGCACCACCCTCAGCAGCGCGTAACCGGCGATCAGCGCCAGTGCGATGCGCACGCCATGGCGGAACAGCAGTGAGCCCGGCGTCAGCGCCTGGCGCAGGCGGGTGCCCATTTCGCGCAGGGTGTGCGGCGAGGAATCCCGCAGGCGGGTATCGATGCCTTCCAGCGGGGTATCGGCCAAGGCGGCTTCGGACAGCTGCCGCTCGATGCTGGTCAGGTTGGCGGCCAGCAGCTGCAGCGAGCCAAGCAGGCGCGTCCATTGCGGATTGCGTTGCTCGCGCAGGTACTGCAACGAGGACTGCAGGTCCTGGCCGGCGACGCGGGTGCGTTCGCCATAGTCGAACGGCTGGCGCAGGCGGATGGCTTCTCCCAGCGACTGGCAGGCCTTGCCCTGCAGCGACAGCAGGCGTCGGCAGCGGTACAGCACGTCGCTGTGGAAGAAGGCATCGGCCAGTGCTTCATACGGGTAGTGCGAGGAACTGGCGCGTTCGTGGAAATCCTGCGCCATGTAGTACAGGCGGAAGTACAGGCCTGACTGCACACCGGGCCGGCCGGAGCGGCCGAAGCGGCTGAGGATGGCGGTCTTGGCGATGTTCAGCGCCTGCACCACCCGCACGTTCTGCTCGGCCAGGGCCAACCGCCGTGCTTCCAGATTGCCTTGCCGCACCGGTTCGAACAGGTCGGCCTTGAGCTGCAGGTAGTGGCCAAGTTCGAAGAACAGCCGTGCCAGCCGTTCGCGCACCGGGCGGTTGGCGAACATCGCCGTCCACAGGATCGACAGCAGCCCATACCAGCTGGCACCGACCAGCAGTGGGATCACCTCGCGCAGCGCCTGCTGCTGGCTGACGTTGTGGTGCTGGTCCATCGCGATCATCGCGTAGATCGCCAGCGTCACCGTGGCCTGGCCGATGGAGGCATAACGCTCGCCCAGTGCACCGAGCAGGGTCAGGCCGAAGGCGGTCAACGCCAACGCGCTGATGAAGGGGACGGGGTAGGGGAACAGCGCGATGACCGCCGCCGCGGCAGCGACGAAACACAGCAGCGACAACAGCACGGATTTTGTGCGGCCCCACCAGTTGTCGTCGGTCTCGGCGATGGCGCTGGCGATGATGCCCAGGAACAGGCCGGGGATGGCTTCAAGGTGGCCGTCGTACCAGCCATAGGCGATGGCGGCAGTGAGCGCGATGAACACGCGCAACCCGTAGCTGGCTTTTTCGTGGGCCCAGAGTTGGCCGAGGTGACGGTCGAGGCGGCGCATGCCGGAAGCGTGGACTCGCGGGGATCAGGTTGCCAGCTTGCGTCGCCGTGGCGATGCAGGCAAGCGCGATCCGTCTGCAAGTGTGCGGCGATCAGCCTGCGGCATTGGCCGCACGCATGAAGTCGAGGAAGACGCGCAGCTTGGGTGCCAGCTGTTCGCGCGATGGGTAATAGAGATGGAAGCTGGGATAGGGCGGTTGCCAGTCATCGAGCAGTCCCTGCACGCGACCCGCGTCGATGTCGGCGCGGGCGATGGCTTCGAATATCTGCAGCAGGCCAAGCCCGTCGCGCGCTGCCTGCAAGGCCAGGGTGCTGTCGTTGAGCAACAGTGGTCCGCTGACATCAAGGGTGAAGTCGCGGTGATCACGGCTGAACTCCCAGGGCATCACCCGGCCATTGCTGTTGCGGTGACGGATGCAGGCATGGCCGATCAACGCTTCAGGCGTCTGTGGCGTGCCATGCCGCTGCAGGTATTCCGGCGCGGCGACCACCGTCCAGCGCATTGGCGGCCCCAGCGGCACCGCGATCATGCCGTCGGCCAACGCCTCGCCCAGACGGATGCCGGCATCGAAGCCTTCGCCGACTACATCGACCAGTGCCGCCTGCATCGAAAGTTCCACTTCCACCTGCGGGTAGGCGGCGTGGAAGGCGGGCAGGTGTGGCAAGAGCAGATACTCGATGGCGAAGCGTGGCGCGGTGATGCGCAGTTGGCCGGTGGCGACATCGCGGTTGGCCTCCACCGCATGCAGCGCCTCGCCGATCCGGGCCAGCGCCGGGGCGGTGTCCAGCAGCAGGCGCTGGCCGGCCTCGGTCAGGCCAACCCGGCG
>QFOV01000061.1 GCA_003248565.1 Stenotrophomonas sp.
GGACGTGTTCGCGCTGCGCATCGGCAAGAACATCAAGCGCATGTGGCTGGATGCACACAACGCCTTGGGGCTGTTCAGCCTGCCGTTCCACATCGTCATCGCGCTGACCAGCGTGGTGTTCGCTTTCCACGACCAGTTCTACGATGCGCAGGGAGCGGTGGTGTATCCGCAAGGCATCGAGTGGAACGAGGAGCACGCCGAAGCGCCCGGAGGGGCAGCAGTGTTGCCGGCAGCTGAGTTGCTGCGCCGGGTAGAGCAGCAGTTGCCCGGCTTCGAGGTGCAGAGCTTCGGCTTCCAGAACAAGGACGGCCATGTTGAAGCAACGGTGACCGGACTGGATGTCCGCCATGGCACGCGTGCGCGGGTATATGCCAGCACCCATCTGGATCCGTATAGCGGTGAGGTGGATGCGCATGACCTGCCTGGCCACATGGATGGCTGGAACGGCGCGGTCAATGCGTTCTTCGCGCTGCATTTCGGCAGCTTCGGTGGCAACCCGGTGCGTTGGTTGTACCTGCTGATGGGCCTGGCCGGCGCTGCCCTGTTCTACACCGGCAACCTGCTGTGGGTGGAATCGCGGCGACGCAAGCGTAAAGGCGCGGAGACGCCGGTGCAGAAGCGTTCGGCCTGGGTGTTGGCCTGCCTGACGGTTGGCGTCTCGCTGGGTTGCGTGGCCGGCATATCGGCCAGCATCGCTGCCACCAAATGGCTGCCGTCGCTGGTCACCGATCTGAAGGCCTGGCACACGGGTATCTACTACGCGGTATTCGTCGTCGCCATCGGCTGGGCATTCGTGCGCGGTGCGCCGCGTGCTGCGGTGGAGCTGCTGTGGGTGAGTGCGCTGTGCACGCTGGCGATTCCGCTGTCGAGCTTTGCCGGTGCTTTGGGAATCGGCGGAAGCTGGTACCACGCCGGCAGCTGGCCGGTCGACCTGACCGCACTGCTGTCAGTGCCGGTGATGCTGTACATCGCCAGACGAACGCGGATGCGCCTGCAGCAAGGCCATACCGACAGCGTCTGGTCAAAAGGTAGTGCCGAGCCATGCTCGGCAGAGGCCTTACCGGCAAACCAGCTGTAGGAGCGGCGTCAGCCGCGAAGCTGGCAATGCTGCAATCACTGATGTGTTGGCAATCTGATGGTTCGTGAGCTTCGCGGCTGACGCCGCTCCTACAAGCGCTGATGGGCTACGGGTGACGCCCCTGCCGAGCATGGCTCGGCACTACCCTCACTTCGCGTGGCGTTTCATCAGCTCCAGCAGCACCTCGGCTTCCTGCGCGCGCTTGGCCGGGTTCTTCTGCGCGACGACATGGTCGCTGAGGTGGCCGGCCATCACTTCCAGCATCAGCCCGTGCATGGCGCCTTTGGCGGCGGCGATCTGCACCAGCACGCCGTCGCAGTCGTCGCCGTTCTCCAGTGCCTGTTCCAGGGCCGCTACCTGGCCAGCGATGCGCCGCACCCGGGTCAGCAGTTTCTTCTTGTCGCGTTGGATATGAGCCATGGCTGGCATCATATACCCCTTGGGGGTATAGAATCACGCCGTCCTTCTTCCAACCCACCGCCATGCAACTCGACGCGCTCGCCCAATCCCGCCGCCACAGCCATGCCTTCAGCGAAGGCAATCCGATGGCGGAGAAGAACACCCGGCGCGCGATGGTGCTGACCATTGTGATGATGGTGATCGAGATCGTCGGCGGCTGGTGGTTCAACTCGATGGCGGTGCTGGCCGATGGCTGGCATATGAGCTCGCATGCGCTGGCGCTTGGTCTGGCGGCGTTTGCCTATGCCTGCGCACGGCGCTACCGCGATGATCCACGTTTTGCCTTCGGGACCTGGAAGATCGAGATCCTGGCTGGGTTCACCAGCGCGATCCTGTTGCTGGGGGTTGCCGCGATCATGGCCTTCGAGTCCATCCTGCGCGTGTTCAAACCCAGTCCCATCCACTACCAGCAGGCCATTGCGATCGCGGTGGTCGGCTTGGCGGTGAACCTGCTGTGTGCATGGTGGCTGCGCGATCAACACCATCATCATGGTCACGATCATGGGCATGACCACCACGCGCATGGCGGCCACCATCATCATCACCATGATCTGAACCAGCGCTCGGCCTACCTGCATGTGCTGGCCGATGCGGCGACCTCGGTGCTGGCGATCATCGCCCTGCTCGGTGGCTTGTACTTCGGCGCGTCCTGGCTGGACCCGCTGATGGGCATCGTTGGCGCGGTACTGGTGTCGGTCTGGGCCTGCGGTCTGATCAGGCAGACCAGTGGCGTGTTGCTGGATGCG
The DNA here is from genome assembly GCA_003248565.1 of Stenotrophomonas sp. Classification (GTDB taxonomy): domain Bacteria; phylum Pseudomonadota; class Gammaproteobacteria; order Xanthomonadales; family Xanthomonadaceae; genus Stenotrophomonas. Next base: position 2,284 of record QFOV01000061.1, read on the forward strand.
GAGATGGACGCGCCGGTGGTGGCCGAGATCCGCGAGGCGGTGGAGCAGGGCGAGGTGCCTGCCCGGATCAGTGACCTGCATGTCTGGCAGGTTGGCCGTGGCCGCTATGCCTGCGCGATGGAGGTGGTGACCGAAACCGTGGTGGCGCCGGAAGTGTTCCATCGCGCCTTGGCGATCCACGAGGAGATCGTGCACGTGACGGTGGAGGTGCGTAGTGCCGAGCCGTGCTCGGCAGGGGCTTTACCTGTGCACCGGTTGTAGGAGCGGCGTCAGCCGCGAAGCTGGCAATGCTGCAATCATCGGCATGCCCGCAATCTGGAGGTCCACCGGCTTCGCGGCTGACGCCGCTCCCACAACCGCGGACAGGTTAACGGTAAAGCCCTGCCGAGCATGGCTCGGCACTACGGCTTCGTTCGGTGGCGCTAGATCACCCGCAGGGTGATCGCTTTCAGCACCGCGCGGGTGCGGTCGCGGGTGTCGAGCTTGTCGAGGATGGTCGAGACGTAGTTCTTCACCGTGCCTTCGGCCAGGAACAGGCTGCCGGCGATCTCGCGGTTGCTGTAGCCGCCGGCCATCAGTCGCAGGACCGCGACTTCCTTCTGGCTGAACAATTCCTTCGGTGCGTCATCGGCGTGGTAGCGATAACGCTGTCGCACCGCGTCGGTGCTCACCGGCTGCAACAATGTCTGACCGGCGATGGCGCGCACGATGGCGTCATGCAGGTCTTCCGGCGCCGCATCTTTCAGCAGGAAACCCTGTGCGCCGGCTTCGGTGGCACGCAGCAGCAGGTCGCTCTCGTCGAAGGTGGTCAGGAACACGCACGGCGTTTGATCGCCGCGCTCGCGCAGGGCCTTCAATGCCTGAATGCCGTCCATGCCCGGCATGCGGATGTCCGACAGGATCAGCTGCACCGGCTGCTGCGCGATCTTTTCGAGCAGGGCGTCGCCGCTGTCGGCTTCGAACACGATGGTGATGCCGAGCTGCTGCAGCAGGGCGCGCAGGCCGGCGCGGATCAGGGCCTGGTCGTCGACCAGGGCAATGCGGGGGGAATCGTTCATGCCGGCAATTCCACACGAATCCGCAGGGCACCGGAAGCCGCACGTTGCAGCTGCAGGCTGCCGCCTTGTTCGTCCACGCGTTCGCGCATGCCGGTCAGGCCATTGCCGGCGCGCGGTTCGCCACGCAACTGGCCATCGTCTTCCATCGCCAGCAGCAAGCGTCCGTCGCGCCGCTGCAGGGCAACCTGCAGCACCTTGGCATCGCTGTGGCGGGCGCTGTTGGTGAGCGCCTCCTGCACACAGCGCAGCAGGGTTTCGGCCTTGGCGGTATCGCTGACCTGCACGTCGTCATCCAACTGCAGCTGCAGGCGCGGGCGCGGCAAGGGTGCGGCCAGTGCGTGCAGCGCGGTGTCCATGTCGAGCTGGCCGCTGTCGCGCAGGCAATGCACCACGGCGCGGATATCGCCCAGCAGCTCGGCGGACAGCTGTTCGCACAGGGCCAGCTCAGGCGCTGCGTCCGTGCGGCCGGCAAGCGCGCGCAGGTGCAACCTCAGCGCCGTGAGCTTGTGCCCGGCGACATCGTGCAGTTCACGCGACAGCCGCAGCCGTTCCATGTCGCGGGATCTCTCGGCGAGCAGGGCGCGGGTGGCAAGCAGGTCGGCATTGACCAGCGCCAGCCGGTCGCGCGCCTGTTCGGCGCTGCTGGCGTAGTGCGTGGTGAGCATGGCGAAAGCCTGGAAGCCGGCGAAGATCAGCACCACCGCGGCCGGGTGACTGTGCACCTCGCGCAACACCAGGTACATGCCCAGGTTGACCAGCAGCATCATCACCAGCGTGATGCGCAGAGGCCAGCTCATCGCCACCTGCGCGGCCAGCATCACCAGCAGGGCGGGCGCCACACCGCTGCTGGCGGCCAGGCGGATCACCGCCAGTGCCGCCACTGCCTCGACCAGCAGCGCCACGCTGCGTTGCGCCGAGGGACGCTCGTAGCTGGCGGCAAACAGAAAGGCGACCAGGAACAGCAAGGCGCTGCCCCAGCGCAGGGCGAGTTGCTCGGCGGAGCCATAGGGCAGGGTGGCCACTACCGCCAGCCAGGTCAGCAGGCCGGCGAGGTTGAGCGGGTGCAGCAGCCTGTGCCAGCGCGAACGGGGAGTGATTTCCATGCATGCATGCTGGTGGGCGCAGGCCGCAGCGGCAAGGGGGGCGGAGCAGAAAGTGACTTCCGGCAGGGTCGATCAATGACTGCCGCGACTGCCGTGCATGCACCCGAAAACGCAGGCTGTGCACAGGCCACCGCATTCGCCGGCCACCACTGAAGAGATCGCTGTCATGCCCGGATATTCCCTGATCGTCGCGCTGCATGTGCTGGCTGGCGTGGTCGCCCTGGTCGGCTTCTGGTCGGCGGCGTTCATGAAGAAAGGCTCGCCCCGGCATCGTTTGCTGGGCAAGGTGTATCTGGTGGCGATGGCGGTGATCGTGGTTACCGCGCTGCCGATCACCATCCAGTTCGCCTTCTTCCGCCAGCAGCCGTTGTCGGCCTTGTTCCTGGCCTACCTGATGGCGATCACCGGCAACGCGACGTGGCTGGCCTGGCGTGCGGTCACCGACAAGCGCGATTGGAAGCAGCTGGTGTCACGGCCGGGCTGGCATCTGGCGCTGTGGCCGATGGTGATCCTGGCGCTGGTGGTTGTGGGCACCGGCATCCAGCATCGCCAGCCCCTGTTCCTGGGCTTCTCGTCGATTGGCCTGTGGGTGGGCTGGCGCATGCTGAAGTTCGCCCGCCGTGGTCCGTCGCGTCCGGACTGGGCGTTCCGCCAGCACTACCAGTCGATCCTGGGTGCGGGCATCGCTACCCATGTGGCGTTCCTCGGCATCGGCATGCGGCCGGTATGGCAGTGGCTGCACAGCCATACCACGGTGCCGGCATTGCTGATCGAGCTGTTCCCGTGGGCGGCGCCGTTGCTGGTGGCGGTACTGGTTGGTGTCTACCTGGACCGCAAGTACGGCGGTCGGCGGGTGGCCAAGGCGGCGCAGTGAGTTGCATGATTCTGTGAGCCCCGGGTGCGCTTTGCTTACCCGGGCTACGTGGGACGCAGACGAAGAAGCCGCCCTTGGGCGGCTTCTTCCATTGCAGTGAGGTGAGCTGGCTCAGACGTCGCCGCCGTCGGCCCAGCCTTCGCCGCTGCCGCGCTGGAACACCGTGTCACCTTCCTGCACGTCGCCGGCAGGCAGATGTTCGGCGTTGGCCAGGCGTGCGTAGATCGGGGTGAAGTCCGGTTCGGTCGCGGCCATCAGCTGTTCGAAGCCGTCGATGACGAAATAGCTCTTCTGGAAGGTGTCGATGCGGTAGCGGGTGCGCATGATCCGCTCCAGATCAAAGCCAATCCGGTTCGGCGCGGCCGACTCCAGCGAGTACAGCGACTCGCCCTTGGAGGAGACGATGCCGGCGCCGTAGATGCGCAGGCCCTCGGCGGTGTTGATCAGGCCGAATTCCACCGTGTACCAGTACAGGCGGGTCAGGTTCTGCAGCGCGTCCGGGCCGATCGCATGCGCCTTGACGCCACCGCGGCCGTAGGCGGCCATGTAGTCGGCGAACACCGGGTTCATCAGCAGCGGCACGTGGCCGAACAGGTCGTGGAACAGGTCGGGTTCGGCGATGTAATCGATCTGGTCCGGGCGGCGGATCCACCAGGTCACCGGGAAGCGGCGGTTGGCCAGGTGGTCGAAGAAGTCGAGTTCCGGCAGCAGGCCTTCCACCCCGACCAGGGTCCAGCCGGTGGCCGCGCCCAGCACTTCATTGAGCTGGTCGAAGCGCGGAATCATGTGCTCGCTCATGCCCATCTCGTCCTGGGCATCGAGGAACTCCTGGCAGGCACGGCCGACCAGCAGCTCGCGCTGGCGCTGGTACAAGGTGCTCCAGGTGGCATGGTCGTCGGCGCTGTAGCCGTCCCAGGGCTGCTCCACAACGGCGGTGGTATAGACCGGCACGTAACCCTTGTCGGTCTGTTGGTGTTCGACGCGGCGCGGGTTGGCTTCCATGGCGGCAGCTCCTGAAGGGAATAGATAACCGCATGGTAGGAAGCCTGCCGCGCAACAGGTGTGCGTAATTGCGCTGTCAGTTGGTTATGACGCAATATTGTTGCGTCCATTCAATGGTGCGGAGCAACAAAGATGGCGTCGGTGAATCTTGATCGCACGGATCTGCGGCTTCTGGTCGAAATCCAGCAGCATGGCCGCGCCACCAACGCCGAGCTCGCGGCGCGGGTGAATCTCTCGCCGTCGGCCTGCCTGCGGCGGGTGCAGCGGCTGGAAGCGGAAGGCGTGATCGCCGGTTATGGCGCACGGCTGGAGCCACGCGCGATCGGGCTGGGCCTGCAGGCCTTCGTGCGCGTGCAGTTGTCCAAGCACGGCCAGGCGGCGATCGATCACTTCGTGCAGGCGGTGCAGCTATGGGATGAAGTGGTGGCCTGTCATGCGCTCACAGGCGACATGGACTATCTGCTGCAGGTCTACGTGCGTGACCTGGATCATTTCTCGGAATTCCTGCTCGACAAGCTGCTCAACGCAGCCGGTGTTGCCGACGTCAATTCCAGCTTCGTGCTGCGCACGGTGAAGGAGTTCCGCGCCTTGCCGCTGTCGCAATTGGGGCGGTAAGGAGGTTCCTTCTCCCTGCGGGAGAAGGTGCCCCGCAGGGGCGGATGAGGGTAAGGGGCGAAGCCAATGGAACACCCTGCAGCAACTCGCTTCAACCGTACCCTCACCCCAACCCCTCTCCCATTGGAGAGGGGCTTCAAACCTCAACGCGCTGGCGCGCTGCAGTTCTTCTCGATGCCACGCAGTTTTTCGATGCGGCTGCGGCTGTCCTGGCAGCGCTGGTGCGCTTCGGCCTGTACGGCGGCGGCGCGTGCATCGGCATTGCGCGCACTGGCAGCACGCGCCTGCTGCAGGCGGGCAATGCCGGCGCGGATCTGCGGCATTGCGGCCATCGCGGCCTTCTCGCCTTCCAGGATGGCGCGGCCACGCTGCTCGAAATCGGCTGCGCCGATGTCCAGCACCGCCGGGCGGATCACCACGTCGGCGCGTGCCAGTTCCTGCTCACCAAGGCGCTGGCCCATGATGGTGATGGACTGGCCCACCGCACCCAGCAGGCCGGTCGGGCGCTGGCCGGTGGCGCGGCTGGAGATATCCACTGCGATCACGAATTCGGCACCCAGCTGCTTGGCCGCATCCACCGGCACCGGGCTGACCACGCCGCCGTCGACATAGCTCTTGCCACCGATGATCACCGGCTCGAACACACCGGGGATGGAGCTGGAAGCCCGCACCGCCTGGCCGACATTGCCGCGCACGAATACCGCGCGCTCGCCGGTTTCCAGCTGCGTGGCGACTGCGGCGAACGGCTTCTGCAGTTGCTCGGCGCGCTTGTTGCCGACCTGCGCGTTGACGTAGTCCTGCAGCTTCTGGCCTTGCACCAGGCCACCGGAGAACAGGCGGATATCGCGGATGCTGGCTTCATCCAGTGCGACCGCCTTCTGCTGCATCTGGAAGGCGTTCATGCCGCTGGCATACAGGGCACCGACCACGCTGCCGGCGCTGGTGCCGGACACCACCACCGGCTCGAAGCCGTTGGCCTCCAGCATCTTGATCACGCCGATATGGGCAAAACCCTTGGCCGCGCCACCGCCCAGCGCCACGCCGATCTTGACCGGCCTTACCGGCGTGGTCGGCTGCACCGCTGCCGGCGGGGTGGGCTTGGTGTTCTCACCGCCACAGGCTGCCAGCAGGCCGAACAAGGAAAGGGACAGCAGCAGACGGACGTTGCGCGCTTTCATGATGAACAGGGGTATTGGAAAGGGCGCCAGCATAGCGCTTTGTATGGGCAAGGCCGCCAGCGGGCCACTGCGTGGTTTAGCTGCGGCTGTCTTCCGCAGCCGGAACTAGCCCGCCGGGACGTTCACCGTTGGCGTCCAGAACAACGAGAGTATGCCAAGCGCGATCACCACCCAGAACAGCCCGCCCACGACCAGCCAGGCCCAGTTTGCTGCGGTCAGTCGCGAATTCCCTGCCCCCGTTTGATCACCGCAGGCAAGGTTGGCCGCGCGTTGCGCCTGCACGAGTGCCATCGCGTTCACCGCCAACAACAGCATGCCGATGCCGAAGCTGGGCAGAGCCGGCAGGAGGTTATCGGGGATGCGGCTCACGATGCGTCCGCCAACGGCCGAGATGACGTAAGCGCCGGCCCACATGCCCGGTGACCAAACGTAGCGCTTGCCTGCGCGACGCAGCCGATGGTCGATTTCCTGGTTCAGGCTGTTGGCGAAGAAGATCGCGAAGATCGCGCGCGGCACTGGCCAGATATCCAGCTTCTTGTCGCGCTTGTGCCGGGCCCAGTGTTTCCAGAACCAATACAGCGAATAGAAGCCGAGGGTGGCGACGTACAGCAGCACCAGCTTGGTGATTGAAACCACATAGAACGGCGGCAAGGCCGACGGTTCCACGGTTTCCTGCGTCAGTGAGGCCTGTGGTGGTGCGTAAACATTGTCCTGCGCGTGCATGGCGTCCTGCCATCCCCTGAAAATGAATGCGGCGAGTATGGCCACGGCGCCAGGGAGCGACAAGCAGATACGTCTTCCATGCGTGGACGACGGCACGCTGCGTGTGCGCAATGGGTGCGTACAAGATTCCGTAACCCGGCCTCTCCAGCCGGGTTACGGAAACCGCGGTGACATCAGAACTTGTTGTCACCATCCAGCAAGCGACCCAGCCCACCCAGCACCGAGCCCTCACCGCGGCTCTGGCCACCGCCCTGCGGTGCGGCGGCATACATGCGGCCAGCCAGGCGCGAGAACGGCAGCGATTGCAGCCAGACCTTGCCAGGGCCGGTCAGGGTGGCCAGGAACACGCCTTCGCCGCCGAAGAACATGCTCTTCAGTCCGGCCACTCTGCGCACGTCCATGTCCACGCCGGCGTGGTAAGCGACCACGCAGCCGGTATCCACATCGATGCGCTCGCCTGCGGCCAGCTCGCGTTCCACCACGCAGCCGCCAGCGTGCACGAACACCCAGCCGTCGCCTTCGAGCTTCTGCATGATGAAACCTTCGCCACCAAACAGGCCGGTCATCACCTTGCGCTGGAAATGCACGCCAACCTGCACGCCGCGTGCGCCGGCCAGGAAGCTGTCCTTCTGGCAGATCAGCTTGCCGCCGTGCTGGTCCAGCTTCATCGGGATCACGGTGCCGGGATAGGGCGCGGCGAAGGCGACCTTGGCCTTGCCGTTGCCGGTGTGGGTGAACACGGTGGCGAACAGGCTCTCGCCGGTGATCACGCGCTTGCCGGCCGACATCAGCTTGTCCATGAAGCCGCCGCCCTGGCCCTCGTGGCGGCCGTCACCGAACACGGTGTCCATCTGTACAGTGGAATCCTTGAACATCAGTGCGCCGGCCTCGGCAATCGCGCTTTCGCCCGGGTCCAGTTCGATTTCCACGAACTGCATCTCATGCCCGATGATGCGGAAGTCGATATCGTCGGCACGGTTGCCCCTGCCACCCACCGGCGGCGGGGTCGGCGGCGGGCCGGCCTGGCCGCCGAAGTCGGCGATCTCGGTCACCGCCTGCCAGCTCTGCATGCCCTCGCGCCAAGCCAGTGCCTGGCGGCTGCCCTGGGCAAAGCGACGCGCGGCCTCGTCGTCCAAGGGGCCGACGCGGTCGGCCTGGCCGGGAATATGGAAATACCACTGGGTCATGACAACGTGCCTGGGCGGGAAGGAAGCCCCCAGTCTATGCGGCGGAAGGGGCGGTTACCCCTGACAGGCGTCATGCCGCTGAATACCTGAACGATTGCGATACGAATGTTGTACTGCAACAATTCCATGCTAGGCGCAGTTCCCCATTCCTCCTCAACAGGCCCTTCTCCGCCATGTCCCCGACCCGTACCGTCCGCCGCCTGCCGGCAGCGCATCCGCTGTTTGTCGCCGTTCTCGCCGTACTGCCACTCACCGCTGCCGCGCAGGATGCGACCCCGGCCCAGAAGGAAGCCGCCACGCTGGATGCGGTGAAGGTCACCGCCGCACGCAAGGTGGAGAACATCCAGGACGTGCCGGTCTCGATCAGCACCGTCAGCGGCGAGAAGCTCGACGCGCTGGCCTCCGGTGGTACCGACGTGCGTTACCTGTCCGGCCGCGTGCCCAGCCTGAACATCGAATCCTCGTTCGGCCGCGCCTTCCCGCGTTTCTACATCCGCGGCTACGGCAACACCGACTTCCGTCTGAATACCTCGCAGCCGGTCTCGCTGGTGTATGACGACATCGTGCAGGAAAACCCGATCCTCAAGGGCTTCCCGATCTTCGACGTGGAGCAGGTGGAAGTGCTGCGCGGCCCGCAGGGCTCGCTGTTCGGCCGCAACACCCCGGCCGGCGTGGTCAAGTTCGACTCGGTGCGTCCGTCGCAGGAGTTTGAAGGCTACGGCAAGGTCGGCTACGGCAGCGACAACCTGTGGAACGTCGAGGCTGCCGTCGGTGGCGCACTGAGCGCGCGCTGGTCGGCACGTGTGTCGGCCTTGTACCAGCGTCGCGACGACTGGGTGAAGAACACCGGCACCGGCCCGAACGACGGCCTGGAAGGCTATGACGAATCGGCCGTGCGTGCGCAGTTCCTGTACGAAGGCGACAATTTCGAAGCACTGTTGGGCGCACACAAGCGTCACCTCAACGGTACCGCGCGCCTGTTCCGCGGCAACATCTTCAAGAAGGGCAGCAACGATTTCGTGCCCGGCTTCGACGAGAACAAGGTCTCGATCGATGGTTTGAACCACTCCGAGCTCGACAGCAGCGGTGCCAATGCACGCCTGAGCTGGGACCTGGGCAACTACAAGCTGTCCTCGATCACCGGTTACGAGACCGTCGATACCTTCAGCGTCGGCGACATCGACGGCACCTCCGGCCCGTACTTCACCGCCGATGTGCCGTTCGCCTCGGAAACCGCCGATGGCATCCCCAGCCACTCGCAGTGGACCCAGGAGCTGCGTCTTGAATCGCAGAACGAAGGCCCGTTGAACTGGCAGGCCGGCGTGTTCTATTTCAAGGAAGACTACGACGTCGACAGCGTCAGCTACGACAGCACCAACGGCAGCAAGCAGGACGGCTTCCAGCGCATCAACCAGACCAATGATGCCTGGGCGGTGTTCGGCGGCCTGAACTTCCAGGCGACCGACAAGCTGGAACTGCGCGCTGGCGTGCGTTACACCGTCGACAAGAAGGACCTGAAGGTCAAGGATTACTGGAACACCGGTTTCTCGCCGTGCATTGCACCGACCCTGACCACGCCCCCGGGTATTGCCAAGTGCGACCTCGCCGGTCTGCTTGCCGCGCAGCAGGCGGCGTTCGCTGCCGGCGATGCGGTCGATCCCTACCTGTCGGCCTCGACCAAGGACAAGAAGTTCAACTGGGACTTCTCGGCCACCTACGCCGTCAATGACACCGTCAACGTCTACGGCCGCGTCGCCACCGGCTTCCGTGGCAGCTCGATCCAGTCGGCGGGTGCTTTCAACAACAAGACCGTGGCCGATCCGGAAACCGTGCTGTCCTTCGAGGCTGGCGTGAAGGCCGACTTCTGGGACAACCGTGCGCGCTTGAACGCCAGCGTCTACCACTACCGGGTCAAGGATCAGCAGCTGACCGCCGTGGGCGGCGCCGGCGGCAATGCCAACATCCTGCTCAATGCCGACAAGAGTGTTGGCCAGGGCTTCGAGCTGGATCTGCAGGCCTACCTGACCGACAACCTGCTGGTCACCCTGGGCAGCGGCTACAACCACACCGAGATCAAGGATTCCGATCTGAGCGTGGCGCCGTGCTTCTCCTGCACCGTGACCAATCCGGTCGTCAACGGCAAGGTGCTGATCAACGGCAACTCGCTGCCGCAGGCGCCGGAGTGGACCCACAACATGACCGCACGCTGGTCGCTGCCGCTGGCCGATGGTACGCAGCTGTATGTGTTCACCGACTGGGCCTACCGCAGCGAAGTCAATTTCTTCCTGTACGAGTCCAAGGAATTCACCGGCAAGTCGCTGCTGGAAGGCGGCCTGCGCGTGGGTTACCAGTGGAATGACGGTGACTACGACGTGGCGCTGTACGGCCGCAACATCACCAACCAGATCCGCGCCACCGGCGGCATCGACTTCAACAACCTCACCGGCTTCATCAACGAGCCACGCCTGTGGGGCGTGGAGTTCAAGACCCGCTTCTAAGCGCAGGTTTGTGTGATGCAACGAAGAAGGCGCGGAGCAATCCGCGCCTTCTGCGTTCCTGTAGTGCCGAGCCATGCTCGGCAAGAGGCGTTACCGATAGCCACCCCAAACATCGTGTGGGAGCAGCATAAGCCGCGAAGCCGATAGCCGACCAGACTGCGGTAGTGTCCGCGATTCAAGCAATGCAGGCTTCGCGGCTTACGCCGCTCCCACAAAAAGGGGGGGCAGTGAAGCCTCTGCCGAGCATGGCTCGGCACTACGTTGGGAAGTTACCGGTGAAGCTCCTGCCGAGCATGGCTCGGCACTACCGGGTCAGCGCGCAACGCCTCATGCAACACATCAAGCAACTGCTCGTTGTCATCACCGCGCTGCTCCCAATACATGACGCCGCCAAGGCCTTGCTGCTTCACGTAGTTGGCCTTGATCAGCAGCGACTGCGGATCGTCGTAACTGATCATGCGTCGCTCGCTGGCGTTCCATAGCCACGGCACCTGCGCCTCGTCATCCCAATGACGTTGCCAACCCGGCGCATTGAGGCGGGTGTGGACGATGTCACGCCAGGTGATGAAGCCGCCTTCCTTGGTGAACTTCTGGAAGCGGCCGTTGTTGTCCGTGCCGACATCACCAAAGGTGCGGCCATAGAAGGGCACGCCGACGTTGATCTTCCCGGCAGGCACGCCGGCATCGAGGAAATACTTGACCGCATCCACGGTAGTACGGCCCTGCGGCGTAGCCAGCGAGGAACGCGCAAGCCCGGAATGGTGACCGGTGGTCTTGGTCAGGCTGCCATAGAAGTCGTAGGTCATCAGGTTGATCCAATCCAACGACTCGGCGATGCGCGGCAGCTCCAGGCCTTCGGCGGCGCGGCCTTCGGCTGCGGCGATGGTCAGCAGGTAATGACGCTTGCCGTTGCCTTCGCGGTCCAGGCGCGCGCGCAGTTCTTCCAGCAGCACGGTGAAGTTGTGGCGATCATCCGGGCTGTGGCTGATGTCGGCATCACCGAGCGTGGGGTATTCCCAGTCGATGTCCAGGCCATCGAGCTTGAACTGGTGCATCAGCGCGACGCTGCTGTCGATGAAGCGTGCGCGTGCCGGTGCAGTGGCGGCGGCCTCGGAGAAGTTGCCGGCACCCCAGCCGCCAATCGACAACACGATCTGCAGTGACGGGTTGTCCGCGCGCTTGGCGACCACGGCGTGCAGGCGTGCCGGATCGACGTTCTCGGGCAGGTAAACGCTGCCATCGAGGCGAACCACGGCGAAGGCGAAGTTCACCACGTCGAGCTTCTGCGCCGACAATTGCAACGGCTCGGGGCTGTCCATCACATAGCCGATCAGGCGCGGCGTTTGTGCTTGCACGGCGAAGGGCAGCAACGCGGTGAGCAACAGCGCATGCAGGCGTGGACTGCGAAGGAATACAGGCATGAGAGGTCCCGTAATGAGAGGACCCTGGACTGTAACCGTAGACGCGCACGGCAGTAGCAGGCGGTGACGTCGGAAACCATCTCGGCCACTGTAGAGCCGAGCCATGCTCGGCTGGGGCGTTACCGATAGCCTGCCGAAGCTCGTGTAGGAGCGGCGTCAGCCGCGAAGCTGATGGTCAGCCAGATTGCCGATATGCCTGCGATTGAAGCAATGCCAGCTTCGCGGCTTACGCCGCTCCTACAAAAGCGGCTCGCCAGACCGCGCGATGCCGAGCATGGCTCGGCACTACAGGTAGTACTGCTCAGCGGGCTTCGGGGATGTCCGAGGTCAATGCTGCGGTCTCCGCGGCGCAGTCGCGCGGCAGCGGTTGCTTGAGCGTGCGTGCATGGGCCAGCTCTTCGCGTGCCTTGGCGAGGTCGGCGACAAATGCCGGATTGTCGTGCAGGCGCGCCACCGTGGCCGCGCCCATGAACTGGCCCTGTTGCACGTCGCTATACCAATGCACGTTGCAGACCAGACGGCTGTGGCCGTAGTTGCGGCCACGTTCGATCAGGGCGGTGGCATGGTCGGGATCGATTTCCGACAGGATCAGGCCCCAGGCCCAGCCGATCGACGTGTGGCCGGACGGGTAGGAACCACTCTTGCGCAGGCCTTCCTCATCGTCGGGCGTACAGGTCGG
>QFOV01000062.1 GCA_003248565.1 Stenotrophomonas sp.
GTCGCGGACGTGAGCGAGGCCGCCGACGCAGTGAAGAACGGTGCCGGGCTGGCTTCGTCATTGGGGCGCAATGGCCGCTTCCCGCGCCTGGCCCTGCAGATGATCCAGGTCGGCGAAGAGTCCGGCACGCTGGAAAGCATGCTGCTGAAGACCGCCGATACCTTTGAGCAGGAAAGTGCCCGCGCCATCGACCGCATGCTGGCGGCGTTGGTGCCGGTAATCACCTTGTTGTTGGCGTCGGTGGTGGGCGTGGTCATCATCGCGGTGCTGGTGCCGCTGTACGACCTCACCAATGCCATCGGTTGATCCCTGTTTTGGTAGAAGGATGAAGAAATGAGGCGAACACTGAAGCAACCCCTGTCACGCGCACGCCAGGCTGGCATGAGCTTGTTGGAAATCATCATCGTCATCGTGCTGATTGGCGCGGTGCTGACCCTGGTCGGCAGCCGTGTGCTGGGCGGTGCCGACCGTGGCAAGGCCAACCTTGGCAAGACCCAGATCCAGACGTTGGCCAGCAAGGTGGAGAACTACAAGCTCGATACCGGCCGCTTGCCGAGCAAGCTGGAGGACCTGTCCACGCAGCCTGCAGGTGTGGCGGGTTGGCTGGGCCCGTATTCCAAGCCGGCGGAGTTCAATGACCCGTGGGGCAATCCGGTGCAGTACCGGGTGCCGGGTGAAGGTCGTCCGTTCGATCTGATCAGCCTGGGCGCCGACGGCCAGCCCGGCGGCGAAAGCTACAACGCCGACATCCGCTACGAATAAGCCTTGATGGTCGTGACGCGCTTTCCACTACCGCTTGCTGCCACGCGTGCCGTATCCGCGCGGCCCGCAGGCATGCGCGGTATGTCCTTGCTGGAGATGGTGCTGGTGCTGGCGTTGGTCGCCGCGCTGGCGATGATGGCTGCGATGGCGATGAGTGGTGGCATGGACGGCATGCAGCTGCGCTCGACCGGCAAGACGCTGGCCGCCGAACTGCGTTATGCGCGTACCCGTGCGATCAGTACCGGGGTCGCACAGCAGTTGCAGATCAATCCGGGCAGCCGCCGTTGGCAGGGCGCGGACGGTCACCATGGTGAGTTGCCACAGGCGCTGGTGGTGACATTCACTGGCGCTGGGCAATTGCAGGCGCGCAAGGACGAAGGCGTCGTGCGTTTCTTCGAGGATGGCGCCTCCAGCGGCGGCCGCATTGAACTGCGCGCAGGCAAGGCGGTGTGGCGGATCGACGTTGCGTGGATCACCGGCGAGGTCAAGGCCGGGCCGTTGCGTGAGGGCGCAGGATGAGGCGTCAACGCGGCTATTCGCTGATTGAAGTGATCGTCGCCTTCGGCTTGTTGGCCTTGGCGATGACCTTGCTGCTGGGCAGCCTGTCCGGTGCTGCGCGGCAGGTCAGCATGGCCGACGGTTACGGCCGCGCCGCCCTGCATGCGCAATCGCTGCTGGCGGTCGCGGGAGTTGAAGCGCCATTGCAGGCCGGGCGCCAGCAGGGGGAGTGGGAGCAGGGCCGTTATCACTGGAGCCTGCAGGTTTCCCCCTATGTCGAGCCACGCCAGCAACAGGCGCGGCTGTGGTTGCTGGACCTGCAGGTGCGCTGGGGCGACAGCGCGCAGGAACAACTGCATTGGCGCACCCTGCGGCTGCGCGCCAATGCACCGCTGGAAGTGCTGCCATGAGGTCCTCATTGCGTCATCCGCTGCGGGCACGTGGCTTCACCCTGATCGAGGTACTGCTGGCCACCGTGCTGCTGGCGGCAGGCATGGCATTGGCGTTCGCCGCGGTGCGCTCGACGCTCGCGATCAGCAGCCGCGGCGAGGCGATTGCCAGCGGCAACGAGCGCATGCGCGCGGTGGAAGGTTTTCTGCGCCGGCGTCTGGTCTCGGCGATGCCCCTGGCGCTGGAACGCGACGCCCTCAGTGGCAATGCCGCAGTGTTTACCGGCAGCCCGACGCAGCTGCGCTTTGTGGCCAATGTGCCGGATTACCTGGGCCGTGGCGGCCCCTACCTGCACACGCTGGAGGTCAGCGGCAGCGGTTCGACGCAGGAGCTGCGTCTGGGCTTGACCCTGTTGCAATCCGGCCAGCTGCTGGAGGAGAACCCGCCGCGCGGCAGCGAGTTGCTGGCAGATGGACTGAAGCAGGTAAAGCTGCGTTATCGCGGCATCGAACCGGGCACGACTGCAATGGGGCGCTGGCAGGACAACTGGGAGGTCCCGGGCCGCATGCCGATGCTGGTGTCGATTGAGATCACGCCCGCGCAGGGGGCGGCCTGGCCGCCGCTGGTGGTGGCCTTGCCGCAGTCCTCGATTGCCGGGAGCTGGCGATGAAGGCGCGCGGTGCAGCCCTGGTGTTGGTGCTGTGGGTGGTGGCTTTGTTGGCTACGACCATTGCCGCATTTGCCTTGACCGCGCGTGTCGAACACCTGCAGGGCCGGGTCACCGGTGACCTGGCCGGGGGCGAACAGATTGCCCACGCCGGCATCGACTATGCATTGTCGCGGATGCGCGCCACCCCGACCCAGCCCAGCTGGCGCGCCGATGGCCGGCCTTATCGCTGGCAGTTCGACGGCCGTACGGTGGAGCTGCGCATCGTCGATGAGACTGGCAAGGTTGATTTGAACCAGGCCGACCTGAACCTGCTGCAGGCCTTGCTGCGTGGCCTCGAGCTGGCACCGGACAAGGCCGCGCGGTTGGCCGGCGCCATCGTCGATTGGCGTGATCCGGATTCGCTGCTGCAGGTAGCTGGCGGCGCTGAGACCGCCGACTACCAGGCGGCCGGGTTGCCGTATGGCGCCAAGAACGCACCGTTCGACAGCGTCAGCGAACTGCAGCGTGTGCTCGGCATGGAACCAGCACTTTACGTACAGCTTGTGCCGCTGGTGACGGTATACGGTAGCGCCCGGCCCAATCCGCGTTTTTCCCCCGGTCCGGTGTTGACCGCGATGGGAATGGATGCGGCTTTGATCCTGGCCCAGCGCGAACGTGAAGACGGCAATCCCGGAATGGGCGAAACTTCAGCCGGAGGGGGTGACACCGGCACTTACAGTGTCACCAGCAAGGTGCAATTGGTGGCCGAGCGACAGGCAGTTGTCCGCGCGGTGGTGCGTCTGAATCCCGGTGGTGTGGTCGGTGCACCGTATACGGTGCTGCAATGGGAACAGGGAGCGATGTCCAGATGACGGGGTTGCGTGAACGACTGGGGCAGGTGAGTGCACGCATTGCGCCGGGCGCGGGTGGCTTCTGGACTTGGTGGAGCCAGTCCCTGCTGTCGTGGCTGCCGCTGCGCTGGCAGGCCTTGCTGGGTGTGTCCGATGCACGCTTGCTGTTGGAAGCGGGTAACGCGCAGTTGCTGCTGTCGCTGCAGCAGAACGGCCAGCGGCAGGTGCTGCAGGCGCTGCCTGCCGATGCCACGCCGCACGCGGTGGATGCCGCGGTGCCGCCTCGCGTGGCCAGCCTGCCGCGCCACGGATTGCTGCCGGCCAGCGCGGTTCTGCGCAAACCCTTGCGCATGCCGGCCGCCGCCGAGGCACGCCTGCGCGAAGTGCTGGGTTTCGAGATAGACCGGCAGACGCCGTTCACCGCCGCGCAGGTGTATTACGACGTGCGGCTGTTGCAGCGTCGCGAAGATGGACAACTGGATACCGAACTGGTGGTCGTACCGCGACCGCTGGTGGATGCGCTGCTGGGCCCGGGTGAGACGTGGCAGCAGCAATTGGATGGCGTGGATGCAGTTGATGCGCAGGGCCAGCCCTTGGGGGTGAACCTGTTGCCGTCGGCACTGCGCCGGCAGCGCCACGATCCCATGCGTCGGCTCAACCGGCTGTTGCTGGTCGCAGGCGTTGTGATGCTGGTGCTTGCCGCGTGGCAGTTGCTGGATAATCGACGCGCCGCCGCGACCCGGCTGGCGGCACAGGTGGATGCAGCTGCGGTGCGCGCGCGTGCGGTGGCCGCGCAGCGGCAGCAGCTGCAGGATATGGTCGATGGTCAGCAGTTCTTCACCGCACAACGCGCCCAGCAGGCGACCGCAACGGAGATCATCAACGAACTCAGCCAGCGCCTGGGCGACGATACCTCGCTGGAGAAACTCTCGATCGAAGGTGGCCGCATGCAGCTGATCGGCATGAGCAGCAGTGCGTCATCGCTGGTTTCCAAGCTTGAGGGCTCAACGCTGTGGAAGACGCCATCGCTGACCGGTGTGTTGCAGACCGGCCAGGGGGCCGCGCGTGAACGCTTCACCCTGACCGCGGAACTGCGCGGCCCCAACCAGGAGGCTGCCGATGGCAACGCATCCCGCACGCCGTGACCGCTGGTTGGCACTTGGCCTGCTTCTGGCCGTACTGGGCATGATTTACCTGCTGCTGGTGCAGCCCTTGTGGGTCCGCCCGATGCTGGTGGTCGAAGCGGAAATCCAGGCCTTGCAGGAGCGCCAGCAGCGCATCGGCATGCAGCTGCGGCAGGCGCCGCAGGTCGCGCAACGGCTGCAGCAGGCCCAGCAGGCACTGGTCGATCAACCCGGCTTCATGGTGGAAAGCTCAGCGGAGCTGGCGACCTCCAAACTGGTGCAACGACTGGAGGAAGCAGCACGTCTGGCCAGTCCGGACCAGCGCAGCTGCGCGATCAGCGATCGCTCGCCGTTGCCGGCCGACAGCACTGGCCGCTTCCCGCGCGTTGCGGTGCAGGCGCGCCTGCGTTGTGGCATGAGCGAATGGATGAACGTGTTGCAGACGCTGGAAACTGGCGCGCCGCAATTGCGCGTGGACCGGCTCGACATCCTGTCCGCCGGCCTGGGCGAAGGCGGTGGCGGACTGGACGTTAGTTTCGAGCTTAGCGGTTACCTGCGCCCGGGCGTGGTCGCGCCAGCGACGGAGGCAGTCAATGCGCAATGACGCAGCGGGTCTACGCACCTGGTTGCTGGCTGCATTCGCGGCTTGGGCGCTGTTGGTGTGGGCAGCCTGCCTGTTCGGCCTTGGTGGCAGGATTGGCAGCAGCAATGCAGCGCTGGAAGTGCCGGCCTTGCCAGCGGTACCGCAGGCGAGGGAGCTGGTGGCCGCCGACAACGCCGAAGCCTTGAACCGGCCGCTGTTTGCCAGCGATCGGCGGCCGCATCCGTTCTTCATTGGCGAAGCCGGTGAACCTGCAGCGACAGGTGTGCGCTTGACCGGCGTATTGATGACACCGGGGCTGGACATGGCCACCTTGACCACCGAGCAGGGCAAGTCGCTGCGCCTGCGCCTGGGCGGCGAGGTGCAGGACGGTTGGCAGTTGCTGTCGTTGCAGCCGCGCAGCGCGGTGGTCAGCGGCCCGGCCGGCACGCTCAACCTGGAATTGCAGGTGTTCAGTGGCGGGCCCAAACCGCCAACAGAGGGGGGGGCAGTGCCCCTGCCTGGCAATTCGCAGCCGATTCCTCCGCCGGTCAGCGTTGCTACTCCGCCGCCTGCAGCCGACCCGGTTGCGCCATCGGCAGACCAGATAAAGGCGATCCGTGATCGCATCCAGGCCCGCCGTCGGCAGGCACAACAGAATCAGAACGGCAGCTCCGGCCGCCAGAACCCGTAGAGTGAGCGTATGACATCACGCATAGTTGCAGTCAGCCTGCTGATCGGTGCCCTGAGCGGCTGCGTTACCACGCCGGCACCGGACATCCGTCGCAATGCTGCGACGGATAGCAGTACGCCGGCCCCCGGTGAGGCAGCGCGCACCAATCCGCTCGGCGCCGAAGAGTCCCCCAAGGTCGATGACGCCCAGGGCAGGGCGGTGATCCGTCGTGGCAACGGCACGGTCATCAACCGCGCTGCCGCCTCGGCACCGACCCCCGCCTTGACCGCCGCTGGCAACGGCACGGCGGTGTTCAACTTCGAGGGCGAATCGGTACAGGCAGTCACCAAAGCCATCCTCGGTGACATGCTCGGCCAGAACTACGTCATCGCCCCGACCGTGCAGGGCACGGTAACCCTGGCCACGCCCAAGCCGGTGTCGCCGGCACAGGCGCTGAACCTGCTGGAGATGGTACTGGGCTGGAACAACGCCCGGCTGATCTACAGCGGCGGCCGCTACAACGTGGTGCCGGCTGACCAGTCGCTGGCGGGCACGGTCGCACCGAGCACGGCACCGGCCTCGGCCGCACGTGGTTATGAGGTGCGGGTGGTGCCGCTGCAGTACATCTCGGCCAGTGAGATGAAGAAGGTGCTGGAGCCGTATGCACGCCCGAACGCGATTGTCGGCGTGGATGGCTCGCGCAATGTGATCACCCTGGGCGGCACCCGCGCCGAACTGGAAAACTACCTGCGCACGGTCGAGATCTTCGACGTGGATTGGCTGTCGGGCATGTCGGTGGGTGTGTTCCCGATCCAGTCCGGCCGCGCTTCGCAGGTGGCCAGTGACCTTGAGAAGGTATTCGGCGAAGCCAGCAAGACGCCAAGTGCCGGCATGTTCCGTTTCATGCCGCTGGACAATGCCAATGCGGTGCTGGTGATCACTCCGCAGGCGCGTTACCTGGACCAGATCCAGCAGTGGCTGGACCGCATCGACAGTGCCGGCGGCAGTGCGCGTCTGTTCTCGTATGAGCTGAAGTACATCAAGGCCAAGGATCTGGCGGACCGCTTGGCCGAAGTGTTTGGCGCTGGCAGTGGTTCGCGTGGCGGGCAGAGTGGTGCCGCTTCGCTGGCGCCGGGCGCCAGTGCAGTCAGCCTGCAAGGCGGTGGCACCGTCGATCCATCGGCCAGCGCCGACGACAACTTCGGTGACGGCGGCGGTTCGTTCGGCAAAAGCGATGGCGTGGGCGGTGGTAGCGGCAGCAGCGGCATGGGCGAGGGCATGGCCTTGCCGCAGCGCAGCTCGGGCAATGGCAGCGTGACCCTGGAAGTGGAAGGCGACCGCGTCGGTGTTTCCGCCGTCGAGGAAACCAATACCTTGTTGGTGCGCAGCACACCGCAGGCATGGCGTTCGATCCGCGAAGTAGTGGAAAAGCTCGATGTGATGCCGATGCAGGTGCACATCGAGGCGCAGGTGGCCGAGGTCGCCTTGAGCGGTGACCTGAGCTATGGCGTCAACTGGTATTTCGAGCAGGCGGTGAACAGGCCGGTTGCCGACGGCGGCGCCGGCCTGCCGTCAGCCCTCGGGCGCGGCATCTGGGGTGATATCGCCGGCTCGTTGGTTCCCGGTGATGGCAAGGGCGGCGGTGGTCTGAGCTGGACCTTCCTCGGCAAGAATGCTGCTGCGGTGATCACGGCACTGGACCAGGTCACCGATGTCCGCCTGCTGCAAACCCCGTCGCTGTTCGTTCGCAACAACGCGGTGGCCACGTTGAATGTGGGCAGCAAGATTCCGGTGTATTCGGTGTCGGTGTCAGGCATCAGCGACAACCAGTACGCGCAGGTGCAGTACCTGGAAACCGGCACCATCCTCAAGGTGCGTCCACGTGTCACCCGCGATGGCATGGTATTCCTGGACATCGTGCAGGAAGTCAGCTCGCCCGAAGGTGAGCCTGATGACAACGGCAACGTACGCATCAATACCCGCCGCATGAAGACCGAAGCGGCGGTCAATGCCGGTGACACGGTGATGCTGGCCGGCCTGATCGAGGACAGTGCCACCAAGGGCTCATCCGGTCTGCCCGGACTGAGCCGATTGCCGGTGATCGGTGGCCTGTTCGGTCGCAAGACCCAAAGCAGCCGCCGCAGCGAAGTGATCGTGCTGCTGACCCCGACCATCGTTCGCAATCCGCAGGAAGCGCGCAATCTCACCGACGAGTACGGCAGCAAATTCCGTGCGCTGGATCCGATCAACGCACCCAAGGGGCGCTGAGCATGGCGCTGCCGGTCATCCTGCTGCCGGTGGGTGTGGATGATGCAGCGCTTGATGCCTGCCTGGCGGCATTGGAGCAACACACACCGGCGGGTACGCCGGTGTGGCTGGCCGACGATGGCCAGAGCGGCCCGCGCGGGCAGGTGGTGATCGAACACTGGCTTGCCAGCACCCGCCTGCAGGCCGAGTACACGCGCCGCCCGCGCGCGATTGGTGAGGCGGCGCATCTGGACGAGATGCTGAATGCCTGTGGCGACGTCGATGTCGCCGTGCTTGCGCCCGATGCCTTGCCGATGGCTGGTTGGCTGCAGCAGCTCAGCGACTGCCTGGCGCGTGATGCCTCCATCGCCACCGCCACGCCGTGGAGCAACGCAGGCGAAGCCGTATCGTGGCCGCGTGCCGGCGAACTCAATCCGCTGCCTGCCGATCCGGCGCGGCTGCTGCTGGCCCTGGCGGCGATGCCCTTGCTGCAGCCCGAGCTGCCCTCGGCAGTCACCCACGCGGTGCTGATCCGCGGTAGCGCGCGTCGCCGTGCCGGTGGGCTGGATATCCACAGCTACGGCTCGTGGTACGCCGCGTTGGTGGACCTGAGCCTGCGCATGAGCGGGCTGGGTTGGCGCAATGTGCTGTGTGACAACGCCTTCGTTGGCCGCCACAGCGAAGGTCGGCCGGCCGAAGGCGACATGGAGGTGCTGGCCAATCGCTGGCCGGTGTGGACCGCGCGGCTGGCCGCGTTCCTGATGAACGACCCGCTTCATGCCCACCGCCAGCAACTGCAGCAGTTGTGCGAGCAGGCGATAATGCCGCAAGCCCAGCCCGACCTGTTCGATGCCTGTGGTTCCCTTCCAGGCGCGGAGCCGGTGTGAGCGATTCGATTGCGGTGGTGGTGGTCAGTTACCAGAGTGCGAGCACCTTGGATGAGTGCCTGCAGCGTCTGCGTGCCGCCGCTGACATTGCCGAGATCCGCGTGGTCGACAACGAATCGCGCGATGGTTCGCTGGCAATCGCGCAGCGCCATGCGCTGGCCGATAGCCGCGTGCGTTTCATTGCCAATCCTGACAATCCGGGCTTTGCCACCGCCTGCAACCAGGGCGCAAGCGAATGCCATTCGCCGTGGCTGGCCTTCGTCAATCCGGATCTGATGGTCGAGCCGCAGACCCTGGCGCGTTTGCGCGATCTTGGCCGGCCATTGGGCGATTGCCTGCTCGGCGTGGAGCAGGTGGACGAGGACGGCGCCGCTGATCCAGCGGTACGTCGGCGCGACCCCGACTTCGCCGCGATGCTGCGCAACCCTGGTGCGGGCTCGCGGCTGGCGGTGCAGGTGGACCATTCGGCAGCGTTGCAGCAGGTGCAGGCCTTGTCGGGCGCGCTGTTGCTGATGCCGCGTGGCTTGTTCGACCGCCTGCAGGGCTGGGACGCTGGCTACCGGCTGCATGCCGAAGACCTGGATCTATGCCGGCGCGCACGCCAGGCCGGCGCGGTGGTGGCCATCGCCAACGACTTGAAGGTGCTGCATGTGCGCGGCGTGTCCAGCCGCTCGCGGCCGTTCTTCGTGGAATGGCACAAGCATCGCGGCCTGTGGCGTTACTTCCGCAAGTTCGAAGCCAGCCAGCGCAGCCTGCCGGTGAGGGCAGGGGTGTGGTGTGCGATCTGGGCGCAGCACGCCTTTGGCGCAGCCAAGGGGAGGGTTGGGGAGGGGGGCTCTTCGAGAAGACGCCATCAGCCCTAAGCCCCTTGCCCGCCACAGACCATGAACAAGCAGCCGTGCCAGCCTGAACCCGAGCCTCCAGCCAGCGCATAATGCCGGACATGATCATCCAATCCCTGCTCGACACCGACCTCTACAAGTTCACGATGATGCAGGCGGTACTGCACCAGTACCCGGGCGCCATCGTCCAGTACCGGTTCAAATGCCGTACGCCGGGGATTGACCTGGCCGCGTACATGGACGAAATCAACAGCGAGATCGACCATCTGTGCAGCCTGCGCTTCACCGCCGACGAGCTGGAATACATGCGTCGGCTGCGCTTCGTGAAGCCGGACTTCGCCGATTTCCTCGGCCTGTTCCACCTAGACCGCAAGTACATCAGCCTGCGTGCGTCGGAAACCGTGCCGGGTGAGATCGAGCTGGATATCACCGGGCCGTGGCTGCACACCATCATGTTCGAAGTGCCGTTGCTGGCGATCATCAACGAAGTCTGGTTCCGCAACACCACCACCGCTGATTTCGCCGAAGGCGAGCGCCGCCTGCAGGCCAAGACTGCATTGCTGCGCGATACCGCCGGCTTCGAGAACTGCCGCATCGCCGATTACGGCAGCCGCCGTCGCTACTCGCGGGAATGGCATGGCACGATGTTGCCGATGCTGCGCGACGCGCTGGGCCCGCAGTTCGTCGGCACCAGCAACGTGTACTTCGCGCGCATGTACGGCATGACCCCGCACGGCACCATGGCGCATGAGTATCTGCAGGCCTTCCAGGCGCTGGGCCCGCGCCTGCGTGACTCGCAGGTGGCGGCGTTGGAGTCCTGGGCACGCGAGTACCGCGGCGACCTGGGTATCGCCTTGTCGGATGTGGTCGGCCTGGACGCCTTCCTGCGCGACTTCGACATGTACTTCTGCAAGCTGTTTGATGGCGTGCGCCATGACTCCGGCGACCCGGTCGCGTGGGGTGACCGCATGCTGGCCCATTTCAAGGCCAATCGGGTTGATCCGACCAGCAAGGTGCTGGTGTTCAGCGATGGCTTGAACATCGAGAAGGTGATGCAGCTGTACGACCACTTCCGTGGCCGTTGCCAGGTCGCCTTCGGTGTTGGTACGCACCTGACCAACGACCTGGGCCCGACGCCGCTGAACATCGTCATCAAGATGGTCCGCTGCAACGGTCAGCCGGTGGCCAAGCTCAGCGACTCACCCGGCAAGAGCATGTGTGATGATCCGGGCTACCTGTCCTATCTGCGGCAGGTCTTCGAGCTTCAGTAGGCGTCAAACTGCTGTCATCTGGCCTTGACAACTGCGGTTGATTCCTTAACGCAGCGCATCCGTGTGCCTATACCCCTGTAAACGTGAGTCCCATCACGTTATTGTATCGGGTAAGGAACAGATGATCAGGTACAGCCGTGCTCGTCGTTGAATGAGTCCGGCCGGTTGTCTGCAGGGGGGCAGGTGGCTCACTAGGGTCAAGCCGATGGCGTCGCTTTGCAGGCGGCTGCCTCGGTTTGTGTGGGTGTGTGCCTGTTTTGTTCGCATCAGCACAGGTGTCTGACGTCGTAATGCGCTTACCGTTTTCAGATGCATTGTTTGCAAATACACGCCCGATAGTGATGCGCTGGTCGCGTCTGATGGCGCGTATTTTCCACTTCTGCGCTGCGGTTTCGCCGGCGGCGCTGGTGCTGTTGCTGATGGGGGTCCATGACAGCAGCTTGATACGTACCTATGGGGTTCTGGCCTTGCTGGCCGGTCTGTTGACCATCCTGGTGTTCACCGCGTTCGGCATGTACGGGCGGGAGATGTTCAGCAATCGGGTGCTGATCCGCTCCACCATCGTTGCCTGGTCGGCCAGCTTTGGCCTGGTGTTGATGCTGCATACCGTGTTCCGGGTGATCGCCTACCTGCCGATCAAGATGGCGTTGCTCTGGTACCTGGCGACCTTGTTGTTGCTGGTGCTTGGGCGACTGCTGATGCTGGCGTTCTTCCAGCGGCGGATCCGCGACGGCCACTTCGTTGGCCGCTCGGTGATCCTTGGAGCAACCGAGAACGGCAGCCGGCTCGCGCAGCACATGCAGCAGAATGTGGATATCGCCAGTGGCCTGCTGGGCTTCATCGATGACCGCAGTCCAGACCGCATCGCCTCAAACCTGCGGCCGCAGTTGATCGGCAACTTCGCGTTGCTCGAACAGCTGATCCGCAACAACGAGGTGGATCAGGTCCTGATGGCGCTGCCAGCGGCGGCAGAGGGGCGCAACCACCACTACGTTGAGCTGCTCAGGAAAATGCCGGTGCAGGTGTTCCTGGTGCCGGAGATGCAGGCCTTCAACTTCGCGCTGCCGCGTGTTGCGGACATTTCCGACGTGCCGATGCTGGTGGTCTCGGAGCCGCCGTTGAAAGGCTGGGCGCCTGCCTACAAGCGTGCCGAGGACGTGGTGCTGGCAAGCCTGGCCTTGTTGCTGCTGTCGCCGTTGATGCTGTTGGTAGCCATTGCCATCAAGCTGGATTCGCGTGGTCCGGTGCTGTTCCGACAGCGACGTTACGGTTACAACCACCAGCTGATCGAGGTCTACAAGTTCCGCTCGATGTTCCATGATCAACGTGACATGGATGCGCAGACCCAGACGCGCGCGGGCGATCCGCGGGTGACGCGGATCGGGCGTTTCATCCGCAAGAGCAGCATCGATGAGTTGCCGCAGCTGTTCAACGTGCTGGCCGGCAGCATGTCGATGGTCGGGCCGCGCCCGCATGCCACTGCCACCAAGGCGGCGGATATCCTGTTCGAGGAGGCGGTTGCCAACTACGTGGCGCGGCACAAGGTAAAGCCCGGCATCACCGGTCTGGCGCAGGTGCATGGTTACCGTGGCGAGACCGATACCGTCGAGAAGCTGCAGAAGCGCGTCGAGTACGACCTGGCCTATATCGAGAACTGGTCGCTTGGGCTGGATGCCTTCATCCTGCTGCGCACCTTGCCGGCCGTGCTGTCGATGAAGGCGGCGTACTGATGGCCAGGCCGCGCGTTGCCCTGATCATTCCAGTACGCAACGGTGAAGCGCATATGGCGCGGATGCTGCCTGCGCTGCGCGCGCAGTCGCTGCAGCCGGACGAGCTGCTGATCATCGACAGTGCCTCCAGCGATGGCGGTGTCGCGCGCTGGCGCGAGTTTGGCGCGCGCGTCGTGGAGATTGATCCGGCCACCTTCAACCATGGCGGCACGCGGCGTCTTGCGGCCAGCCTGGTCAGCGCCGATGTGCTGATCTACATGACCCAGGATGCGATACCGGTGCCGCCGGATGCGCTGCAGGCGCTGGTGGATGGCGTATATGCCGCTGACGACGTGGCGGTGGCCTACGGGCGGCAGATTCCGCATCCGGAGGCCGGCATCCTGGCCCGGCATGCGCGCGCCTTCAACTATCCGTCGCAGGGCCGCATCAAGCGCAGCAGCGACGCCGCCGAGCTCGGCATCAAGACCTGCTTCAGTTCCGATGCGTTCTGCGCCTACCGCGCCGACGTGCTGGCCGAGGTGGGCGGGTTTCCAGAGGATGTGATCGGCACCGAGGACACCCATGTCGCCGCGCGCGCGCTGCTGGCGGGCTGGGCGATCAACTATGTGGCGGCTGCCGAGGCCTGGCACTCGCACGACTACAGCATCGTGGAAGAGCTGCGACGCTACTTCGACATCGGCGTGTTCTATTCGCGCGAGCGCTGGATACGACAAAGCTTTGGTGGTGCCGGCGGTGAAGGTGGTCGCTTCGTGCGTTCCGAGCTGCGCGCGCTGCGCCAGGCCGGTGCGGTCACTGCAATACCCGGTGCGTTGTTGCGCACCGCTGCAAAGTTCATTGGTTATCGTCTGGGGCACATGGAACGGCATCTGCCGCTGCGCCTGAAGCGACGCATTGGAATGTTTACCGGCTACTGGAGGCAATCATGAAGTCCCTGCGATTGGCGCTGCCGGCGCTGCTTACGCTGTTGGTTACCGCCTGCGCCATGTCCAACGTTGTCCAGCTGCCCGCTGGCAAGGTGGTGCGTGAGCGGCAGATCAGCAATTTCAGCCCGGAACAGCTGCCCAAGCCGGTGCTCAAGGTGCATACCGGCGATGTGCTGCGCATCGTGCGCGATGCGCAGACGCCAGCAGAGAAGGACGAGGCAACGCTGTACCGGGTCAGGCCCGACGGCAATATCGCCTATCCATTCATCGGCATCGTCAAGGCTGGCGGGCGTACCCCCGAAGCGATCGGCGAAGAGCTGACCGAGCGGCTGGATGCGATCTACCGCGAGCCGCGGGTGACCATCAATATCGCTGAAGCACCCGGTAGCCGGGTGTATGTCGGCGGCGCCGTGCGCAACCCGGGAACCTTCGACCTGATGTCGGCGGTGACCGTGCCACAGGCCATCACCGCCACCGGGGGCGTGCTGCCGACCGCGGACAGCCATCATGTGGCCCTGGTGCGCCAGGATGACGATGGCGTGCAGCAGGTCTATTTCTTCGACTACGCGGCCCTGCTCAGCCCTGCCACCAACGGCCAGCCGGGGGTGCAGCTGCAGCGCGGTGACCTGGTGTTCGTGCCCAGCTCGCGGATCGGCAATGCGATCCAGCGTGTGGACATGTATGTCGGCCAGTTGTTGATGTTCCGTGGTTTCGGTGCATCGGCCAACTACCAGATAAACGAGCCGTCCTACCGGATCAATACGCCAGAGGTAACCGTGCCGTGATCGAAGTCCGTAGCCTTCGCGACGCGCTGCGTCTGCTGTTTATTTTCGCCCGCGAGTTCCGCCTGACCCTGATGGTCACGATCGCGGTGGTGGTGGCCGGTGCCTTCCTGCTGCCCAATCGCTTCGTGTCCGATGCGCGCCTGCTGGTCAAGCCAACGCAGAGCGCCAGCGTGCAGTTGCCGGTGCAGCCGGGCCCGGAGTCGGGCTTCGTGCAGCAGAGCCCGCAGCGCGATCCGCTGCTGGACGAGGAAAAGATGGCGACCAGCGCGCCGGTCATGCTGAAGGTCGCCAAGGCCTACCTGGCGATGTCATCGGTACCGCCGCAGGGCGGCTGGGCGCGCTTCAAGTTCCAGATGGGCAAGGCGGCGGCCTGGTGCAAGGAAGTTGTCCGTGATGTGTTCGTCGGCGTGGGCCTGATGGACAAGGCGCCGCCGGAGGACCGCCTTGCGGCACGCCTGGCCAAGCGCCTGACGGTCAGCCACGATCCGGGCTCGAACGTGATGGAGATGCGTGTGACCTGGAGCGATCCGCATGTCGCCCAGGGTATTTCGCAGGCCTGGGTGGACGCGTATTTCGACGAGCGCGCCAATGCCGCTGGCGGCGATGCGCTGTTTGATTTCTACCAGCAGCAGAACACCGAGCTCAACGACACCATCATCAAGCTGAAGCAGCAGTTGCGTGATCGCTTGCGTGTCATCGATGCCACCAGCGTCGAACAGCGCATCGAGGACGTGACCGACCAGTTGCAGAAGCTGTACCGTCACCGCCGCGAACTGCAGGCCGAGCGCGAGGCACTGCTCGGCATCCTCGGCGCGGCTGGCCGGCAGTTGCCTGCGGTCGCAGGGGAAGTGGTGACCGAGCGCGAAATCAGCCTCAATCCCGCCCGCGAAGACCTCAAGCTGAAGTTGAACGGACTCAAGCAGCAGCGCCTGGATCTGCTGCGCAACTTCAAGGAAGGTGCGCCGCCGGTACGTGCGCTGGATGAGAGCATTGCCGGACTGGAAGCGGAGATCGCAGCGGTCAATGACAATGTGGTGCGCTCGCGCAATGTCGCGCCCAACGCCCTGGGCACCCGCCTGCGCCAGGACATGCAGGATGCGCGCATCAATGTGGCCAAGATCGACGCCAACATCGCCGAGATCGATGAGCAGCTCAAGCAGCTGCAGGCCTCGCGCGAAGAAGTGATGGCGGCCGAGCCCTCGTTGTCGCGCCTGAGCCTGGAGCTGGGTTCTGCCGAGAAGACGTTTGCGCAGTACTCGGACTATTTGCTGCGCGCGCGCGTCATCCGTGACCTGAATCGCAACCGCCTCAGCAATGTGGCGCTGGTCGGTGAGTCGAGCTTCACCCCGTCGCGCGTGTTCCCGAAGAGCATGTTGATGCTGCTGCTCACCATCCCGGTCGCTCTGGCCGTGGCCTTGGTGGTGGTGTTCCTGCTGTACCTGATGGACCAGCGTATCCATGACGGTGGCCGCATCGAGAAAACCTTCAACGTGCCCCTGTTGGCCACGGTACCGGAGATCGAACGCGACCAGGATGCTTCGCAACCCTTGCGTGCGGCCCTGTACCGCATCTATTGCCGCCTGCCCCTGGAGCAGATCGCCGAGCATGGCCTGTCGGTGGGCCTGACCTCGGGCCGTTCCGGCGAAGGCGTGAGCTTCATTGCCTCGCGTCTGGCCATCGTGCTCAGGCAGCAGGGCTATAGCGTGCGCGAGGGCGCACTGCCGGCGCAGCCGGGCGAAATGGTGATCGTGCAGGCGCCGCCGCTGAGCGACGAGCACGCGCTGATTGCGTTGCGCGGCTGCGATCGCATCATTCTGGTGGTGCAGGCGCGCAGCACCACGGTGCCGGCAGTGGAAAACGCCCTGGCGTTGCTGCGGGATGCCTTGGGGCGTGTCGACGGCATCGTGCTGAATCGTCGCGTTTTTGAAATCCCGGCCAGGTTCTGGAAGCCGATCAGTCGTTGGCTCGGAGCGTACTGAGTGAAGCTGGCGCTGCTCGCACCGCTGCCGCCGTTGCAGAACGGCATCGCCGACTACGCCCAGGCGTGGATGGAGGCGCTGCGCGGCGCGGGCGTTGATGTGCGGGTACCACCGCAGCACGCAGACGGTGCCTGGGACACAGGTGACGCAGCGTTCTGGCAGGACGTGGATATCGTCCATGCGCAGCTGGGCGGTGGCCGCAGCCCCGAGTTCCTCGCGCTTGAACAACTACGTGCGCGCTGGCCGCAACTGGCGACCAGCGCAACCGTGCATGACCCGGAGCGGCTGGTATGGCGCTCACCGGACCTTGCGCAGGGGCTGGCCCGCCGCATAGCGACCTGGCCGCGCCCCTTGCCGCAGCTGCTGGCGCTGGCACAGGACCGGCGCACGCTGGCGCGCGAGCGCAGCCTGGCTGCCGGTCTGGATGCGATGGTTGCGTTGACCCGTACCGGCGGCAGCTGTCTGGTCGAGCGCATGCAGGTTGCGCCAGGCAAGGTGCACTTCATCGCGCACGGCAATCCGGTGTTTGCTACCGCCGCGTTGCCTGACGGCGAGCTGCTGAAGCTGCTGTATTTCGGTTTCATCTATCCGGGCAAGGGGATCGAGGATCTGTTCGATGCCTTGGCCACCGTTTTTCGCCAGCGCCCGCAGGCGCGGCTTGCAGTGACCATGGCTGGCGGATCGGCGCCTGAGCTGGCGTTTGGCAGCCGCGGCAACTACCTGTCGCAGCTGCGGGGACGCGCTGCCGAATTGGGCATCGCAGATCGGATCGAGTGGCAGCTCGACCTGCCTGCCAGCGGCATCCTGGACTGCGTGCAGGCCCATCACGCGATGGTGTTGCCGTATCGCGATTCAAAGAAGTTGGCCTTGCTTGGTCGCATGCGCGGCACCAGTGGTGCGCTGTCGTGGGCGAACGCCAGCGGGCGCGGGGTGATTGCCTCGGATGCGCGCGCGTTTGCCGAGGAAGTTTCCCACGGCAACGGCGTGGTCTATGCGCAGGGGCAGAGCGCGGCCCTGGCCGAACGGATTGGCAGCCTCCTGGATGAGCCGTCGTTGGCGCACAGCTGGGCGGCAGCGGCATCCGCGCTGGGCGCACAGCGTCAGTGGGCGACCATTGCCAGCGAATTTGCGGCAATGTTTAGATCGGTTGTGGAGCGTAAGCAATGAAAGGACCAGGCATGTTCAAGGCGCGGCTGCTGCGGGTACTTGCGTCAGCAGTGCTGGTCGGTTCGCTGCTATGGGGCGTCACTGCCTGTGCCAAGGGCGAACGCGCGACCCTGGAACTGGTGCCGCCGCGACCGCTGGTGTGGGCCGACTATCTTGGGGTGAACGCACACTTCCTGTGGTTTGAGCCCAGCCAATACCGCAAACAGATGGACCAGCTGCAGGCCTTGGGCCTGCAGTGGGTGCGGGTGGATCTGCACTGGGACACCATCGAACCACAAGAGGGCCAATTCCGCTGGGATGTACTGGACCCTTTGATGGCGGAAATGGAACGGCGCGGTCTCAAGGCCGAGGTGTATCTGGTCGGATCGGCGCCGCATGCCACCTCCGCACCAGCCGGCAGTCCGAACCCGGACCAATACCCGCCGAAGGATCCCAAGCTCTACGCGCGCGCCCTGGTGCAGCTGGCGCAGCGCTATCCCAAGGTTGTTGCCTGGCAGGTGTGGAACGAGCCCAACCTGCCGGCATTCTGGCGACCGCGCGAGGATCCTGCCGCCTATGGCCAGCTGTTGTTGACCAGCGTGGAGGCCATGCGTCGCGAAGCGCCTGGTCGCAAGATCGTGCTGGGTGGCATGGGCTACTTCAGCCAGATGCCCACCCGCGGTGGCGCGCTGATGGTTGAAGCATTGGCCAAGGGCGGTTTGTTCTCGCTGGACGTGATTACCGCCTATCACCCGTACTCCTTGTATCCGGAAGGCGACGACGCACATGCGATGGACTTCGTGCAGCGTGCCCGCCAAGGCAATGCATCCTTGCGCGCCGCCGGTGCGCGTGACATCTGGGCCGACGAATGGGGTTGGTCCAGCTATGCAGGCCCCAAGGAAGAGCAGCCCATCATCGGCGCACAGGGGCAGGCCGACTTCGTGACCCGTCGCCTGGCGCTGATGAGCGCGCTGGATTACGACAAGATTTTCCTGTTCGCGCTGAGTGACCTGGACCAGCGCGCAGGTGCGCGTGATCGCCGCTATGGGCTGCTGGATGAAGCTGCTGCCGCCAAGCCGGTGTACAGCGCGGTGCAACGGCTGCTGCAGATCACCGGACCGCGTCTGGTCCCGGGCAAGGCGCCAGTATTCACCGGTAATACGCCGGGCATGATCAGCATTGGCTGGCAGCGCCCGGATGGCCGTCGGCTATGGTTGTTCTGGGGCGCGCAACCCGGACAGGTGCAGGTCAATGGCCTCAAGCAGGCCGTGCTGCACGATGTACTTAGCGGCGCGCACAAGGAGATCGGCAGCGGCGACGCGGTCAACGTACCGGTATCGACGACGCTGTCGGTATTGGAGTGGTGATGCGACCGCTGCGGATTCTGTGGATCCTGCCTTACCTGCCATGGCCGACCACCAGTGGCGGCAAGCTGCGCCAATACCATCTGCTGCGTTGCCTGGCCGCGCGCGGACATCGCATCACCTTGCTGGTGCAAAGCAAAGTGCCGTTGGACGCTGCAACCCAGGCGCAACTCGAGCCGCTGCTGGAGCGCCTGATCGTGCTGCAGCGGCGCCCGCTGCGTTCGTTGAAGACGATGATCAACGGACTGTTGTCACCGGTGCCGCTGTTGGCTTCGGTCAATGGTCACGCGCCGGACTTCGGTCGCACGCTGGGAACGTTGCTGGAGCAGCCCTGGGATGTGGTGCAGCTGGAGCATTCGTACATGTACGAACCGTGCCGGGGGCCATTGCAGCGGTACGCGGCGGGTTTTCTGCTCAGTGAGCACAATGTCGAATCCACGCTTGCCGAGGTCACCTACAGCCGCCTGCCTGCGGTGTTCAGGCCCTTGGCGCGGCTGGACCGCTGGCGTTACCAACGCTGGGAGCGCCAGGTTGTGGGCGCTGCGCGCAAGGTAGTGGCCTTGACCGAGGACGATGCCAAGGTGCTGGCCGCATACAGCAGGCAGCCCATCGCCGTGGTGGTCAATGGCACCGATACCGAGGCCTTCGCCGAGGTGGTGGCCGATCCTGGCGCCGGACGGATCCTGTTCGTCGGCAACTTCGAGTACGCGCCCAACATCGATGCGGTGGAATGGCTGCTGGACGAGATCATGCCGGCGATCTGGGCGGCTGCAGCGCAGACCCGGCTTTGCCTGTGCGGTTACGCATTGCCGACGCACTGGGCCGAGCGCTGGCCGGATGCACGCATCGAGTGGCGCGGTTTCGTCCCCAGTCTGCAACCGGTGCAGGCCAAGAGCAGTCTGTTCCTGGCCGCGCTGCGCGACGGTGGTGGTTCCAAGCTGAAGGTGTTGGAAGCAATGGCGGCGGGCTTGCCGGTGGTCGCCACAGCGCAGGCGGTGTCCGGGCTGGACGTCCAGCGTGGCACGCACTATCAAGGCGGGGGCGATACTGCTGCATTGGTTGCTGCGGCGCTACAGCTGCTGGCCGATCCGCAGTTGGCGCATGCGACCGGTGAGGCTGGCCGTGGCTACGTGCGCGCGCAACATGATTGGCAGCGTTCGGCCGACCAGTTGGAGGCGGTGTACACCGAGCTGACATGCGCATAGGCATTGATTACCGGCCAGTCACCGCCGCGCCGCACTCGGGCATCGCCCGTCAGGTGCTGGCGCTTGAACAGGCACTGTTGGCCGAAGGCCGTGAACTGGTGCGCTTCAGCATGGCGCCGGATGGGCACCCGCACCAGCAGCTGGCGATCTGTCCGCCTGCGTCGGTGGCAAGCAATGGCCTGCATCGACCGCGTACGCGCATGGCTTTCGAGCTGGGTTTCCTGCCGGGCGCGTTGCGCCAGCAGGGCATCGATCTGTACATCGCCACCGCCAACAGCGGCTTGCCGCTGCGCCGCCCGGCGACGCTGCGCAGGCAGGTACTGTTGCTGCACGACGTATTCCAGCTGACCTTGCCAGGGCGTCATGCCACGTGGTTGCATGGTCGTGTCTACGGTGCCATGGACCGCTTCCTGATTGGGCACGCGGTGCGTGCGGCAGACACGATCTGGACGCCATCACAGTTCAGCGCTGGCGAGCTTGCCCGCTTGTATCCGGGTGCGCGGGCGCGGACCTCGGTATTGCCCAACGCGGTGCTGCCGTTGGCGGTACCCAGCACGGTGGCCGATCCAGCCTTGCCCGCGCGTTATTGGCTGGTGGTGGGGACCCGCGAGCCGCGCAAGAACATTCCGTTCCTGCTGCAGCAATGGCGTGCGCTACGTGGGGAAGGTAATCCGCTGCCGGACCTGGTGCTGGTTGGCGATCGCGCCGATGTGGACGCGGAGCTGGCTGGCCTGGCTGGCTTGCATTGGCGCAGCGGAGTGAGTGACGTGCAGCTGTCGCGGCTCTATCACGATGCCGAACGTCTGCTGCACCCGGCGACTGCGGAAGGATTTGGTCTACCGGTGATCGAAGCATTGGGGTGTGGCACGCCGGTCGCGGTTGCCACCGGCAGCGCGCTGGATGAAATCACTCCACCGCAATCGTTGCGCTTCGATCCACGCAGTGCGACGTCGCTGCGTGATGCGTTGCTCGCAGCGGCTTGCGGGCGTGGCGAGAACGAGGCACGCGAAACCTTGATCACGGCAGCACAGCGCTACGCCGCTGGCCCCTACCAGCAGCGGGTAGCGCAACTGTTGCAGGCGGCGTCGCGATGAGGCTGGGCACGACCATCGCGGTGCTGTGCGGCCTGCTGTTCGGCAGCCTGTTGCTGTTCCTGCCGCCGTCCAAGTTCATCGTGGTGCTGCTGGGAGTGCCCGCCGCATTGGTGGTATTGCGTTGGCCAGTGGTCGGCTTGTCGCTGTTCGCGCTGGTGGCGACGTTCATGCCCTTCAGTACCTTGCAGATCGGCTTTCGTTTCACCGTGGCCGAGGCCATGCTCGGGCTGACCTGGGCCGGGGTGGCATTGCAGTTGTTCTTCCAGCGGCTGGAGCGGCCGCAGTGGGGCAGCGTCGAACGTGGAATGCTGCTGTTGATGGCATTCAGCGCGCTGCCGTTCGTGGTGGGGCAGGTCACGATCGTGGCTGACGGCAACGGGCCGGTGAACTGGGTACGCTGGCTGGCCAACCTGTCATTGCTGCTGTTGGCGCCGCTGATGCTGTCACAGGAGAAGCAGCGCGAGCAGCTGGTGGTGATGCTGTTGCTGGGTAATCTGGCGATGCTGGTGTTGTCGCTGGGGATGTTCGTCAAATCACGCAGCGCACTGGACATGATTCCCGTGCTGGAGAAGCTGCGTTATGCGCACCCGGAGGCCTTGCTGGACATCTTCAGCGCAGAGAACGCGCGCCTCGGCTCGCCGTGGGTCCATCCGAACCTGACCGGTGGTGCGATGGCGATGTTCGTGCCGCTTGCTGCGTTCTACGGGCTCTACCAGCACGGTTGGCGACGCGTGCTGGGGGCATCGGTGGCCGTGCTCGGCGCGGCTGCCCTGCTGCTGAGCAGCTCGCGCGGCGCCATCCTCGCCATCGGCGTGGTGCTGTTGTGGCTGTCCTGGCTGCGGGTGCCGTATGCGCGGGCAATGGTGATGGCCGGGATCATTCTCGGTGGCGTACTGACCGTGACCTATGCGCCACTGCAGGACCGTCTGGCGACGATGTTCTCATCGGACAATGCCAGCACCGAGGTGCGCGTGGATGAATACAAGCGCTTCCCCGAGGCTGTTGCGCGTTATCCCTTGGGAATTGGTTTCCGTACCGAGCCGCCGGTACCCGGCAGCGGATTGCTCGGTATCTCCAACCTGTGGCTGTACTACATGTACAAGCTGGGCCTGCTCGGCATGCTGCTGTACTGCGTGGTGACCTGGCGCTGGTGGCGGCAGGTGCGGCCGCAGGGCAAGGTGCTCACCATCGACCGCCGCAACGGCTTGTGGATGGGCTGTACCACCGCGCTGGTCGCTGCCCTGCTGACAGGACTGATCGATCATTACTACAGTTTCACCATGGTGCTGGTGGCCCTGTTCTGGCTGGTGATGGGGCTCGGGCTGCAGAGCGCAGCCGCTGTTCCACCCGGCGCAGAGGGACGGCCTTTATCGAGTTCGAGGAAGCAGCAATGAGGCATCGTATTTTTCATTCCGTCGACCTGCGCTCGCGGCTTGGCGACTACGCTGCGCGCATGGGCGTGGAACCTGCCGCGTTGACCGAGGCCTATGAGTGGTTGCTGGCCAACGAGGGCGCGTTCGAGGAAGCCAGTGGCGATCAGCTGCGCGTGTCGATCTGCTCGGTGGATATCGAATGGCGCCTGCAGCACCCGCTGGGCAAGCGCCTCTACCACGAGTTGAAGATGGAACTGCCGACCAAGCTGGTGCCGCGCTACGGCATCAACTGGATCACGTTCAAGGATCGCTGCCTGCGCCTGTGGGAGCAGCTCTACAACATCGCCATCAACAAGGTGCCTTTCCATTGGGTACGCCTGACCTGGCTGCGTATCGGCGGCGCAAAGATTGGTGAGGGCTCCACCATCTGGCGCAACACCGAGGTACTGGGCATGGACAGCCTGGTGATCGGCAAGGACAGCGTGATTGCCTGGCATTGCCAGATCGATGCGCGTGCGGGTCTGCGCATCGGCGACCACGTCGCGATTGCATCGCATGTGCTGATCATCGCCGGGACGCATGATCTGACCGCCCCGGAATTCTGGTCGGTGTCGGCGCCCATCGTGATTGATGACTATGTGTGGATCGCCAGCCGTGCGCTGGTCGCCCACGGTGCGCACCTGGGGCGTGGCTGCGTGATCACCGCCAATACCGTTGTGGCCAAGGAAGTTCCGCCGTACAAGATCATCGGCGGCAGCGGCGCCAAGCCAATGGGCGAACGCCCGCACAACCTGTCCTACCGGGTGGGTGGCAAGAACATCCTGACCCTGCTGCACTGAGCCATGTTTCGCGCCACGCTCTGGTTGACCTTGGTGACGGTGGCCGGGCTCGCGCTCGGCTTCGGCCGCGAATGGCTGTTGGTCGATGCCTGGGGCGCAGGTGCACGCAGTGATGGTTTCCTGGTCGCGTTGTTCCTGCCCGAAGCCATCCGCATGACGCTGGCTGCAGGCCTGTTGTCGTCCGCCGCATTGCCGTTGTACCAGCAGTTGCAAGGCCCGCGACAACCGGCATGGGTGTCCACGCAGATGCTGAGTCTGCTGCTGGTGGGCGCGCTGATCGCGATTGCGCTGGCGGCAGGCGCGGGCATCTGGGTCCGCTTGATCGGACCTGGGCTGGTGACGGGCGTGCAGCATACGGCCGCGTCCAGCCTGTTGATTCTGTCCTGCGTGGTACCGATGCTGCTGGTGCATGCATTGGCAGCAGCGATAGGGCAGGCCCAGCAACGCTTCCTGGTGGCTGGCCTGGGTTCGTTTCTGTACAACCTGCCGGCGGTGCTGTTGCTGTTGATGCAGCGCTCGGCAACCAACGAACGCGATCTGGCCTGGGCCTTTGTTGCTGGTGCGGTGTTGATGCTGCTCTCGGTGCTGCCGCTGCTGTGGCGCGGTGGCTGGCGGCCTATGGCTTGTACCGTCGGCTAGGGCCGCTGCTCGCCAGCGCAGGTGCCAGCCAAGGGCTGGTCTTGCTGGAGCGCATATGTGCCTCGTTCCTGGGTGAAGGCGCGATCACGCTGGTCAATCTGGCACGCAAACTGGTCAACCTGCCACTGGTCGCGCTGATGAGCCTCAACCAGGTGGTGCTGGCGCGCATGGCGCAGCTGGGCGAAGACGAGGCCGCTCGACGCAACGCACTACGTCTCGGGCTGCTGGTGACGGCTACCCTGACCATTCCCGCCGCGGCCGGCATGATTGCCAGCGCGCCATCGCTGGTGAAGTTGTTGCTGCCTGCAGGCATGGAGCAGGGCGCGTTGCCGATGTTGCTGGCGTGGTTTGCCTGCGTGATTGTATTTGGCGCGTGGAATGCGTTGCTCGCGCGCTACGCTTATGCGGTTGGCAACACCGTGTTGCCGATGCGCTACGAATTGATGGGCAGTGGTCTCAATGCGCTGGTGTTGTTGCTGGTGCCCGCGGTCACCGGCATCGCGGGCATCGCTTGGGCAGCGCTGGCCGGCTGCCTGCTCACGGCCTATCTGTTCCTGCGTCGCTACGCGCTGCTGGCCGACCCCTTGATGCTGCGCCTCCCCGTGCTGGCTGTGCTGGTGCTGGGGATGGCAATGGTGCTGCTCACGTTCGTGCCGGGCATCTGGACGCAGATGATTGTGGCGTCGGTGTATGCGCTCGCGTGCTTGCTGTTGTTGGCTGGTTGGAGTGTGCGGGCGGCTCGAAGCCAGAATACTCAACGCGTTCCTGCAGCCTGATACCAGCATTGACCGCGACGGCTCGCGGTACTCGCGCGACTTCACGATTCGCGAGTCCTTGCACGTCGACTGATCGGCGCGGGTCGTTGGCGTCAATGGTTGCAGTCCAACAATCGGATGGCCATGGAAAACTGGTACGGAGCCCGGCAGGCCTTTCAGGTCTGCCGGTTTCCGTTGCTGGTGTCACGGGTAGGTGACCACTACCAGATAGCCTGCTTTTGCCTGTTGTCCGGGGCTGGGCTGCAGTGCATAGCTCTTGGAAAAAAAGCGCTCGTGTGCCTCGCCCTGATGTGCTGCAAGCCCAACCTGCGCTTTGTAGGCGGCCAAGGTGATGACATCGCCGGTGGCCAGAGTGGATACCTCCAGCTGCGCGCCTTGCGCAGACATCGGGCAGGTATCCAGGTTCAGTTGTCGCTGATCACGCACCAGCCCAATACTGCAGCCTGAATCAACTACGCGTCCCACGAAGCGAATGGTGCCTTGACTGGCGTTGGCTGCCGAAGTGATGGAAAGCAACGCCGCACCGAGCAGGAGAGAACGAATCATGGCCGTACTCCGCGTTTGGGAGCTTCAGTAGGCGCCTGCGCGAAACGCAACAGAAGAGGCAACTTGCCGTTCTGCTCGCGGACATCACGCGTGTTGAGTGATCACCATCAAGTCGATCTTTTTCCACGGCAGATGAGACGTCTGGTCGATCGACTGTACCGAGTGAAATCCGGATACACGAAAGGGCACATATGTGCTGCATGTGCAGCTGTCATGCGAAAGGCTGTCGCAGATTTGATTGGAACGGCTAATTGGCAATTAATGTGGAGAGCGTCACATTTGTTCCTGATAACTTCTCGTCCAGTTCTCGAACAGCAGGTGTCGAGTCCTGATCGGGAAGCGAGTCAAGGATTGAGTATTGCTTCGTTGAATTCCTTGCTTGCCCCGGACCCACTTCCACTCCATCAGAGCAAGGTAATCGCAATGCGCAACGTCAACATCATCGCAGTACTCCTGCTGGCAGCAGCACCGCTCGCCGCAAGCGCCGCTGACGGCACCATCACCTTCAATGGTGAAATCACCGACAAGACCTGCACCGTTTCTACGCCGCAGGGCAAGGACTTCACCGTGACCCTGCCGACGGTGGGCGCCAGCGCGCTGGCGGCCAGTGGCCAGGTTGCCGGCCGCACGCCGTTCTCGATCAATCTGACCCAATGCGATGCTGGCAGCGTGGCGACCTACTTCGAGCCGGGTGCCACCATCGATGCCAGCAGCGGTCGCTTGAACAACACCGCTACCGCCAACGCTGCGACCCAGGTGCAGCTGCAGCTGCTTGGCAGCAACAACCTCGCGCTGCCGGTCGCCGCTGGAGGCGCGGGCCAGCCGCAGACCAACTCGCAATGGGTCACTGTTGCTGCCGATGGATCGGCAAACCTCAACTACGCGGTCGAGTACTACGCCCAGGGCGCGGTCAGCCCGGGTGAAGTCACCAGCAGCGTGAAGTACACGATCATCTACAACTGATTGCAGTTGCCGTCACCCTCGGTCGGCGATGCGGCCGGCCGAGGGGTATCTTCCACGCATAGAAGCAGCGACTGCGATGAAAGCACAAATTCCAGTGACACTGCTTGGCGCAGTGTTGATGGCGTCGTTTTCCCCGTCGGCCATGGCGGGCGTGGTGATCAGCGGGACACGGGTGATCTACCCGGAGCAGGCGCGCGAGATCACCGTCCAGGTGAACAATGTTGGCGAGGCGCCATCGTTGGTACAGGCGTGGATCGACAGCGGCGACCCCGAGCAGACGGCAGAAAACAGTGACGCTCCGTTCCTGCTGACGCCGCCCATCGCCCGGGTTGAGGCAGGGCGTAGCCAGGCCTTGCGGGTGATCTTCACCGGTGCGGATCTGCCGAAGGATCGCGAGTCACTGTTCTGGTTGAACGTACTGGATGTCGCGCCATCGCCGAAGGAAACCGGTGAAGAGCAGAACTATCTGCAGGTGGCTTTCCGTTCGCGGATCAAGTTGTTCTACCGCCCCAACGGGCTGCCGGATACCGCCAATGATGCGCCGCCGAAACTGCGCTGGAGTTGGTCGGGCGGAAAGCTGAGGGCAGACAATCCCACGCCTTACCACGTGACCTTGGCGGAGGTGCATGCAATCAGCGCCAGCGCAGACAGGCTGGTTGAAGAGAAAGGAAAGATGGTCGGCCCCAACCAGCAGTTGACGTTGGATGCCACCGGTCCCATGGACAAGGTGCGCTTCATCACCATCAACGACTACGGCGGACGGGTGGAGAACAGCGCCAGCGTATCGGCTGGCCCCTGAGTAGCAGCTCGATGGATCGAGCGGTATCGCAGTTGCGATCGTTCTGAAGGAAGCCGGTGTGATTGAGAGCAGGTTGTCATCATCAATTCGGAGATCGATCTTCGATGCTGCAACGGGCAGGGAGCGAATGCTGCCCATGTTCCTGCTTGTCGCAGGCGCTGCGCTGCCCTTGCAGCTATGGGCGGCGCCGGCAGCGTCTCCCGAACCAAGCGCCAATCTGGGCGAGCAGGCGCTGCTGGTAAGCGCAGGCCCGTCGAGGCGCGCTGCTCCCGAAGTGGCGCAATTCGACTCCAACTTTCTCTCCGGCTCCGGCACCAAGGTCGATCTGTCCGCTTTCAGCAATGGCAACCCGATGGTGGCGGGCGACTATCGCGTGGATATCTACGTCAACGGCAGCTGGAAGGGGCGCCGTGACCTGCCGTTCCGCGCCAACCGGCAGGGCGAGGTGGGTGCCTGCCTGGACATCGCGCTGCTCGAGGAACTCGGTGTAGATACCGAGCAACTGCAGGCGGCCGCCGCCGACGGCAATGCAGAAAACGTGTGTTACCAGGTGCAGGAGCGCATGCCAGATGCATTCGGTATCTATGACAGCGGCAATCTGCGCTACGACCTGAGCATCCCCCAGGTCAATCTTCGCCGCGAGGCGCGCGGTTACGTGAATCCTGCGCTATGGGACCGCGGTATCAATGCGGGCTTCGTCGGCTACAGTTTCAACATGGTGGATGGGCAGACGCGTGGCGCGTTTGGTCAACGCAACCGTAGCGCCTATCTTGGCCTGAACGTGGGTCTGAATCTGGCGGGCTGGCAGCTGCGCCAGGATTCGAACCTGACCTGGAACAAGGGTGATGGCAGCCACTGGCAGCGCATCGCGACCTATGCCCAGCGAGGATTCGCAAAGGTGGGTGGAGCGCTCACCGTTGGTGAGGCCTATACCAGCGGTGAGTTGTTTGATTCGGTTGGCTATCGCGGTGTCAGTCTGGTGACCGACGATCGCATGCTGCCCGATTCGCTGCGTGGCTACGCCCCCGTCGTACGTGGTATCGCCGAAACCAATGCGCGCGTGGAAATTCGCCAGAACCAGCAGCTGATCTACTCGAGTACGGTATCGCCTGGCAGCTTCGTCATCGACGATCTCTACCCAACCGGCTATGGCGGCGATCTGGAGGTCAGTGTTGTCGAGGCTGATGGTCGCACGCGCTCCTTCAAGGTTCCGTTCGGCGCGGTGGCGCAGATGCTGCGCCCGGGGATGTCACGCTATGCGTTCACCGTCGGACAGGTGCGCAACGAGAACCTGCTGGATGAGCCCTGGTTGGCGCAGGGCACCTACCAGCGTGGCATTGGCAATCGTCTGACCTTGTATGGCGGCGGCTTGCTGAGCGAGAACTATGGTGCGCTGCTATATGGGGCAGGACTTGCAACGCCGGTAGGCGCATTGTCGTTCGACATGACGCACGCACGTTCGCGCTTCCAGGGAGGTGAGGACAAGTTGGGCGCGAGCATGCGGCTGAGCTATAGCAACCTGATTGGTCAGCTGGGTACCAATGTGACCCTGGCGGCATACCGGTATTCAACCCGCGGCTACTATAGCCTGCAGGATGCATTGAACCATCGTGATGCAATTTCGCGTGGCTTCGACGCGCAACGCTACGGGCGGCAACGCAGCCAGTTCCAGTTGACCTTGAACCAGCCATTGGCCAAGGGCTGGGGTGCGCTGTATGTAACGGGATCGGTACGTGATTTCTACGATATCGCAGGTAGCAGCGTGCAGTACCAGGTGGGTTACAACAATGCCTGGCGCGCGGTGAATTTCGGTTTCTCTGCGGTGCGTACCGAAGTCGGCCTGCCTGCGGTACGTGATACGCAATATCTGCTCAGCATGAGCATGCCATTGGGCAGACGTAGCCGGCCAATGGCGTTCAGTGCCGATATCGGCTTGCGCGACGGTGGTGCAGGAAGTGGCAGTCGTGGCTACGAAAGCAGTCGCATTGGCATCAGCGGCTCGGCGGGTGCGGACCAGAGTATCGACTATGGCCTGACATTGACCGACAGCCGCAATGGCAGCACCAGTGCAATGGCCTCGGCGGGTTATCGGGGCCGCTATGCAACGCTCAACGGTGCCTACGGGTATTCCGACGACTTCCGCCAGTTGTCGCTCAGCGCCAGCGGTAATGCGGTGGTGCACAGTGGCGGGGTGACCTTTGCCCCCTATCGCGGCGACACCATGGTGCTGGTACATGCACCTGGAGCGGCCGACGCCCGTTTGACCAATGCGCTGGGCCTGCGTGTGGACAGTCGCGGCTACGCCGTTGTGCCGTATGTATCGCCCTACCGGCTCAATGCCGTCACTCTGGACCCGGCAGACATGTCGCGTGATGTTGAACTGGAGTCCAGCAGCCAGTCGGTTGCGCCTTACGCTGGCGCGATCAGTTTGATGCGCTTCCAGACGCGTAGCGGTAGGGCGCTGCTGATCAGTGTGCGCGGTGCAGCCGGAAAGTCGCTACCGCTGGGCGCATCGGTCAAGGATGAGCAGGGACAGCTGGTTGGCCTTGTCGGACAAAGGGGGCGTCTGTATGTGCGTAGTGAGCACGATAGCGGCAGGTTACAGATTGAATGGGGAACGCAAGCATCGCAGCGCTGTGTTTTTGAGTACCAGATAGCTGATGCCCCTGGCCAGGCGCAGCTCAGGATAACTTCTGTGGAGACGGTATGTCTGTAAATCAACGATCATTGCGGATGCTAGCCCCCGCCATGCTTTCGGTGCTGTTGTTGCTCGGTGCTCAGCGCGCGTCGGCGAACTGTCGGATCAATCCGGCCGTAAACTTTGTCACGCAGGATATAGATGTGAACCTGGGGGAGATAAGCGTTCCTTCGAGCTTGCCAGTCGGGGGGGTGATTCTTACACGCAGCTTTCCAGTTACTGCGAAGGCCGCCAATACGTTTCTTTGTGACCTGGCGATTCCGAACCAATCGCGACTCGCGTTCTTTGCGTCTTGGAGTCCAATTGCCGTGCCTGGTATGACGTCCGTCTACTCGACGGCGGTTGCTGGTGTCGGGATACGGATACGGCAGACAGTCGCTGTTCAAGGGGGTGGGGTAAGCACGCTGTACTACTACTCGGACGTGTATTACGGGCCCTTTCAATCCTTCGGGATTCCAAGTTCCAATGTGGTTGTGGAGTTGATCAAGACCAGCGCCAGTGTTGGTAGTGGCCCTCTTGGTCCAAGTGGAATTTTCGCAGGGCAACAGCTGTACTACGCAGACAAATTTATGCTAACTCTGAGTGTGCGAGAAGGAGGTGCACTCATCAAATCTCCGACCTGCAAGCCAAGTGCAGGTAGTCGGAACATCGCGGTAAATTTTGGCTCTGTCTCTGCAAGTGCCTTCTCTGGTGTTGGAACGGTGGCTGCGAATCGCGACTTCACCATCGAGCTTGATTGTCAGAGCTCGATTGCGGCTGGCTCCACTGTCGGTGTCCGTGTGGATGCTCAGCAGGATGCATCGAATTTACCTGGGGTGCTGCCGTTGACTGCGTCCGCGGACGCTGCTTCTGGCATCGCCATTCAGATGGTTCGACATGACGGATTGGGGGAGCAGTCACTACGCTTCGGCGAAAACATCGTTCTTGTCGCCGGAGCCATGAACGCTGGAACGCTGGTCTTGCCCTTGCGTGCCCGCTATATCCAGACCAAGGCAGGTCAAATTGGTCCGGGGAGCGCAGGAGGGGTGGCAACGTTTGTCATCCAATACAATTGAGTTGTTGCGGCGCTGTTACCGTTCAACTGCTCGTTAACCAGCACGCAAGGAAGACTGTGCTTTTCAGTAGTGGCGCGGTTGCCTGGTTCTGAGAGGTCTGTTGACTTGGAACCTTATGTAGATCTGTCATTGGCCATGGTGCGTTTATTGTTGCTTTGTATGGCTTCTCGGTTTTCTGTTCTTCTGAGTGACTCCCGCCGATACTGTTATAGCCGAGTCAATTGATGGTGGAAACAAAGTTGATGTCGTGCGTTAACTCCGACATCAATAGCGAAATCGATACGCCTGATTGCGTTCGATCCACTTAGCAAACGGAGGTGCTTGCCTATGTGCTTGGCTATGCCGATCAAGGTGCTGGCTGTCTGAATTGAATCATTGGCTTTCCCCGCGGGGAAGTGGACAGGCATTGTGGCGTCGCGGGACGGCGTTCCTTCCGCTGCATCACTGTTTGCCTCCCTGATTTGAACCTGACCTTCAACCACAGCTGACGCCACGCGTCGGATCGCACTGCAGTCAACTGCAGCCTGCGCTCGTACGAAAAGCCTGTTGAGCATGTTCGGCCGCGCTGCATGTACAGCGGGCACGACGCAGGTATGTGCGAAACATGATCAGTCGACCAACCGCCTGCGCGCTACGCCGGGTGATTGTGGCTGTTGATTTTGCGGCCTCGCTTGTCAATCGCCGGTCCAGCAGCTGTAGCACTGCCGGCTTTCATAACGATGGAGGCTATATGTCGTCGATCCACGAGCGTGCCTGCTTGTTGCGGGCAGCGTTGTCTGCTGTTGTGTTGGCGTCGTTGGCGCCTGTGGCGCAAGCCGCGTGTACGTTGAACGCCCGTACTTTCGTGCCCCAGGATGTGCAGATGGATATGGGGCAGCTGGTGATACTGCCGAGCGTGCCGGTGGGCGGGCTGATCAAGGAGCTGGTGGTCAGTATCGATCAGCGCGATAGCGTAGCCCAATGTACGAATGGAGGCAGTGCCATAGGGATATACAACAACGCGAAGCAGCAGATATCAGTGCCCGGCTTCAAGGACGTCTATGCGACGGATGTGGCCGGCATAGGCATCCGGGTCTATCGGGACTCTGGGCAGGTCCAGACGTACTACCCGCATACGTTGCTGCTCAACGCCACCAGTGGCGTGAATCTGGCAGGGGGGCGGTTCCGTGTGGAGTTGATCAAGACTGCGGCGGTCACCGGCTCCGGTTTGATCGCACCCAGCGGTAGATTCACGACCTACTACTTCAATGGTGACAGTGCCAGCAAGCCCGTGTTGATATCGACCTTCAGGGGTTCGGGCACTACGGTGGTGAACCCAACATGCTCGGTGCAAGCGGGCAGTCGCAATATCGTGGTCGAGTTTGGATCGGTGCCTGCCAGCACATTCACCGGCGTGGGTACGCGTGCGATCAATCGCGATTTCGATAT
>QFOV01000063.1 GCA_003248565.1 Stenotrophomonas sp.
ACGCCTTCTCTTCCGGCGTGCGCGCGCGCCGCACGCGCGGTGCTGGCTTGCTGCCCGCACCGCCGTCCTTGGACAGCCACTCCTGCAGCTGCGTGGCCAGGCCAGCCAAGGCATCGCCAACCTCCCCCTGCCGCTGCTGGGCTGCAGCCAGTACCTGCAACAACGG
Source organism: Stenotrophomonas sp. (assembly GCA_003248565.1). GTDB lineage: Bacteria > Pseudomonadota > Gammaproteobacteria > Xanthomonadales > Xanthomonadaceae > Stenotrophomonas. The sequence goes on from QFOV01000063.1 coordinate 167, forward strand.
GGTCAGATCCTGCACTGGCGCAACTGGCGCCACTGCCGCAGGCGGTGCTGCGACCACCGCTGCGGGACGCTCGGCAACCGACTGCAACAAGGCCACGATCTGCTCCCACGGCACCTCGACCTGCGCGGTGCAACCGGCGCGGGCTCATCAGCACGCAGGCCCTGCAGGCCACTGGCAATATCGGCCAACTGCGCGACCATGCGCGCACCGGTGTCGGCATCGTCGCCGCCCATCGCTTTGTCGCGCATGAAGTCGCGCTTGATCTGCTCCCAGCGCGCCAGCTGCGTCGCATCCAATACTTCGCGCAGCTCACCCAGCTTGAGCAGGTTTTCCTCGGAGCCACTGGTCAGCAGCTGCGACTCGCCGAGGTAATGGTCGGTGACCAGCTGCTGCAACTCAGCGGCATTCATCACCGGCGAGATCTTCTCCGACAGCTTGTTCATGTTGCGGTAGCTGCCCTGCAGGCGGAACGGCGGCTCGACCCGGTACTTGTCGGCCTGCGCGGCGCTGGCGATGTATTGCTGGTTGACCCGGTACACCACCTCGCGCACCTGCATCAGCCGCTGCAGGGTGGCTACGATCTCGTTGATCTCCGCACCGCTATACGCATGGCTGAGCGTATTGGTGGACACCTCCTTGCCGCCAGCCTTGTCGACCAGCAGGTAGAGGTCGGCCAGGTCACGGGTTGCCATCGGCGCCAACACCTGGCTGGAGGTCAGGCTGTTCTCGATGTAGCTGAGCTTGAAAGCCTCTTCCATGCCGCCGAGTACATCACCGAGGTTGTAGATATCGGCACGGTTGGCCAGCATGTCCGGCACCTTGAACACTTCGCCGGACTCGGTATACGGGTTGCCGGCCATCACCACGCAGAACTTCTTGCCGCGCAGGTCATAGGTCTTGGTACGGCCCTTCCACACGCCCTCGATGCGACGGGTGCCGTCACACAGGGAAATGAATTTCTGCAGGAACTCCGGATGGGTGTGCTGGATGTCATCGACATACAGCATGGTGTTGTTGCCCATCTCCAACGCCAGGTTGAGCTTGTGCAACTCCTGCCGCGAGGTGGCATCCGGTGCCTGCTCCGGGTCCAGCGAGCGCACCTCGTGCCCCAGGGCCGGGCCGTTGATCTTCATGAAGACCAGGCCGAGCCGGTTGGCCACGTATTCCATCAATGTGGTTTTGCCGTAACCGGGCGGACTGATCATCAGCAGCAGGCCCATCAGGTCGCTGCGTTTGTTCTCGCCCACCGTGCCCATCTGCTTGGCGAGGTTATCGCCGATGATGGGCAGGTAGACGTCATTGATCAGCTTGTTGCGAACGAACGAGCTCAGCGGCCGCGCCTGGAATTCGCTCAGCCGCAGCGAATCGCGTTCGCGCGCACTGATGCGATGACGCAGCGCCTGGTAGCGCTCGAAGCCGGGCTGGAACTGGCGGCGATGCGACTGCCAGCGCTGCAGGAAATCATCCACCGCCAACTGCAGGTGGCCTTGGGCGACGCGCGCATGCTCACCGAGCAGGCCACCGACATCGGCGATCAAGGTCACCTCGCGTACCTGGCTGCGCAAGGCCCGTTCGCCGAGCAGCATCGCAGCGGCTTCCGGCACATAGCCGGCCATGGCAGCAAACTTCGGCTGGCCGCACATGGCATGCAACCATTGCAGTGCCTGCGCCCATTGCAGGGCCAGTCGCGTGTTCAGACGTTGCAGGCTGCGATCAAATGCATCCGCTTGCCCGGCAGCCTGCAGCTGTTCGCGCAGGCCGCTGAGCAGCTGCCGCGCGTAGCCGCTGAAGGAGAAAGTTGGCTCGCCGTTGCCAAGCTCCGCCAGCAGGTACTCGGCAGCCAAGGCCGGCACGCCGCTATCGAATGGCAAGCCATGCTCGTCCTGGAAGCCCGCCAACGCCGATGCGATCTCCGTGCGCAAGGCTTCAAGCCCGTCCCGCACATTGAACAGCTTGGCGATGGCGAATGCACCGGCGGCGCGTTCCAACCACTGGCTCACGTCCTCGCGCTTGCCCTCACGCGCCCAGAACAGCAAGGCAAGCGCACGTGGACCCGCCGCGTGCACCAGCGAACCGGCCGCCTGATACAACGGCAGAACCGCCTGCAGGATCAACGTCGCATCGTGATCATGAATGCCTTTCTCGTAGCCTTCGCGGTAACGTGGCGCAGCGAAATCGCGCACCCGCTTGGCCAAGGCATCGGCTTGCGCGGCTTCACGCAGCAACAGCTCCACGCTCAGGCCATCGCGGCCGTTGATGGCCGCATCCAGCAGCAGACCCGCCAGATACTCGCCGCGATAAAGCGCGGCTGATTCCGAATCCAGCGTCACCGGCCAATAGTCGCGCAGCTCCTCCAGCTCCGGATCGACAATGGCCTCGTAGTAGTCGGTGCCAGTGAGATGCACAGCCAGACCATCGCCGCGCGGCAGGATGGTCAGGTCCAGCGGCTGGGTGTTGACGCTGAAGCGATGTCGGCCGAGACGGATGATATTGCCGCCGCCTTCGAACAGATCGCTGCGATCACGCAGCGCCCGCACCGCCTGGTCGCGCACGCCCTTGAGCCGCGCTTCCACGTCGTCGGCCTTGACGCTGTCCTTGTAGTCGCGCAGGCGATCGGCGAGCTCACGCAACTTCAGGATCAGCGGGTCACCAGCGAAGAACGCGTTCAGCTCATCAACGGTGGTGAAGCGCTCGGTGCGCTTGGCCAGGCCATCAAGGATGCGGTTGGCCGCGTCCAGTACCGATTGCGCCTTGCGCTGGCGCGCATCCAGCAGCGTCTGCTTGTGCGACTCGAAGGTATCGAGCAGCTCCTCACGCTTGTTGAGGATGTCGCCCAGGAACTGTTCGTGCTCGCCGAACTGGCTTTCCAGTTCTTCCAGCTGCACCATCAACCGCGACAACTGCTCGTCGGCGCGCTCCGGATCGGTCGCCAAACCCAGCGCACTGGTGATGGCCTGGCTGAACAGGGAGAACTGCGCCCCAAACTGAGCCACGGCTTCAGCCGAACCCAATGAACGACGGCGCTGATCTGCACGTGCGCGCGCCTGGTTGAGCTTGGCGTAGATGGCAGAAATGGCCTCGACCACGCGCGTACGCTGCGCGGCGTCGTCCACCTTCAGGCTGGCCATCAGCTCGGACAACATGTCCAGATCGCCCGACATCACCTGCATCTGCGCGATCTGCTCGGACAATTGTTTGGCGGTCTGCGCCACCTGCGCGGCGGCATCCAGCTCCTGCAATCGATCGGCGAACGGCTGCAGCGCCTTGTCGCTGCCAAGGAATTCACCCGCCGCCGCACCAACCCGGTCATGCGCCTCCTGCAAGGAGACGTTCATTGCATCGATGGCGGCGACGTCGACGTAACGGAAATCGCGCACGGTCAGCAGGCGGCCACGCAGCTTGCCGATGTCGCCCAGCGATTCGACGAACTCCCCGATCTTCGTCCAGTTCTGCGGCTGCAAGCGCCCCAGCAGCGTCTTGTGCGCAGCGGTGACCTCAGCCATTGCCTGCGCCGATTGCTTGCGGATGCTCTCGACCTTCTCGTACTCGTCTAGCATCGACTCGCCGGTCGCACTGATCTCGCGCAGCAGCGTCGCGGCACCGTCGCAGTTGGCATCATCCAGCCAATGGTGGGTGTCAAACAGACGGCGCGCGTTATGGGTCAGCAACTCGTAGCGCGGCAGCGAGACCTCGCGACTGTCGATCTCGCGACCGAGATCGAGCAGATTCGAGATGCCGCGCACCAGCTCGGCATTGCCGATGCGGGCCATGAAGCTGGTGCCGGTGGGTGCGTGTGCAGCGAACTCATCACTGCTGAACGGGGTCTGCCAGACCTGCATCGGATGGACGCGGGTAGGCTCCTCGTTCTCGGCATTGAACAGCACCATCCGGCCATCGCGCATGAAGGCGTAGCCCATGCCGAACACCGGGTTCTGCAGCACGCGCTGGATGCTGTTGTAGACGAACAGCGCCGACTTGCCGGCTTCGCGCTCGTAGAAGATGTACAGCATGTCCTCGCCGTTGGGCGAACGGATCGAGCGCTTGTAACGCATGCCCTGCATCGAGGCATCGAACGCCTTGTGCTCGCCGCTTTGCAGGTAATAGCCGCCGGGAAAGATGACGCCATGGTCATCGGGCAGCTGCACACAGGCCTGGACGATGGCGTCGTTGCGCACCACCTTGCCGGTCAGCGTGTTGTAGATCAGGCCACGCCAGTTGTCTTCTCGGTAGGGCTGGATCTTCAGCAGGATCAGCGAACCGACCTTGGCGAAATCGATGGTGGCATCGTCCACCGACTGGGTGCTGTCCTCGACCGGCTCACTGTAAACGCCTTGCCCGGTCTCGGTATTGTTCTCGACCTTGATGGTCAGGTCACCACCGGTGGTCTCGACGAAGATGGTGTCGAGGATGTTCAGGTGCGGGAAGCGGCCGGTGATCAACATGTCACGGCCGGCACGCACCCACTCGAAATCGAATGGCGGCGGCAGCGCGATATCACGCTCACCACGTGCATCGATATAGGTCAGCTCGCCACTGGGTGCCATCGCCCAACGGAATACGCGCACATCAGTGCTGCGCTCGCCGATCTGGAACGCAGCCAGCAACTTGCCGTCGCGCACGATCAGCTGCAGCAGCCGCGCATTCTTGTAGTACGCGTAGAGCTCACCAAAATCGTGGACGAAGCCGGCCTGGGCCAGGAAACTGCTTTTCAGATCCACCGGGGTGACGTCGTAGCCTTCGGCACCGTCCACCAGGCGATAGAGCCCAAACACATCTTCGATGCGGGTCTGTGTCTTCAAACCGATGAAGACGTTGTAGCCGAACAGCAGCAGGTCATCGCCGACCTGCACCACATCGCGGCCCACGCAGTTGTTCTCGCTGCGGATGCGGAAGCGCCCGATCACTTCCATCCGGCTGTCGCCAAACTCCTGCAGCCTGCGCTGGTTCAGCGCGTCCACCACCTGCCGCAGACGTGCGCCCTGATCGCTCAGACGTTTGCGCAGCACCTCATAGGCACCGCCCTGCGCCACCGCCTGATCGGCGATGGAGCCGCCTTCCGGCGTAGCGGCAGCGTCCAGATTTGTATCGGCCATCGATTGTTCCCTGCTCTGACATCGGCAGATTCCGTCCTCGGGACGGAATCCCCGACGCCCTCATGCTCGTGTGCCGCCAGCTCCAGCCAGGCGGCGCATCAACGCCCCACGCGGTGCACCCGCGCGGGGCACGCCAACGCTCAACCTGCGTCCGACTCCATCGCCGGCGTATCGGCACCACGCCGGGCCGGCAGACCGCGCGCGGACATGTCCACGCCCAGGTAGCGCTGCATCAGGTCCTGCACGATCGGGCTCTTGTCGGTCAGGCCCTCAATCGACTTGCCCAGCGAGACCGCCTTGACCAGGTTCTCGAACATGCCGCCGTCGCCGCCGACCATGTCGATCCTGGCGTTGCGCAGCGCACTGGCGATGACCTCGGCATTCTCCTTGGTCACTTCCTTGCCAGCGTCGATCGCCGCCAGGGCCTGACGCAGGCCGGTTTCCAGGGTCATGCGGAACTCTTCGTGGCCGCGTGCGGTATCGCCGAGCGAATCGATGGCCTGGAACTTGCGGGTCAAACCGTCGGCTTCGGCGAACAGCTTCTTCTCGATGACCGCGGCTTCGGCCACACCCAGCGTTTCGGTTGCCGTTGCCTTGGCACGGCCCATCTGCTCCTCGCCCTGCGCACGCGCGGCCAGCTGCTCGGCCAGCACCTTGGCTTCGGCCGTACCCTGCTTCAGGTTGGCGTCGGCCATCGCATCGACGACGCGGGCTTCGGCAATACCAACCTTCTCGATGGCCAGCGCGCTGGCTTCCTTGACCTGGGCATCCGCCAGACCCGGCGCGGCACGCTCGGCGCGCACGCCATCGGCCAGTGCTTTCTTGGCTTCGGCCTGCTTGCCGGCGGCATCGAATTCGGCCTGCGCCAGCGTGGTGATCTCCACCGCGCGGTGCTTGGCAGCAGCTTCGCTGGCTTCGGCCTCCTTGACCTGCTTGAGCATGGCTTCCTGCGCCTGCGCTTCGGCTTCGAGGATGGCGACCTGCTTCAGGCGGTCAGCTTCCGATACCTGGCGCACTTCCTTGATGCGCTCTTCTTCCTGCGCCACGGTCTTGTCGATGGAGATGCGCTCACGGGTGATGTTGGCAACATCCATCTTGCCCTGCTCGACCACCTTGTCGCGCTCCACGCCCTGCAGCTGCACTTCACGATCGGTGGTGACCTGCTCCAGCTGGCGGGCACGGGCGACGCGCTCGACTTCGATTGCAACGGCGCGCTGACGGTTCTGCTCGGCCACTTCCACTTCGCGCAAGCGGTTCTGGTCGCGGATGTCGATCAGCTGCTGCGCTTCAATGCGGGCATTTTCGGACAGCTGGCGCTGTTCTTCCTGCACCTTCAGGGTCTCGGCTTCCTCGCGGGCGCGGATGGTCTCCACCTCGCGCTTCTGCCGCGCCTCGGCCTCCGCCTGCTGCCGCTCAAGCGCCAGCGTGGCTTCCTTCGCCTCGACATTTTTCTTGGTGATGGCCAAGCGCTCGTTCTGCGCCAGCTCGTTGGTGATCACGTTCTGCGCGGCGGTCAGCTCGGTGATCTTGCGGATGCCTTCGGCGTCGAGGATGTTGCTCGGATCAAGCAGCGACTTCGGGGTCTGCTCCAGGTAATCGATGGCCACGTCTTCCAGCGCGTAGCCATTCAAGTCATTGCCGATCACCGCGATGATTTCGTCGCGGAACTCCTGGCGCTTCTCGAACAACTGGGTGAAGTCGAACTTCTTGCCCACGGTCTTCAAGGCTTCGGAGAACTTGGCGTTGAACAGGTCATCCACCGCGTTCTTGTCCGAGGCGCGATCTGCACCGATGGCCTTGGCCACGCGCAGCACATCGGCCTGGGTCTCGTTGACGCGCAGGTAGAACGCCACGGTGATGTCGGCGCGCATGTTGTCGCGGCAAATCAGGCCCTCCTTGCCACGACGATCAACCTGCAGGGTGATCAGGCTGATCTTCATGTGCTCGGCGCGGTACAGCACCGGAATGATCAGGGCGCCGGTGAAGTGCACCTTCGGCTGCGCGCTCATGTCGTTGACGATCAGCGCGGTGCCTTGGTCAACCTTCTTGTAGAAGGCTTTGAACAAACCCGCCAAACCAAGGAAAAACACCAGCAGGGCAGCAACCCCGATAATGAAAGGGGCCAGCGCAGCAGTACTCATCAGTGGATCTCCTTGTCGCCTGATACATCAGAAGGGAAAACGTCCAAGCCTGGCAGGTCGGTATCGGCGACCACCAGGTAGTGATTCTTGTCGGGCAGGTATTCCACCAGCCTTACGCGTTGACCACGCGGCAAACGGCTGCCATCGCGTACACGCACATGCAGGATCAGGCCGGCACCACCGTCGTCCATGCTGGCATAGCCCTGCGTGGCGGTGACTTCCGGTGAGGTGACCTGGGCAAACCGGCCGAGGATGGACTCCTGGGCAACCGGCCGAAGCTTGAGCAGCAGTCGGCGTATTGGCCGCAGCACCCAGGCCGACACCACCGCACCGGGAATCAAGGCGGCAATGGCCACCACCGTGCCGACACCCCAGCGCAGGGGCGCCGGCAATGACTGCAGGAAGAAAAGTTGAACCAGATAGGTGATGGTCCAGCCGAAAAAGGCCAGCAGCAACACCACCAGCATGGTCGGCGCACCACCGAGGCCGAGCCGCGCGAACATCGCGGCAATGCCGGTCGCGCCATGCTCACCGCCATGGGAATGAAAGTCGGCACCGTCGCCGCTACCAATGCCACCCTCATCGACGATACCGGTCGCGGCCAGCAACCAGTAGATGACAGCAAACGCGAACACGACGCTGTAAGGCAACGTCGGGTAGGACAGCGCTACTTCCAGAAACTCCGCCATGCACACTTTCCTTGTGGCGCCCAGCTGCTCAGCGGGAACTGCCCCAGCCTGCAAGCTGTGACAGCAACATCCGTTTCCCACAGGCATCCGTGCTTGTCGCCGTGGACACCATCATAAGGGAATCAGCCCGGACATGCCCTGCGACCGGATCCCAAAAGTACGGCAGCCCGGGCAGCACCAGTGCACTACATCGCCACGCTCAGCGCGCGCATTCAGTCCTGCTCGACATGCAGGTCGGCGCGGCGTACTTCTTCGACGAACTGGCGCATCTTGTAGCCGTCCTTGATCCCCGGCGACACCTCGATGCCGCTGGACACATCCACGCCCCAGGGCTGGGTGGCAAGAATGGCGTCGTGCACGTTCTCCGGGCGAATGCCGCCGGCCAGCAGGTACGGCCGGTGCACGCCGGGCGGAATCTGCGACCAGTCAAAGGCGACGCCGGTGCCGCCGCTGCCACCGGCCACGTGGCTGTCGAACAGGAAGCCCGCGGCATGCGGATACATCTGCTGCAGCCCGCGCGCGGTGACGTCGCTGCGTCCGCCCATCGCAATCGCCTTCAGGTACGGCATGTTGAAGCTGCGGCAGAACGCATCGTCCTCGTCGCCATGGAACTGCAACAGGGTCGGCCGCACCGCGCGCAGCACCTCGCGAACTTCCTCGCGATTGTTCTGCTGGAACAAGGCCACCACTTCGACCATCGGTGCGATCGCCTGGCGCATGGCGCGCGCCTCGGATGGTGCCACCCTGCGGGCACTGCCCTTGGCGAAGATGAAACCGATGGCATCCACACCCAACTCGGTGGCCAGGCGGATGTCGCCTGCGCGGGTCATGCCGCAGAATTTGATGCGGGTACGAAACAGCGTACGGCTCACAGTGTCACCTCGTCCGGCAGCTTCCAGAGCTCAGGATACAGCGGACCGACGAATACCAGGCCCTGCGGCGGTGCGGTTGGCCCTGCCAGGTTGCGATCACGGCCTGCCAGCAGCTCCCCGATCCAGCTTTCAGGTTTTTCGCCAGCGCCCACCATAATCAGCGAACCGACGATATTGCGCACCATGTGATGCAGGAAGGCATTGGCCTGGACCTCGACCTCGACCACCTCGCCCTGGCGCCGCACGGCGATCGATTGCAGTTCACGGCGGGCATGCAAGGCCTGGCATTGCGCGCTGCGGAACGCACCGAAGTCGTTCTCACCGAGCAGCGCCTGCGCCGCCCGATGCATGGCATCGGCGTCCAGCGGGCGGCGATCCCAGCTCAGGATCTGCCGGTACAGCGCCGGCCGTACCTGGCGGTTGAGGATACGATAGCGATAGCGTCGCGCCTTGGCCGAAAACCGCGCATGGAACTCATCCACCACCGGCACGCACCAGCGCACGCAGATCGACGGCGGCAACCGCGTGGTGGTACCCAGCACCCAGCCCCGCGGCGCACGCTCGACATCACTGTCGAAGTGCACGACCTGGCATTCACCGTGCACGCCGGCATCGGTACGCCCTGCACACACCACACTGATCGGCGCATTGGCGACCGAAGACAGTGCCTCCTGCAACGTGGCCTGCACACTCGCGCAGCCGTGCTCGCCAAGCTGTTGCCAGCCCTTGAACTCGCTGCCGTCGTACTCCACGCCCAGCGCATAGCGCATCATTGAACCTCTGATCTTGTTGGAACCGGTGGAACCATGCCCAACTCAGTCGTTGTCGCGCTCTGACCACACAGCCAGTTCGTTGCCACCCGGTTCCAGGAACTGGAACCGCCGACCACCGGGAAAAGTGAAGATCGGCTTGACCACTTCACCGCCCTGCGCTGCGATGACCTCGAGCAGCGGGCCCAGCTGTGCGGCATACAGCACCAGCAGCGGCGCGCCCGCACTCGTAGTCGCCGGCGCGCCACGGAAGAAGCCACCCTGCAGCTCACCGTCATCAAAAGCAGTGTAATCCGGGCCGTAGTCTTCAAACGTCCAGCCGAACACCTGCTCGAAGAAAACACGACTCGCCGCGGGGTCGCGCGAGGCGAATTCCACGTAGTCAATCCGCCGCTCGCGTTTCATTGCAACTCTCCGTCAGGCCATGCGGCCAAGTAATTCCAGCGCTTCACTGCGTGCCTCCGGATCAGCGCTGGCAGCAACCTCGTTGAGCAGGGTACGCGCAGTCTCGGCATCGCCCAGGTCCAGATAGGCAATGGCCAACTCCAACCGCTCACGGCCAGCAGGTGCCGGTGCCAGCGGCGCAACCGCAGCCACGTCACCGGCCAGCCAACCCGCCTCATCGGCCGCTGCCGGCTCGGGTTGCGCAGGCACGGGCTCGACCACCGCATCGAACTGCCGCGAGGCCTCAAACAGCAGCACCGGCTTGTGTGCAACCGCCGGCGCAGCCACCGGAAGCACCGGCTCCACGCGGGCCGGCGGGGTGGACTTCAGCCATGCCGGCATCGGTTCTTCATAGGCTTCGGGCTGTACTTCCGCAACGACAGGCAACGGCTGGACGTCGAGCTCGGCCCGCGGGTCGAATTCGTCCACTTCCGCTGCATGCAACGACTGCTGCGCCGCAGCGGCGCCCATCACCGGCTTCGCTGCGGCCAAGTCTCCCGCCTCGAAATCTGCGCGCGGGGCAACCGGCAGTGGCTTGCGCCGACGGCTCAGCAGCCAGCCCAACGCGCCCAGCACCAGCAGCGCCAGCCCCAACCAGATCCAGCCAAACGAACCGCTGCCATCACGCTTGGCCGCCTCGCCCAGTTGCTGCTGGGCAGCGGCCAGATCCGAATCCTTCATCGCGATCAGCGATTGCTGCTGCTTCTGCAGCTTCTCGAGTTCGCCGACGCGATCACGCAGTTCCTGCAGTTCCGCGTCACGCGCCGCCAGATCTTCCTTGGCTTGCTGCAGCTGTTCGTTGGCCAACATGTCACCCTCACCACCGGCATCGAGTCCGGTCGTCATTCCCGCAGTGTGTTGTGCGCCGGCCACGGCCGGGGCGATTTCCAGGCGTGCACCACTGGGGCCCGCACTTGCTGCTGCCGGTGCAGCGGCCTTGGCCGGCGCCACCACAGCATCGGCTACGGCCGGCTGCGGGATCGGCGCGCGTGCCTGTCGCCACTGTGCGGCCTGGTCACGAACGATGGCACGTGCTTCGGATGCATCCACCCGTGCCAGCTCTTCCTGCGCCGGGGTACGCAGCACCGCACCCTGCTTGAGCAGGTTGATGTTGCCGCGGATGAAGGCTTCCGGATTGGCCCGCATCAGCGCGACCATGGTCTGGTTCAAGGACGCGCCGCTCTCGCGCGACAACTCGCGGGCGATCTGCGACAGGCTCTGGCCGCGCTGCACCGGAGCCAGCTGGCCTTCACTACTGGCCACCGGCATCGCTGCAGGGCGCGCTGCAGGCGCCGCGGCAACCGGTTGAGCCGGCGCAGGTGCTGCTACCGGCGCGGCAGGTGCCGGCAACTCAGGCCGCGGCTCGGGCTCACGCACGATCAGATTGGATTGGGCCGCAGCCGGCGCTTCGATGACCGGTTCGGCCACTGCGGTTGCGGCTTCGGGTGCGGCCACCAGCGCCGAGTATTCACGCACCAGCCGGCCCTGGCCCCAATCGACCTCGATCAGGAAACCCACCGACGCCACCTGCACCGGCGCGGCACTGGTCACCCGGATCACCGCGCGGCCGTCACGGTCCTGCGCAAACTGGAATTGCAGTTCTCCTACCAGCCCGGTCGGCGCAGCCAGCCCTACGCGCTCGAAGGTGGCCGCTGATGCCAGCCCCGCCTTGGCGTTGTCGAGCTCGCTCGCATCACTGGTAATGACCGGAATCTCAGCCAGCAAAGGCTGTCCCGGCTTGGACAGGACGCGGATATTGCCCAGCCCCAACGCCATTGCTGTGCTACTGAACAGCGCCAGGCCGAGAACCAGCACACCTTGTAATGAGCGCATCGCGCCCCCGCCCCTTGGTTTCATGGCGGCCAATATAACGGCTGACCCGCCTTTCGAACACCGCTGTACCGCCCATATGCAACGACGCCGGCATCACGCCGGCGTCGTTGGGGGGATCAGCCGCCGTTGGCGACCAGCTCGGCGAGCTGCACTGCGTTCAGTGCGGCACCCTTGCGGATGTTGTCCGCCACCACCCACATGTCCAAACCACGCGGGTGCGAGATGTCCTCGCGGATACGGCCGACATAGACCGGATCGGTGCCCGAAGCATGGGTGACCGGGGTCGGATAGCCGCCAGCCTTGCGCTCGTCCACCACCTTCACGCCTGGCGCGGTGGCCAGCAGCTCACGGGCCTGCTCGGTGCTGATCTTCTTCTTCGTCTCGATGTTGACCGCCTCGGAGTGGCCGTAGAACACCGGCACACGCACTGCGGTGGGGTTCACCAGGATGCTGTCGTCGCCGAGGATCTTGCGGGTCTCCCAGACCAGCTTCATTTCTTCCTTGGTGAAGCCGTTGTCGAGGAACTCGTCGATGTGCGGGATCAGATTGAAGGCGATCTGCATCGGGAACTTCTTCGGCTCGATCTCCTGGAAGCCGAGCAGCTGCGCGGTCTGCTTGCCCAGCTCTTCCATGCCGGTCTGGCCCGCGCCCGACACCGACTGGTAGGTGGCGATATTGATGCGCTCGATGCCGTACTCGCGGTGGATCGGCGCCAGCACCGGCATCAGCTGCATGGTCGAGCAGTTCGGGTTGGCGATGATGCCGCGCGGGCGGTTCTTCGCTGCTTCCGGATTGACCTCGGACACCACCAGCGGCACGTCATCGTCGTAACGGAAGGTCGACGAGTTATCGATCACCACGGCGCCAGCAGCGGCGAACTTGGGCGCGAATTCCTTGGAAATGCCACCACCGGCCGAGAACAGGGCGATCTCGACGCCGGCCGGGTCGAACGTGGCCAGGTCCTGGATGGTGATCTTGTCGCCTTCAAAGTCGACCTGCTGGCCGGCCGAACGCTCGGAGGCGAGCAGGGTCAGCTTGCTGATCGGGAAATTGCGCTCGGCCAGGATGGACAGCATGGTCTGGCCGACAGCGCCGGTGGCGCCAACAACGGCTACATGGAAACGACGGGCTTCATTGCTCATGGGGATACTCGAAAGTTTGGAGGGGGAGACACACATCGAGCCAGGTTCGGGGAACCTCCAGCGCGCGGCTGCCGAGGCTCCCTATCGTTTTTTGTCGTCGATTTTTTTGCCGGCAACGGCAATGCGCGCGGTGCCGTTGCTCAGCAGTTCGGTATTGATGGCATTGACCGGCTTGCCGGCATCCGGGCCGATGCCCAGGCCCGCCAGCAGGTTGTCCAGCGCAACCTGCACCATCGCCCGGCGCGTGGCCAGCGATGCGCTGCCGATATGCGGAGTGAGCACGATGTTGTCCAGCGCCAGCAATTCCGGACGCACGTTCGGCTCGTTCTCGTAAACGTCCAGCGCGGCCGAGGCCAGGCGACCGTTGGCCAGCGCATCGACCAGGGCCAGCTCATCGACGATGCCGCCGCGGGCGATGTTGACCAAGGTGGCGGTCGGCTTCATCTTCGCCAGCGCGGCGGCGTTGATGATGTGGTGGTTCTGCGCCGTATACGGCAGCACCAGCACCAGGTGATCGACGCTGGCCAGTAGTTCATCGAAACCGACATAGCTGGCGCCGACCGCCTGCTCCTGCTCGGCAGGCAGCTGCGAACGGTTGTGGTACAGCACCTTCATGCCGAAGCCATGATGGCCACGGCGGGCAATGGCCTGGCCGATCCGGCCCATGCCGAGGATGCCCAAGGTGCTGCCATGCAGATCGGCGCCGAGCATGGTGGTGAACGACCACTGCCCCCACTTGCCGTCTCGCAACCAGCGATCGGACTCGACGATGCGGCGGGCCGCCGCCATCAGCAGCGAGAAGCCGAGATCGGCCGTGGTTTCGGTAAGTACGTCCGGCGTATTGCTGGCAACGATGCCAGCTGCATTCAACGCAGGAACATCAAGATTGTTATAGCCGACGCCAACGTTGGCGATCATCTTCAACGCGGACGCATTGGCGATTTCCGCCGCACCGATCCGCTCGTTGAGCGTGATGAGGACGCCATCCATGTCGGCCAGATTCGCGCTGAGGCTGGCACTGTCGTGCTTGGTGACCGCATCAGTGGAAACCACATCACAGTGCAGCGCCAACTGCGCGACGGTGTCGTCGAACAGGGGCTGCGACACCCAGACGCGGGGACGACGGTCAGTCATTGCGCTGGCCAGGAATACGGGGGCTCATCTCGCCGACATCGCCACATTGGGCGCGGTGGCGCATGGCCTGGTCCATCAATACCAGTGCCAACATCGCCTCGGCGATGGGCGTGGCACGGATGCCGACACAGGGATCATGGCGACCGGTGGTGATGACCTCGACCGCATTGCCGGCCGTATCCACGGTTGCGCCGGGTAGGCGCAGGCTGGAGGTGGGCTTGAGCACCATCGAGGCAACGATCTGCTGGCCGGTGGAAATGCCACCGAGGATGCCGCCAGCATGGTTGGACTGGAAGCCCTGCGGGGTGATCAGGTCACGGTGTTCGGTACCCTTCTGCGCAGCACTGGCAAAGCCATCGCCGATCTCCACGCCCTTGACCGCATTGATGCTCATCAGCGCGGCAGCGATATCGCCATCGAGCTTGCCGTAGATCGGCTCGCCC
>QFOV01000064.1 GCA_003248565.1 Stenotrophomonas sp.
CTCTCATCAAGCTGCTCTACCTCGCGTTGCGCAACATCAGCAAACGATGGACCTTACCCATCCGTGATTGGAAGGCAGCCCTGAACCGATTTACCATCCTGTTTGAGGGGCGACTCCCTCAGCTGTTACCCGAATCCCGTTTACACAAAATCTGCACACGCTCAAATTTCATCGAACGAATGCACCGCACTGGCACTAAAAGTCACCCAGTCGGCTTTCCATCCCAGCCAAGTCTCAATGGGATAGCTAAGCATGTGCACGCCCGCAGGCAACGAAAGAACTTCTACCCGCCGTACCCATCTATCTAGCACGGCGCGTAAATGTACGTCCTCAGAACCATCTCGTTACACTGAAATAAATACAGCATCCAAGTTAGTGCGCGCATTGTTCTCAGCTACTGCCGAGGAAAGCCGCGTCTGATCAAACCCCTTATTTACGCCAATTAGGAACTGGCTACTTACGTCAAACAAGGGCGCATGGGATGCTGTAGGACGCCCGCGCATCTGCAGGTTGGTCTGATTGAAGAGCTCACGCACGTACCAAGCCCTCTTTCCAGCGGGCAGGAGCGTTTGCGCGTTCGAACATGTCCAACTACTTCGACGGGCTCTACAATCCCTTAGTCCTCCACACTCACCTCGGTGGAGCCCGCCATCCCCCCTGTTGACTACAATACAATGCGTCGCCCTTGTCGAACGGGCGTCCAGTACAAGCAGGAAACTCCGCATCCTGCCTCTCTTAGCAATGAATGGAATCATGAGATTCCATAATTGGATTAATCGTTTCAGCAATTAAAGCTTCAGGAGTTTGGACAAGCAATGACTTCTCCCACAAAGCGCCCATCCCGCTTTGACTTTGGTGACAACCATACCCATACCAATGGCGATTCCCAGACAGCAACTCTCAAAGATCTGATGGATGAGCTCACATATGAAAAGACGACAAACGAAGACTACTCGGGAGGCAGTGTGATGAGCATCAATCAGCTCGACACGGTCCTACGACTCCTTCGATCCATTTCGGGCAAGCCGCTAAAGAGCGTAACTGAGAAACACCCTCTCGCCGACATCAAGACCATCAAGAGCCTTTATTTAAACACCTTTAAAAAGGGCATGCATCTAATCGGCCTTATTGAGCCACCAGGTGCAGATTCCGAAGTCGCCATGAATATACTTACTCTCCCTCCAACAGAAGAGAGTGGAAAGGTTCTAGAAGCTAAACGCCACATCATCTTTGAGCTAGAGCGTGAAATATTTAAAGAAGAGAAGGAGCATATCGATGCCTTATTCAATCCGCAGCATACTCCTCACGCTTATTGGTTAGGAACAAACGAAGCGATCGACGAAGTACTTCTCACCCACCTCCATATCGTTGAAGATGCCAACCTCCTGCTCGAAGCTGATGCATATTTGACCGCGAAGACGGAAGAGTTCATGCGCACGGTTACCCCTGCGGAAAAGGAGAAACGCCTGCACATTTCTACGTATGTCTACCTTAGATCGCTTGAGTTTCTGCATATGCTGAACTTCGAGATCACCACGAACCGCACGATTCCGAATGACAGAATACCAGGAAACATGCAGGTAGATTTAAGTGAACTCTGCAAATCGATTCCTCCGGTGCATGGTGTTTCCATCCAAGGCCACACCCCTTTCATGTCACTCGCTGACGTGCCGAAATTCTGCATTGACAATGCAAAGGAAATTGCCCGACTGGTAAAAAAAGTTACCACGTTTAAGTATAGAGCCAGCGACATCCTCGAGAAGCAGGACGCCATCAGAGCCAAGTATGCACTCGCCGCATATTTAGAGTCGATCAAGCTACCGAGCGATGAAAACCCGAATCCCATCGCGGTCGTGCACATCGTTGCGGCTTTCTGTTCCGTCAGGCATCAACGAAAGATGAAGTCAAAGCCGAAGACATCGCGGCGATATAGCTCAAAGCTCGTACCCCCTCAAAAGCAACTTGATGCTTTCATCAATAGAAAAGGTGAGCAACTAGAGCCCATGCCACCCATGGCATGGTTCATCTATTCGGAAAGGACGCTTTGGTATACCCATGCGCTGCTCAATCAAGCAACCGTGATGCGCTCGCACCAGTCCTTGCAAACTGCGCAAGCGAAGCTTCTATCCGCAATCTACACGTCACTTAATCTCGTTCTGATCCCCAAGCTGACCGCCTTGTACCAAAGTCATATGGTGGAAGCTGCTCAGACCTTTGTCGCACTACATGGCAAGGAGAATACTAGGTATGACTGGATTCCTAGTCTAGGACGCGACTAAAAAGATGTAAATTTTCACCCACTCGACCCTATCTCTATGGAGATGGAGCCAACAGTCCGATAGCACAGACAGATCACCGAACTGATGCGGAGGATAGGAGATGGAAAGAGCACGCGCACTTACCGTTTCTTATCGTGTGCCCAATTGGTAACTGAGAGGCCCTCTTCACGACAGCCGTCAAGAATGATCTTGACGGCTTTTTCTTGTCTAAAGAGAAAAGGTGATCACAGATGGCAAGCTTCCACTACAGCATCAAAAGCGGCAAGAAGGGCAGTGCGCAACGCCACGCCAAGTACATTGAGCGAAAAGGCTCGCATAGCACTCGTGACGACTTGATCCATGTCAGCTACGGCAACATGCCGGGCTGGTCCGCAACCGATCCCAACCAGTTCTGGCGCATGGCAGACCAGCATGAGCGTGCCAATGGCGCAGCTTACCGCGAGCATGAGATTGCCCTGCCAAACGAAATGAACGTGTTGCAACTAATTGATCTGGCGGAGCAACTGGTCGGAAACCTAGTCGGGAACAAGCCGTATCTATACGCAATCCACGCGCCAGAGGGGAAGCTTGGCGGCATTGCGAACCCACACATCCACCTGATGTGTTCGGATAGAATTCCGGATGGACTCGATCGCACTCCAGCGGGGATGTTCTCACGTTACAACCCGAAGCAACCGAGCGCTGGCGGTTGCCGCAAGGATAGCGGAGGTAAAAGTCCACTGGAACTACGTCAGCAGGTAAAGGAGATGCGCAAGCTAGTAGCTGAAACCCAAAACAGAGCACTAGCGCAGCACGGTTACGATGCCCGGGTTGATCCGCGCAGCCTGCGCGAACAAGGCGTGGAGCGGCATGCCGAGCGCCACCTGGGCCAACAGTTCGTTCAAGGCATGGCCGAGGCCGAGAAGGCACAGTATGTTCAATTCCGCGTGAACGGTACGGAACAGGCGAACCCAGTAAACTAGCCTGAGGCTTGATCGAAAGCATGCGATTCTGCGACTTTGTCGCAGAATCGCATGCTGTTTGAATGACATTTTCTGAAAAAGCCCCGGCTTGTCGCCGGGGCCCTGGACTGACGCCGGAAGCCTACATTCCTACGCTGTTGAAATAACCATCTGCCAATTGTAGGTGTGTCGCCTTGGTTCGATTGTCCCTGTGAATCCAAAGAGCCCCCCTGGAGACAAGCAATTCCAAGGCCATGCCGAATCGGGCGCGATCACGTACCGGCCCATTACGAAGGACGTGGTTTTTTGGCACAAATGTGTTCGAGTTTTGGCCTAGCCAGACACGTGTACGTAAGTACCTTGCGACCGCAGTGGCGTCCACTTGGTCCTGTGAGACAATAAATTGCGGCGAGAACAAGCTCTTGTACTCATCGATATGCCACCGAACAATCTCGAACGCACGATTGAGCGTATCGAGCGTTATATCTCCGCTTTCGTTGCCAAAATAGTGCATGGCTGCAGCAAGTCGCCCAAGGATCTCCATCACTTTGGATGCGAAATCGTTGATATCGCTCAGGTATTCGCCTTGGCGCAACATCGCTTCCGTTTGACTGGCCAGCTCCAACCAGCGCGCCTTTGCATCAGGCGAGAACCCGATCTGTTCGCGAGTAACAGTTCCCGATTCCATCATTGTTCGGTACGTGTCCAAGAGCCCGCGAACTCGCGCCTGGAAGACTAGCAAGTGGCTCCATTCGAGCTCACTATCTGTTACGCCGCGAAACCCCATCGTCGAGCGCGGGTATCCCACCAGATATCGCGCCCAATGACCACTTCCCTTCGCAACCGATCCCCGCCTGTCCAGAAACTGCTTCAATGGCGCGTACTGGGTCATGATGCTTACCGAGACGCGAGGATTCATTGCCACTAGGTGCTCATCCTGAGCACGGTCCAAAGGCAACATTTCCGGCGAATCCCAAAGACGGTTTAGCAGCCCCACGTGCGACATGGCTTCGCCCTTGAAAAGCAAGTGTCCTTCATCGGTAGTTATCGCAATCGACTCACCATCCCCCTGAACTGCTTCCATCACTGCTTTAGCCGTGATGTCCTGCCGGAGGAAGTGACGAAGAGGCGGCCTATTCGGCTTGGACCGAGCATGCTCAAGTAGTTGACTGTCCAGCTCCGTCGTCGACTTGCCCTTCGCAACTGCTTTGGAGATTGCGCTACGCAATCCTTTCCCCTTGGCCTGCCAAGATCCGAGCTCCGCCTGGTACTGCTCGATCTGCTGCTTATGGCGAGACAATGCCAAGCTGTCAGCCGCGCGGAAGGGAGCAAGCAACAACGACGATACCGTCGACTTGCGCTCGCCTGACTCAGCGATCAGCAGCAAATTCTGTGACACTGGGCGCACCTGCCCTGTTGGTAGCTTCACATCGATCAGGCCTTGACAAGCCATCGAGATGGCATTGATTAGACCCATACCGATCAACGCATCCGGCGCCTGCACATTGCGAAGCAGTTCGTTCCCTGCTTCTCTAGCTACGACGAGAAACGCAGCCATCGGATAGGCCGGTGCCATTCGGGGGAGCATGTTGTTCATCGTGCTTCCTCCTCGATGCCCGCAGTACCAACTACATCTGCGGCCTCATCCAATGGCTTCCCGCAGGTAGCACACGCCACCGGCTCACCACACATCTGCCTACGTTGACGCTCGCTGTTCAACAACTTACGAAACTGGATCAGACTCAGTTGATGTCCGTATGCTCCGTTGAACCTTTCCATCACTGGCTTCTTACGCCTCTTGCCTGCCAAGTGCTGCTCCAAGAGCGGATAGGCCTCCATGAAATCGGATTCGAGCTTGTTCCTGCCGCTCGCCGATACCTGCTCCAATGCGATCTTCAGTTTCTCAAGTGCACTGCGCTCGTCAGCCAACACTTCTTTAAAAGCGCTCATGATCAGTTCCCCCCCAACTGATTGCGGCACTTGTTGGTGCGGCCCTGAACCCACGCAATGGCTTCGTGTGTCCAATAGAACTTTGGCGATTGCTCGCTGTCGTATAGCGGAACTCCCTTGGGGAAGTCTGGATCGGTCTTCATCAGTTCATATGCCTTGCTTCGGCTGACCGAAAGCAGTTTGAGCAGTTCCTTCAGACGCAAAGTTGGCGAACTCGGCCATACGGCAGAGGCATCAATCGCCGGCGCGATCTGGAGCGTGGCTTTATTGCGGCCCACAATTGGGCCCGGGCGGTACTGGCTGATTTGCATAGTTGAATCCCTTTGATGTGGTTTGTACTGAAAAGGGATCCGGCCGGTTCCCGGTAGGACGTCGCCTACCGGGATGCATTTGATCTGCTTGAGCAATCGAATGCACTTAAGTTTCTTTCATGTTTTTTTGCAATCGCCCCGTTTCGCAGCCAGCGCGCCGCGCTATCGAAAAGTATTCTTTTTGTCTTATTTCAAATAGTTAGCACAGCCAGCGAACGATTCGTCGTCGAGGAGAAATCCGCCTCCTCCCGCTACATCGCTTTTCGCGTCCTTTTTGGAACGCTAAGTTCCCCGATCGCATCCACTTATCGTCCCGTCACTTCTTGAAACGACGCCTTCCAGATCAAAGCCGTACCGATTTCGGGCACGCTCCCACCTTGTACGTTACGGTCGCACTGGTGCCCACAGGCGTCGCCTCACGCGTCTGCCCGGTGTCAGAAAGCTGACTTTCGGCCCAACAATGGCCGCTGATCTGGCTCTTCGAGCAGTCCATCATTGCCAGTTGGATCACTCTGCTGCGACAACAGCGCAAATAAGCAGGCGCAATCCGCCGTCTACGCCGCAAGGGCTGTTGCCCCATCTGCGTCAAGATCATAGGGACCTTCGCTTACCACGGGTCGTATGCTTTGGATCGGATGCCAATGCATCACGGCGATACAGATCACTTGCAGGTCATTAGCGCCCCATTTCTTCTGCCATCCAGATGCGGACGAGTTGCTCGGCCAGCCGCAGGTCAGGTTTGTTCTCCTGCGCCAGTGTCTTACCCAACGGCTCGGAGATTTCATAACCAAACACGCCTGGGTAGCCGTCAACGCCAGCTAACTCGGTGTAGACGATGGCCAACATGATCGCCACTTCGTGCAGGAAGGAACAATCCTCTACAGTCAGCGGCACGGATGCGCTACTCCAGCCAGCGCCCAGTAGAGCCAGGTCAATAGGGTCGAAATTGAGTGTACTCATCTTTGATATTCCATTAGTAGTATCTGTTGGGTGCGGCCACCTCCTCGCCACGCAACGCGTCGCGGCCATATACGTGATAGTCGAATTGGTAGCGGAGACGCTCGAGCATTTCTTCTACACCACCTGTCCCGTTCATAAAACAATCCACAAGGGAGCCGCGTCCGTTGAATTCACCAATATAGGCATCGCGGAAGTTGCCCAAGGTGACATCTACGGACCACCTCAGGGAGTCGTAATTGGCGTCGAACGCGGCGCGTTAGCTAGGCAAGACCGGAAGCTCTCGATCCGGCTACAACCGTCCGCGATTTCCGGGGTAAAGCCCAGCATTACTTGGCGTCACTGGATACCAATGCCGCCTCAAGTGGCCGACGCGATAGCCCGCGGGGGGACCGATCGACCGCGGGCCACTTTCGATCGATGCGTTGGGTGGCACCGAACGACGCTCGGGGGCCGTCGTAGAACAAAGAACGCATGCGGCGAAGTCACAAAAACTGAAGATGGAGGCTGCCAGAGCAGGGGTTCGTCGAACTCTCGACCCACGCCATGAAGGCTGCGAGTACATGCTGGATCAACGTCGTCACATCAGCGGTCTCGCCGTACGCCTGCGCGTGCAGCGCAGGGACCGCTCGAGGTCGATCTTAAGGAAAACAGGACAAGAGAGGGTCAGTTTGACGCTCTTGGGCTTACTAAGGGCTATCGTTCTGCGTGACTGTTACCGGACACGGCACGCCCGAGCGTTCGGTCGTCCTATTTGCCCTCCAATCATGAGTCAGAAATACACTCGCGTTCACGCTTGGGCACCACCATCGGCGCCTGCAGCCCATGCCAGACCGGTGACCACGGCCAACGATGCATCACCGCGGAAAATGGGGATCCCCGGGAACACCTTTTCGACCAAGGAGGGAATCATGGCCGCCTGGGACATGCCCCCTGTCAGCAGCACAATATCTGGTGCGCAGGATGCCTGCTCCTTGGCAGTGCGTAAGAGTTGCTCGAGCCGCTGCGAAAGGTCTTCGGATGCTTGCTCAAGGAGTTGGTGATCTAACGGACAAGTAAGCCCGTCTTCTATATAGCTGAGTTTGAGCCGGCGGCGCGAATCCGATCCGAGGTTGATCCTAGCCCGTTCCACGGAGCGATTAAGCCGCACTGTATGGCCCGGGCACTGAAGTGCCACCAATCTCGCACGATATGGCTCATCGATCAGGCAGAAGTCGGCCACCTGAAAGTCACGCTGCTGCTTCGCATCGTGAACACTAGCTGCCCAAGCGTAGAAGTGCACCGGGGTTGAGGTGACATGCTTGCCAAACAGCGGCATCACACCTTTCAGGCTCAGCTCGAGATCAACGTCGGTGCCACCTCTCGGTTCGCCCCAGGAAGCTAGGATCTCAGGCGCTGGTAAATCTCCACCAACGCGGGCCATGGCGATGTCGGTGGTACCGCCACCGATGTCAAAGATCAGCACCCGAGTTGGCAACTCAACTTGGCGGTGGTGCTCGAAGGCTGCTGCTGCCGGCTCCTCAAGAAAACTGACCTCTTCAAAACCGGCAGCCATCGCCGCGTCGGTAAGGATGGATAGGGCCATCTCGTTGCCCGCCTCCCCTTGGGAGCTGCGGAAAGCCACGGGGCGACCGAGCACAGCCTTGCGCACGTCCGTTCCGAGTTGGGCCGAGGCGGTCTCCCGGATGTAGGACAAGATATGCGTGGAAATGCTCAGAAGCGTCTCACGAGCGCTGGGGAGCAAGGCATAACCGAGCATCGACTTCGGCGACACCACCAAGTGTCCTTCGCCAGATCGCATGAAGGCCTTCATCGCCTCCTCGCCATACAATGCGTCCTTGATGCTTGCTGACTGTGCGCGAGCAGCTATAACCTCCCCCCTAGCCCAATCGCGCCGGACAGAGCCCACCGCCGCATCGTAAAAACTAGAGTCACCCTGGGCTTTAAGGGTGGGAATCATAGCCAAAGCATTGCTGCGCTCTTGCTCGGTGAGGCGCTCAGCATCCCGGCGCAGCGCTGCGATACGTGCCAGCTCTCTGGATTGGTCGGCCTTAAGCTCGGCTGCGAGGCGTTGGGCCTGCGCCTGCAATTCATCGGTGAGGACAAAATCCTGGAGATTGGGAAGCTGATGAGGGAAAAAGACTGTCGTCCGGAACTGAGAATTGCCCTCGAATTCAATGAGTTTGACAGCCCCATCGACAACTGCGGCTGCAGCGGAGTAGCTGGTCCCGAAATCAATTCCAATGCGCATTATCCCCCCCCCCACCAAACTAGATTGTCCTAGCTATTCTAGCGCGGGGGTCTTGGCAGGTGAGAGGCCACCCAAGCAATGTCATTCTTTTTGCTGAACCGCGCTTTTGCTGAACCGTGCTAACGACCAACGGCTCGAACAACTAAGAGCGCGCAGCTCAGCTCCCGTTCTGCTGCTCAAAACCGGATCGACCGCTGGAAAATTGCAAAAACTACAGGATGCGTATGTCCCGGGCGAGCACTTACGTACTCGCCCGGGCAGTTCTGATGGTCGATCGCCTAATTGAAATAGCACCCATCGTTAGCGACTAATGACAACAGTTAAGGTATTTTGCAAAAACCGCTCACAGTTTACAGCAACCACGTCGAGTGCTCGCGAGTAATCCGACTAGCACCCCTGTCACAAAAATTGTCAGACATTCCATATGGCGAAAGGGTAGTTCAATAATCATGGCTGCTGCCCCCTGTATCAATTGCACGTCAGGTGCAAGTTCGCTGCTCGACTGCAGTTTACCGAGATCCACTGCCGCATCTGCGGCTGGATTACACCAACCGGGTGCCCCTCTTGGTTAATGCAAAGCACTTGTGAACACCGCAGATCCAGCGCGAGCACATCAGCGTTTGCCAGAAAGATCAACTGCCCCTCCAACTGGCTATCTTCGGGTTCACCCATGCGACCGTAGGCGCACCATATCGCCTCCGACCGCTGTTCGTCGACCTGGCAATCCAAATCGGTCCAGATTGGATACTTTTCGAGAAAGCGAGCATTGCTGTCAAAAGTGTAGTCATAGCCATCAGCATCACCGCTCTTGAATGCAGTATCGAACTTGACAAGCTGATCGACCAAAATCGGCTCATCCAATGGAAGCTTACGAACGTCTTCGACCTTGGCTTCATTCACCGGTGCAGCGTCGGGCGAAGGGGCCGTCTCAACAGCTGCGACAGGCGGTGCATCGTTTTTGCCAGTTTCACTTTGCAAAGTGCGATCACAGCCTGCAAGCACCGTGATGACCAAGCTAATGACGAGCAGTTTTCCTTTCATATTCCTCTCCTTAACCGTTGTTTATTTATTATCTGGCCAGTGCCTGAGCCCCAGCGTTCATCAGGTCAGTTATTCTGGACAGTGCTGTTTAAGGCGCTTGGTCTACCCCCTTCGTCGGACCAGCTGTTTCGGTCAGAACACCAATCTGCCGTGCCTTGATCTGACCTGACAGGAACGGGCTGATGACCATGTATACGATGACGGCCAAAGCGGACATCCAAGCTTCAATCGAGATTGCGTAAAGCAGAAAGAACACGTGAAAAACCCAAAACACTATCGGTGATAGAACACCAAGGCTTTTTCGTACCTTTACTCGATTAACTACCACGTTGTTCTGAAAGGTGGGAAGCGGAAGACGCCCCTTCTTAAGACTCAGATAGGCCCGAAGGCTAATGGGGATGATGAAGAAGATCAATGCAAGTGTGTAGATCAAGACGCCCATTTTGGTATAGCTCCATTGAGATAAAAGAAGATGTGAAGGGCTTGTTTCAAAAGCCCATGGCATAGCTGAGGAT
Source organism: Stenotrophomonas sp. (assembly GCA_003248565.1). GTDB lineage: Bacteria > Pseudomonadota > Gammaproteobacteria > Xanthomonadales > Xanthomonadaceae > Stenotrophomonas. Next base: position 10,246 of record QFOV01000064.1, read on the forward strand.
CGGGGCGAGCATCTTGTTCTGGTACTCAACCAGGATGTTGCCGTCCCCTTGATCGGTATCGACCCGATAAGTGAAGTCCACGGACCGTTCACGGTCCTGATGGACATAAGTGATACGCGCATCGCATCGATAGCTATCGACTGTCTCGTCGTAGCTAATGGTCCGAATGTTGGTGATCTCATAGGTATCGAGGATCCCCATGAACTCATCCGCGGTTCCGCGCCGCGTCTGCGGCGCATACTTCTCGACCTCCATCTCGATCGCACGATCGAGAACATCCAAGGCACCCGCATCCCCACAACCGGGCGTGCCCGCTGCGCAGCCGGCCAGAAGGATGCATGCCAGCATTGCGCTGGCGAAAACAGCTTTTGTCACACGGTTCCCCTGTTCGTTTGAAAGGCGGTAGGGAAAGCGAAGGCCTTGCTATGAGCAGCCCAGACACCTACCGATGCTAATCTTAGTATGTCGAATTGTAGTATTCAAACCGAGACCATCTGCCCATGGCTCGGGCAGCTCATGAAACTCGGTTGGTAACCATCTTCGCCGCCAATGTTCGGCGACTGAGGAAGGAGCGCGGGATGTCTCAAGAACAGCTAGCCGAAGCCGCCGGCGTCCATAGGACCTATGTCGGCATGATTGAGCGCGGCGAGAAGAACGTGACGATCTACAACATTGAACGAATCGCGAAGGCTCTCGATGTCTCGCCTGGTTCCCTTCTCAATTGAGCAACTTGGCCGAGAGGATTGGAGTCTCCACGCTCGTGAGCACTAATATCCCTCTATCTCTTCAATGCGTAACGCCTCGATCAGATAGGTCCCAGCCCTAAGACGAAGCCTGCTTGCCGCCTCTCCGATCCTCGCTCGTTGCCTCCAGTCTCCTAGCTCTGCCGATCTCTCGAGTTCCCTCGCCTGACGGTCGAGGTCCTTCGCTTTGGCACGCGCCTGGGCGGCTTTGGTCGCAGACCAAAGCCTTTCTTTTTCGCTCATATTGATTCCCTCGATGGGACCCTAAAGGTCTCCGAGTTGTGCCATGGACGTACTTCGGCCTGCAGCTACAACGAAGTGATCCAAAACCCTCACCTCGACCAACGCCAGTGCTTCTTTTAGTCGCAAGGTGATGGCTCTATCCGCTGCGGAGGGCTCGCAATGTCCGCTAGGGTGGTTGTGGGCCAATAGAACCGCTGCAGCGTTCTGAGCCAATGCCCGCTGGACCACGACCCGCGGATGGATCACTGCACCGTCGATTGAACCTGAGAACAGCCGCTCAACCGCAATCAATCGATTGCGCGTATCCAAGAACGCGACCTCAAAGTGCTCCCTGGTCTCGGTACCCAAACGCAGTCGAAAAAACCTCCCCGCAACATCTGGCTCGCTGAGCAAAGGCCCAACGCTTACCGCCCGGCCTTCAAGGATCCGCAGTGCCATAGCAATGGTCGCTTCTTCATCGACACATGCCCTATCTACGGCAGGGACCGCAAAACAAACAGGATGTGCTACGCAAGTCATGCAACCTCCCCTAACAGCGCGTCCCAGACCTTCTGCTTCAGCAAGGCCCCCTGACCAAACCACGCCGCATCCAACCGATTTTCAACACTCTGTGCGCGCCGATGATGGTCAACGAACTCGGTGACGCTGTTCAAAAGACCAAAAGCCGTGCCTCGGCTAGTTTTCAAACTGGATCCCCTCCCCTGCCCGTCATACAACGCCCGAACCTTGGCCACAGCCTGCTCGTTCACCACTTCCTTTCCAAGCTGGGCTACTGGATAGGTCAAAACCTTACGCAGGAGCGTATCGACGGCATCCGGATCAACAGGTGTGTCACAGAGCATGCGCATACGATCAACAAAGCTGTGCCAGCTCTCAACCGCGATACCCAACTGGCTCTTGACCCTATCGGCATCGAAAGTGCTCCTGTGTGGCACTTTGATGGCTCCAGCATTGTCACCCACTGCGATCTGCAAGGTGTTGTTGCAAACCACGCGTACAGACGTGAACTGCGCGGTCGTTGCCAACGTGCCGTCGCAAGCAGTGGCCAACAGAAGATAGCCATTGACCTGGTCCTGCCCCTTCAAGGCCACACCTTGACCCGTACGTGCAAGAGCCCAGAATTTGCGCCCTTCCCGCAATACACCCGCCGTCTCGAGCTCGAACCCGCTATGCCGGGTCAGATAACGATAGAACTCAAGGATCTCGGCAGGTTGGACGACCTGATAGCGTTTGGAGACCACTGCCAACGGTTGCTTCGTATCGGAGCGATAGAGCACCTTCTGCCCCGGAAATGGCCGATCCGGCTCCTGATCCGCACCCTCTGCGGCGAAGCGCACTTCCGCCTCTTCCAGCGACCAGTTCATCCCAGCGCGTTCGCGCCATACTTCAATGGACTGTCCTGGCGCTAACTGGCTCCCAATACCGTGCCAAGGCACCTGCCCTGTATAGGCCATCGTTTCGACGTGATGCATTTTAATCTCCCTTTATAAGCCGCATAACGCACAAGGCCCGGACAATGCCGGGCCTTGTGGTCAATATTGGATTATTGATTTAATCGTAAGAATCCCGACCAAGCTGGTCAGGCCGAGTGAATGAACATCGAGCTACGGCCGATAAAATAGCCGCAGCAACGATGAAGACGCAGTATAGAAACTCAGATTTATCTTTCATATCTACCACCCAATACAGTAGCGCAAGCGCAAAAAAGCCACGCGAAGCAAGGAATTCCTGCTTCATTGGAGTATTAAGGTTCTGAGATATTTTTAAATCGAGCTGCCCCCTTGCCGACAGGTCCCTTTCTGTGATCCTCTCACCGATAGATCCTTTTTATGAATCTCTTACGACACGCGTTTAAAAACCTCAAAAACGGACACCTGCTATTGGGTTAATCCCCCACCAACATCCCATACCCTATTCTGGACTAGCAAGCCTGCCCATCAGGGTATCGCATGCGTAGATGGAGAGACTCCTCGTAGCGCCCGACCAGTTCTTGTAGGACATGGGCCGAAGCGGCAGCGTTCATAAAGCGTCCGGTGGTCCTGAAGGCCTTGTAAAGATGGAGGGGGTTGGGTCGCATCATTCCTTTGACCATAGATCCCGCAAAGGCTTGTGTTTCCTGCGCTACGAAAAGCGCCAAGAACTGCGTCTGCCAAGTGTGTGCACCTAGCGACAGAAAATGTACCTCATCTGAGTTGGTTAGCGAAGGACTGAAGGCTCCAAACAAGGAGGAATTCCGCCCTCCATGCGTACTCTCCGAGAAGCGTTTTTTTGCTTCCCGATGCCGTTCTACTAGTTTAGTTGCATGCACCTGGTCAACGTCGCACGCACCAGCGTACTGGAGTAGCTGCTCATACACACGACCGTATCCAATGTACTTATTCCAGAAAGCGTTCGTATCGTCCGTTTCAGCGAAGGCTTTACAGGTTTCCGCATTCAACGCCAGGGCCATCGCGATCTCCATGTTTTCTACGAAGGTACGAGCAAGGACGTTTGCTGCGATATCCTGACCAATCGCAAGCAGCTCTCGGATAGAAATAATGTCTCGTTTTATTCTTGACACTGTTACTGCGTATCCCATCAGGTTGCTGTCAAGTGGAACTTCGTACAAATACCGCTCGAACTGGATAAAAAACTGAATACTCTCGTCGAGCAGGACGAACCACGGCTGGAGGTATTCGTCGCGCTGCGCCGTCAGCCTTATACGCAAGGCATCTAACTCTTGCCGTACATCGACCCGCCCACAATCTGCTGGAGATGTCGCCGCTGCATGCAGGAGGTCGGCTCGTTCAATGAACGTCTGAAGCGTTAGGGCATCGATTCGAATGGGAGCATTCATGATCATATTTTCCGTGCGTTTCAATCCATCGCCAGCTCAATTGTCAAGCGCGTGAATCGTACAGGATATTGCGGGCACCCGAATGGCCTCCGTTATATTGACGGCACTCTACGACCGAGACTGTGTGCCCCTCTACGCCACTGACAATATCTCTGCGCCATTCGGTTTGGGCTGAGCATGAAGCAACTCGTCAATGGCGTTGATCAGCCGCAGCTGTTTGTTTGCGACAACTCCAGCCGGGTACTTCGCTGGACTGCATCGCAGCTCGATACAGCACGTTTATCAATAACTGACGGGGCTATCACATGCCCATGCTTTTTGAAACTTGACTCGGTTTCCTCTCGCGCCATTCCTATTTGAGGGCTCTGTCGCGATCCCTGTGGAACTGACCTGATCATGCCGCCGCCGGCGCCAACCATGGATTGCGCGGCAAGTGCTTGAGCTTGGCGCACAACAGGTA
>QFOV01000065.1 GCA_003248565.1 Stenotrophomonas sp.
GCTTCGTGCGAGATGCCTTCCATCAGGCAGCCGTCGCCCATGAACACCCAGGTGCGGTGGTCGACGACTTCGAATTCCGGGCGGTTGTAGCGCTGCGACAGCAGCTTTTCCGCCAGCGCGAAGCCCACGGCGTTGGCCAGGCCCTGACCCAGCGGACCGGTGGTGGTTTCCACGCCCGGGGTTTCATGACGCTCCGGGTGGCCGGCGGTCTTGCTGCCCAGCTGGCGGAAGGCCTTCAGCTCTTCGATCGGCAGGTCGTAGCCGCTCAGGTGCAGCAGCGCGTAGTGCAGCATCGAGCCGTGGCCGTTGGACAGCACGAAACGGTCACGGTTGAACCACTTCGGGTTGTTCGGGTTGTGACGGAGATAGTCGTTCCAGAGCACTTCGGCGATATCGGCCATGCCCATCGGCATGCCGGGATGACCGGACTTGGCGGCTTCTACCGCATCAGCGGCAAGGAAACGGATGGCGTTCGCCAACTGGCGGCGGGTGGGCTGCGTCATGGGTCGTCAGAATCAGGAGGCTCCCGCGGAACTGCGGGCGCCCTATTGTCCCACAAGCGACTGCCGGGATCAGTCCGTAAAAGCTGACGGTAGTTTGGATTGGTTTCGCCTGACAGGAACATGCCCAAGCAAAACGGCCACCCTGAACAGGGCGGCCGTTTCTCACTACAACTACCGGGAGACAATCACTCCTGCGGATGATGCCTGCCAATGCTGTCATCACTCTCGCCGCGCGCCACCAGGGTGGTCAGGGCCAGGTCGCCGGTCACGTTCAGCGCGGTACGGCACATGTCGAGGAAGTGGTTCACGCCCAGGATCAGGCCGATACCGGCAGGGTTGACGCCGACCATGGCACAGATCAGCGCCACCACCGGCAACGAACCGGACGGCACACCGGCCGTGCCGATGCCACCGAGGATGCAGACCACCATGACCATGAACTGCTGGCCGATGCTCAGGTCCACGCCGAAGAACTGCGCCAGAAAGATCACCGTCACGCCCTCGAACAGCGCGGTGCCGTTCTGGTTGGCGGTGGCACCGACGGTCAGCACGAAGCGCGAGACCTTGTGCGGGAAGCCCATCTGGTCGGCCACGCGCAGCGCGGTTGGCAGGGTCGCGTTGGAGGAGGCGGTGGAGAATGCCATCACTGTCGCTTCCTGGGTCTGCCGGAAGAACTGGATCGGCGAGCGTCCGGCCAGCTTCACCGCGATGCCGTAGCTGACGAACATGTGGGTGGCCAGCGCCAGCACCACCACGCCCACATAGGCGCCCAGCTTGATCAACAGATCGAAGCCGAAGATGGCCGCCAGATTGAACATGAAGCAGGCCACGGCATACGGCGCCAGGCGGATGACCAGGTTGATCAGGGTCATCGAGATCTCGAACAGGCCCTCGATGCCCTTGCGCAGCGTAGCCACCTTTTCCGCAGGCGACAGCACCATGCCGATGCCCAGCATCAGCGCGAAGAACATCAGCGACAGGATCTTGCCGTTGTCCGATGCAGCGTCCAGCACGTTGTCGGGAACGATCGACAGCAGCATGTCCAGGCCCTTGGGCGCGGTGCCGGCACCAGCCACGATCGCCTTGCTGCGCTCGGCGTTCTCGGCAAGCAGCTTGGCGGCTACTGCCGGGTCAACACCGGCGCCGGGTTGGAACAGATTGACCAGCACCAGGCCGATCAGGACGGCCACGCCAGACAGCACGATCGTGTATGCCAGCGACTTCCAGCCAATACGGCCCAGCGAGCGGATATCGCCCATCTCCGACACGCCCATCACCAGCGCCGAGAAGATCAGCGGGACGATCAGCATGAAGATCAGGCTCAGGAACAGCCCGGAAACCGGCGTGGTCAGGTAGGTGGTCACCGTGTGCACCCAGGCCGCGTCAGGGCTGACGAGGTGCACGATCAGGCCCAGCAGCAGACCGAAGCCGAAGCCGATCCCTATTTTCCAGTGGAACGGCATTTTGGCGGTGGTCTTGGCGGCATTGGCCATAAGTGGGTTTCCCTCCAGAGAATGGGTCAGCTTAACAGACGATGTACAACCGCCCTTTTCAGCCTTGTCCTGGATAGAGAGGGTCCAACAACGGTTTTTCCACCACTGTGGTTTTCCGCCAGCGCGGCCCGGCCTTGAATACCTCGCGCAGCTGCGCGCGCGCGGTGCTCACGTCGCCCTCGCCGCCCCAGCGGGCGCGCTGCATGCGTTGCAGCGCGTCGCGTTGTGCCGGGTCATCCAGTTTCTGCAGCACCGCGTCGAGACCATCCACTCCGCTCATCGCGGCAAGCACCTGTGCCACCTCATCCAGGCTGCCCGCATCCAGGGCGCGGCGCAGGTCTGCCGTGCTGTAGCGCGAACCAGCGCTGGCAGTTTGCGCTGCAGGCCCGCCGCGGGCCACCGCTGGAGCATGCCGGCGCGACAGCCCCCAGATCAGCGTGGCCAGCCACAACAAGGCGAAACCGGCCGCCAGCGCGGGCCACAGCCACGTGCTCCCGCCGTCCGCCGATGCCGCCAAAGCGTTGCCTGCAGCCACCGCGGCAGACCCGCCCGCTGCCGGCTGCACCAGTGGCGGCGCGACCATGCCGCTGCTGCTCCCTTGCGCAACCTGCAACGACAACGCCGGCAACGAAGTGGTGCGTGACTGCCCTGCCGCCACGTCCCACCATTGCATCTGGATACCGGGCACGGTCAGCGCGCCGCTCTGCTGCGGCACGATCGAATAGCGCCGGGTCAACTTCAACTGCGGGCTGGAACCCTCGAAGGTTTCATCGTACTGCGGTGGCTCGGCGAACACCTGCGCGTTGTCGCCCAGCGACGGCACCGGCAACTCCGGGAACTGTGCCTTGGTGGCACCGCTGGCGATTGCCTCCACTTCGATCGCAATCGCCTCACCGGTACGCCCGCTGTTGGGCGCAGCGGTATAGCGCAGTTGCAGGTTCTTCAGCGGCAGCCACGGTTGCGGTGCACCGGCGGGCGTCGCGCGCACCTGCAAGGTCTGGTCGGGACCACGGGCGCTGAGCTGGCCATTGTCGCGGCCGAAGAAATCGTCAAAGAAGCCACCTGCGCCCTGCCCGCTGAATCGGGCGCCGGCCACCTGCAAGGGGCCGCTGCGTTCTGGAATCAACAGGAAACGGCGCTCGACCACGTTGTAACGGCGTCCACCGACTTCGCGCACGGAAGTGCGGTCATCGCCAACGCGCTGCAACGACGCCGCAGCCGGGGTATCCAGCACCAGTTCACCAGATGCCAGCTGGGTGGCGAAGTACAGCCGCACCACAACGCCCACACTCTGCTGCACGTAGGGCTGCTTGTCATCGACCTCGGTCTCGATGAAAGCCACTGCATTGCCGTCACGGCTGGCGACCGGCGCCTCCTCAACCTTCACCAGCAAGGGCGTGGTGCTGCCGCCCCCCACGCGCAGCGCCGGGATGTCGAGCATGCCGGTGCGGCGCGGTGTCAACGCCACCGCGTACTGGGCGTAGTTGCGCGAAGCGCCACCGCCCATCTGCAGCTGGCGGCTGCTGTTCTGTGCACCCAGCACGAAGTCGGCTTCCAGCGGCGCATAGTCCGGGCTGCCGGACTGGTCGGTTTCGATGGTCAGCGTGACCGACTCATTCTGCTTGATGCTGTCGCGGTCCAACCAGGCACGTGTCTGCGCCTGCAACAGTCCGGTGACAGCCAGCAGGCCGAGCAACAGCCACAGCTGCATGCCACTGCCGGTGTGATTCTTTCTCATCGTTTTTCCCGCATCCGCCGCTCGTATTCGAGCTGGAATTTCGCCTTCAACAAATCGCCCGGCTCATCCGGCACACGCTGCATCCACGCCTCCACGGCCTGTTGCTGCTCACGCTGCGCAGGTGTCATTGCCGCCAGTGCGGCCGCGTTCTGCTGCTCACCGTCGCGCGCCTGTTGCTGACGCATGGCCTCGGCCATGCGCTGACTCTGGGCTTGATCGGCCTGCTCCTGCCTGCCAGCATCTTCGCCCTGTGGCGGCTGCTGATCCTTGCCGGATGACGATTTGCCATCCGCCTGCGGATTGCGCTCAGGGGACTGCTGGCCCTGTTGCGGCGGGTTCGATTGCTGACCCTGCTGCGGCTGACCCTGCTGCCCTTGCTGTCGGCCTTGTTGATTCTGCTGCGAAGGATCCTGCTGCCCGTTCTGTGGCGGACTCTGCTGCCCGGGCTGGTCCTTGCCCTGCTGCGGCTTGGACGGGTTCTGCTGATTGCCTTGCTGGCCCTGCTGCGATTTTCGCTTGCGCGCGGCATCCACCGCGGCACGGTTGGCCACCGCGTCCTGCATCCCGGGATGCGCCTTCAGTGCGCGATCATAAGCAGCGATGGCTTCGTCGTACTTGCCTTGGCGGGCAAGCGCGTTGCCAAGGTTGTACCAGCCCTGCTCGTTGTCGATACCTTCGAATTTTTTCTGTGCGGTGGCGAAATCACCAAGCCGGTACGCTTCCACACCTTCACCCAGACGCTGGTGCTGGCGCTGGTCGGCGCGCTGCCACCAGCCGCCCTGCTCGGCCGCGTGTGCAGGCTGCAGCACCGGCAGCATCAGGCATAGCGCAAGTACCGGCAACACCCGGCGTGGACGACGGAACGCGAACACCGCCAGCAACAGCAGCGGCGGCAACAACCAATAGCCCTCGTCCTGCCACTGCTTGCCAGCACTGGCCAGCTGCTCACGATCCTGCGCACCGTCCGTTGGTTCCAGCACGCCCAAGGCCTGCAGGTCCGCCGAGGTGCTTGCAATGCGCTGGTAGCCGCCACCGCCGGCTGCCGTCAACGCACGCAATGACGCTTCATCCAGATGCGCTTGTTCAATCGCCCCACGCGGATCCCGATAAGACACGCCCTGCAGGCTGCCAAGACCGATCGCCGAGACCCGGTAACCGGCGACGCGCAGTTTGCCGGCCTCCGCCACCGCCGCTGCATCAGCGTGATCGCTCAGCAACAGGATCTCGCCGTTGCGCGCGCCGGACCGCTTCAGCAGATCGCCAGCCCAGCGCAATGCCTTGTCCGGACGCTGGCCATCGGCCGGCATCACTTCCGGCGCCAAGGCATCCAGGAACAGGGCGACATTGGCCGCGTCATCGGTCAGCGGTGCCACGGTGAATGGCTCATAGGCGAAAGCGACCAAGGCCACTTCGCCGCCCTTGCGCTCACGCAGCAGGCTGGCCAGCTTCGCCCGCGCCTGCAGCAGACGCGACGGCGGCAGGTCGGTGGCGCGGATGCTGCTGGACAAATCCATAACGATCACCAGCGGCGTCTTCGATTCCCAGAGTGGTTGTTCCAGCTGGCGCCAACTCGGGCCGGCAAGCGCGAGCACCGCCAACGTCAAGCCAAGTGCCAACGCCGCGCTACCCCACCATCCGCGCTTGCCGCCATCAGCCAGCAGGTGGGCCAGCAGGTGCGGGTCCACCGCCCAGCAAGGCTGCCGGCACCAGCAACAAAGCCCACAGCCACTCCGGGCGCAGAAAGTGCAGATCCTGCCAATTGATCATGACCGCAGCCCCCGCCAGGCCAATGCCACCACCCCCAGCAACAAGGAAAACGCCAACGGCCAGGGATAGCGTTCGATGCGTGGTCGCACTGCAGGTCCGGCATCCTTCACCGGCTCCAGCCGGTCCAGTTCGGCATAGATGTTGACCAGTTCATCGGTGTCGCGGGCGCGGAAGAAGCGACCGCCGGTTTCATCAGCCACCTTGGTCAAGGTGGCCTCGTCCCATGCCGCCGCTGCCGCCAAAGGCGATGGTGTAGACGCGCACGCCTTCGGCCTTGGCCAGCTCGGCCGCCTTCAGCGGCTCCAGCACGCCGGCGGTATTGACGCCGTCGGTCAACACGATCAGCACGCGCTGCCCCTGCGGCTGCTCGCGCAGGCGCTTGACCGACAGCGCGATCGCATCGCCCAGTGCGGTCTCACGCCCGGCCAGGCCAACCACGCTGTCACGAAGTTGATCACGCACGGTGGCACGGTCGGTGGTCAACGGTGTCAATGCGTAGGCACGCTGGCCGAACACCAGCAGGCCGATGCGATCGCCTTCACGGCGGTCGAGAAAATCCGCCAGCACGGCCTTGGCAGCCGTCAGGCGGTCCACCACCTGGCCGCCAAGCTGCATGTCCGGCTCGCTCATGCTGCCGGACAAGTCCACCGCCAGCATCATCTGCCGCCCCTGCCGCGGCGGCTCAATCGGCTCACCCAACTGCTGCGGGCGCGCCACTGCAGCACACAGGCACAACCAGGCCAGCCACAGCAGCAGCGTCTGCAGTACTGCACCGCCACGCGAGGAGGACTGGCCCTGCAACCGCGCTGGTTCGTAGGGCACGCGCAAGGCAGCACCACTTTGTTCTCGCAGCGGCCAAAGCCGCATCAACAGCGGCAATGGCAGCGCGAGCCATGCCCACGGCCACGCAAAATCCGGCAACAGGCCCGCCCATTGGGAGATCATGTCCTGCATCAGCGCCGCCCGGCCATCAACTGCAGGAAGCGGCTCCGAGCCAACTGGCAGGCACGTTCAACCTGCGCAGCCTCAAGCTGTGGGCGGAAGCCTCCGTCCAGCAGCAGGCGTCCGTCGCCGCCGCTGAAGTCATTGCCCTTGGCTCCATCGAGGAAACGCAGCCACGCATCGCCCTGCAGCTGTACTGCCTGTGGATCGAGCCGCCGCGCTGCGCGACGCAGCAACTCCGAGGCCGCGGCAAGCTTGGCAGGCCCCTGCGCCGCCTGTAGCTGACGGTCAAACAGGGCCATCCAGCGCTGCAACCGGCGCCGACGAATGAAATAAACAGCAAGCACTGCGACGGCAACCAGCACCACCGCACCGATCAGCAGCCACCAACCCGGCGCCAACGGCCACCAACCCGGCGCTGCCGGCAGGTGCACATCACGCAGCGGCAATTGCGCGGCCATCAGCCCATGCTCCGGTTTGGCGCCGCGCCCAGCCAGGCATCGCTGGCATCGTCGCTCACCAGGGTACTGACGCGGATACGGCGACCCGGCAGTTGCCGGCACAGGTCCTCGACCGGGGCGACCAGCGCATCGTGCCAAGCGTCGCGCACGGCGGCTGAAGCCAGGTCCAACCGCATTCGACCGGACTGTGTCGCGAGCGGCAACACACAGTGCGGCGGTGAAATTTCCAGGGGATCAAGCAACAACACCAACTCCACTTCAACATGCATCGACAGCGCCGACCAGGTAACGGCCGGTACGGCCTGCGCGCTGGCAGGGTCAGCCAGTACCACCGCGCGCGCGCCGGGGTGCAATACCCGCGCAGCCTGCTCCAGCGCCAACTGCAATCCGCCATCATCAGCGGGCCGTTCACCGTACCAGCGCACCAGTGCATCCAGCGCTCGCAATACACCACGCGTTCCGCCTGCCGGTGGCACCAGCGCTTGCTGCGCGGAACCACGCAACGCTGCGATCCTGTCGCCATCGCGTAACGCCGACCACGCAGCCACCGCACCAGCCCGCGCAGCCTGCACCGACTTGAAACGCACGCGCGTGCCGAAGTACAGCGGCGCAGCCGTATCGGCAATCAACAAGGTGACCCGTTCGCGCTCGGTCTGGAATGTCTTGGTATGCGTGGCATCGGTACGGGCTGTCAATTTCCAATCAATATGTCGCGCGTCGTCGCCGGGCACGTACTCACGCGACTCGGCGTATTCCATGCCACGGCCACGCAGCATCGACGCGGCGCGTCCGCTGACCGCGTAGTGCCCGCGGCGAGCCTTGCGGCCGCCGGTGGCGGCACCGCGCAGCGCGATCAGTTCGGCCAACTGCGGACGTATGCCACCTTCGGCGGCCGCACTCGTCTGCGCTTGCCTGGCTGTGGGCGCAATCATCGCTGACCCGCGTGCAAACGCGGCCTCGTGATCATCCGATCATCGGCATCCGTCATCACACCCAGCCTCAGGGCAGGGGCACGCAGTCAAGCAGCGCTGCCACCAGGCGCTCGCCATCCCAGCCCTCGGCTGCAGCCTCGTAGCTGGGCAGCACGCGGTGGCGCAGCACATCGGCTGCCACCGCCCGGATGTCGTCAGGAGTGACGTAATCGCGACCGGCCAACCAGGCGCGCGCACGTGCGCAGCGTTCCAGCGCAATCGAACCGCGTGGGCTTGCGCCCCAGGCAATGCGCTTGGCCAGCTGTGCGTCATACGCGCTGGCATCACGCGAGGCCAGCACCAGCGCAATCAAATAGCGCTCCAGCTGCGGTGCCATATGCAGCTCCAGCACTTCGCGGCGCGCCTGCTCGATTTTCTGCAGCGAGATCTTCTCGATGGTCACCTGCTGCGGCCGCATCGCGCGCAAGGCGCGCTCACGTGCCAGCCGCAGGATCTCGGTCTCGGCGCTGGCATCTGGGTAACCGATGCGCACATGCATCAGGAAGCGGTCCAGCTGCGCCTCGGGCAGTGGGAAGGTCCCTTCCTGCTCGATCGGGTTCTGCGTGGCCATCACCAGGAACACCTCTGGCAGCGGATAGGTGTTGCGTCCGACGGTCACCTGGCGCTCACCCATCGCTTCAAGCAACGCCGACTGCACCTTGGCCGGAGCACGGTTGATTTCGTCGGCCAGCAGGATCGGGTGGAAGATCGGCCCGGCCTGGAACTCGAAGCGACCTTCCTGGGAACGCCAGATATCAGTGCCGGTCAGGTCCGCGGGCAGCAGGTCCGGGGTGAACTGGATACGCGCGAAGCTGGCGTCGACGCGCGAGGCCAAGGCACGGATGGCGGTGGTCTTGGCCAGGCCAGGCGCCCCTTCCACCAGCAGGTGGCCGTCCGCCAACAGCGCGGTCAGCAGCCGGTCGACCAACAACGACTGGCCGACGATCTCGCCGGCCAGCGCGTCACGCAGCGCGGTGAATTCCTGATGCAGGCCGCTGTCGCGGACCGGCGCATCGTCTTGATTGGGCAGCACGGGAGGCAGGTTCATAGGCGCAGTTTGACTGATCTGCGATGAAATGGTTCCAAACGCCGTACGGCGCAAAAAAAAGGGCCGCTAGCGCGGCCCTTTTCATCAACTCGAACAAGTACTTACTGGGCAGCCTTGGCCACGCGCAGGATCTTCGGGGTCACGAATACCAGCAATTCCGCCTTGTCCTTGCTGCGACCACGCTTCTTGAACAGGTTTCCAAGGAACGGAACATCGCCGAGGAACGGTACCTTGGCGACACTTTCCTTGTCGCTGAACTCATAAACGCCACCAATAACCACGGTCTGCCCGTCATCCACCAACACCGCGGTATTGATCTCGCGGCGATTGATGATCGGGACCACACCAAAGTTGGTCACCGTGAGGTAACTATCTACCTCATCCTTCTTCACGTTCATGTTGAGGAAGACGCGGTTGTCCTGGGTGATGGTTGGAGTGACCTTCAGCTCCAGCAGCACTTCCTTGAACTGGACATTCGGCGTGGCCGCGGCACCGTTTGCACCACCGGTGATGGTCACATAGCCGATTTCCTTACCCTGCTTGATCACACCTTCGCGCTGGTTGGCAGTAACGATGCGGGGGTTGGAAATGACTTCGCCACGCCCCTCTTGCTGCAGAGCCGACAGTTCCAGGTCCAGGTTGAAGTTCGCGCCGAGCAGGGTATAGGCCAAGCTGGGGGCCGTCCCCGTAGTAAACGAACCTGCAGGCAGATTGACGTTAAGCCCACGGTTGGCATTACCGGTACCGGTGGTGCTACTGCCTATCGTTGCTTCGTTATCACCATTGTTGTAGCTGCGCTTTCCACCGATGCCGAACTTGGCACCCAGATCACGGGCGAATGTGTCGTTGGCAATAACAATCCGGCCTTCGATCAGCACCTGATCAACCGGACGATCGATCACTCCGATCAGCTCGCGCATCTGCGCGACCTTCTTCGGAATGTCACTGATCATCAAAGTATTGGTACGTTCATCGGCTACCAAGCGACCGCGCGGCGACAAGAAACCGTTTTCGTTCTCGCCTGAACCACCTGAACCACCCGAATTGCCTGAGTTACCGACACCCTTGGCCTCGGTGATTGCTTTGAAGATCGCGTTGGCGCTGTGGTAATTGATCTGCACGTAGTCAGTGATCAGATCCGACTTGTTCTCGAACGCAATGCGTGCGTCTTCCTTGTCCTGCTCGAACTTCGCCAGCTCCGGCTGCGGTGCAATCCAGACCACGCCACCGTCCCGACGCTTGTCCAGCCCCTTGGCGCGCAGCACGATGTCCAGCGCCTGGTCCCACGGCACATTGACCAGTCGCAGGGTCACGTTGCCCTGCACCGTGTCGGAGGCGACCACGTTGAGATTGGACTCCTCGGCGATCAACTGCAGCACGGTGCGCACCGGCACGTCCTGGAAGTTGAAGGTCACCGGACGGCCACTGTAGCCACGTGCCGCGACCGTAGCGGCCGCCTGCGCAACCGTCCTGGACGTCACCGCACCGGTAGCCAGCTCGGCCTGGCGCGGAGTGATCTCGACCACGTACTCATTGCCGGACTGGTAGGCCAGCGAATCGAATGCGCCATTGGTGCTGAGCACCAGCTGCGAGCCCTGCCCGGACGGCTTGGCATCGATGCGCTGCACCGGCGTGGCGAAATCAACAACATTGAGCGGGCGTTGCAGCTCGGCTGGCAACACGGCGTTGCCAACGTCGATCACGACGTTGTTGCCCTGGTTGCGCAGGTCCGGGCTTGCGCCTTGGCCGTCGAACTGCATGATCAACCGCCCGGCACCATCATCGCCGCGCTTGAAGTCGATCTTGGTTACGGAAACCGCCTTCACCGCCTGCTGGGTGGCTGCGGCTGCGCCGCCTACACCCGCAACAGGCTGTACTGCGTAGGAAGAGCCGCACACCGCTGCCAGCGCCACTCCCAGGGCGCAGACGCGGACCAGTGCATGGCGCCGGATGGGACGCAGGCTCAGGGCTTTGGTAAAAGTCATCGTGCTATCCCCTAATCAATCAACGATCGTCCAGTGCAAGCGAAGCTGGGCGTTCCAGCCAGCCACCTGCACCGTCCGGCACTAGTTCAATCAACTCGATCCCGTCTTCGCGTACGCCAGTCACACGGCCATCGCTCTGACCCATGTACACCCCAGGACGTACACGGTAGGTGACCTTGTCCGGCCCCATCACCAGTGCCACGGCACCCGCGCCGCTGCCGATCGTGCCAACCATGTCCAAGCTGTCCAGCGGGAACCCTTCGAGCGGTTCCTTGCGGCGGTTCGGATCCGGCCGCAACTGGCTGTTGCCATCATCGGATACCCAGGCATCACTGAACGGATCGCGCAGGCCTTGCGCCGAGTATTCAAAGGTTTCGAACTGCTGCATCACCGGCAGAGGCTGCAGGGGCTCGGCTGGACGTGCACGCACGTCGGCCATCCACTTTTCAAGATTGGGCGCTTCGCCAGGCGTGCTGGTGATGCCGCGGGCGCAACCGCCCAGCAGCACTACGCAAGCCATACCCAACGCCAGGGAGGAAATATTACGCATGATCACTTCCCTCCCTTTTTCTTGGCTTCGGCAGCCGCGTCGGCCGCCGCCTTTTGCTGATCGGCCAACTCGGTATCATCCAGATACCGATAGGTCTTGACCGTACCGGACAGCTCCAGCGCGCCACCGGGCGTGATCACGCCCTGTCCGCCCTTGGGCTGCAGATTGATGTCATGCATGGTCAGGATGACAACGCGCGGCAATGAGGCCACGCCGCTGACGAACGCACCGAACTGGTGATAGCTGCCAACAAGGCGCAGCGCGATCGGCTTTTCGGCATAGAACTCTTTCAGGGTCTCGTCACCGGGCTTGAACAGTTCGTTGTTCAAACCGCTGGACAACGCGGTCTGCGAGACATCGATGATCAGATCCGGCATCTCGGTCTTGCTCGGCAACTGGCGCAGCATCTGCTGCAACACCTGCTCCATCTGTGCCAGCTGCTGCTTCAGAGGCTCCAGATTGACCGCACGCTCCTGCTCTTTCTCGAAACTCTGGCGCAAGGTCACTTCCTTGCTCACCAGACTTTCCAGCTCCCCTCTCTGCCCACTGATGATCAACAGGTAAGACAGACCGAGGATCAGCAAGGACAGCAGCACGCAGAACACAACCTTCGCGTTGCGCGGCCAGGCGCCGATATTGTTGAAATCCAGCTCTTTGGCGTTGAATTTCTTGCTCACGAACGGGCCTCCTTCTGCGCCGGCGCTGCTGGCGCTGTCTCGCCCTTTGGCTTCTCCGCCCCGCTAGCAGGTGCAGCAGGCGCTGCCGGCGCCGCAGCAGCGGGAGCTCCAGGCGTAGCACCAGCAGCCGGTGCAACCGATGCGGCGTCAGCTGCGGTCAGCGCGCCATCAGCTTCGGCCTGGCCGTCGCTGGGTGCAGGCAGCTGTACTTTCAGCGTGAACACATATGGCAGGGATTTGATGTCGACAACCGCTCCACCCTTGTGCTGCGAGTCCTGCGCACGCGCCTCGATGATGGTCAGCTCCGGGTTTCTCATCCAGCCCGAGGTCTCGAGATTGCGCATATAGGCACTGACACGGGCGTTGGACTGCGTACGGCCTTCCAGCGTCAGGGTCTCACCCTCCTGCTTCAGTGCGGTCAGTACCACGCCATCGGGAATGGTGCGCACCAACGAATCAAACAGGTGCACCATCTGCGACCGCTTGCCCTGCAGCTCCTCGATCACCGCCTTGCGGTCCAGCAGACGTTTCTTCTGCTCGTCCAGGCGATCGATTTCCTTGTTCTGCTCCTTGACCTTGGCGATCTCGGTCTCAAGGTAGGCATTGCGCTCGTTCTGCCCGCTGATCTGCTGGCTGAAGTAAAACCACAGCAAGCCTGACAGCAACACGCCACTGAGCGCGGCAAAGCCCAGCATCCCGTAGAACTCACGTTGACGCTGCTTGCGGCGCTCCTCGCGCCATGGCAATAGGTTGATCCGTGCCATCAGTCAAACCCCCTCATGGCCAGACCCGTCGCGATCATCAGTGCAGGCGCATCCTGGTTCAGCGCATGCGCCTGGACCTTCGGCCCCAGCGTCATCTGCGCCAGGGGGTTGGCGACCGAGGTCGCCACGCCAAGCTGTTCTTCGACCATGGTCGGCAAGCCGATCAAGGCCGCACAGCCGCCGGCCAGCACGATGTGGTCAACGCGGTTGAACTCGCTGCCCGCATAGAAGAACTGCAACAGGCGGCTGATCTGCTGCACCGTCGCCTCCTTGAACGGCTCAAGCACTTCAACCTCGTAGCTCTCCGGCAAGCCGCCCTGGCGCTTGGCCAGACCTGCTTCCTCGTAGCTCAGGCCGTAGCGGCGCATCACCTCGTCGGTGAGCTGCTTGCCACCGAACACCTGTTCGCGGCTGTACAGGCTGCGGCCACCGCGCAATACGTTGAGCGTGGTCATGGTTGCGCCGATATCGACCAGCGCCACCACGCCATCACTGGGTACAGCCAGCTCGCTGGCGACCAATGCGAACGCGTTCTCGATCGCGAACGCCTCCACATCCATCACCTTGGCGGTCAGCCCGCCCAGCTCGAGCGCGGACTGACGCAGCTCCACGTTCTCCGAGCGCGACGCGGCCAACAGTACCTGCACCATTTCTGGATTGTTCGGCACTGGACCCAGCACTTCGAAATCGAGGTTCACTTCGTCGATGGGGTACGGGATGTAGTTCACCGCCTCCAGCTCGACCTGTGCTTCCAGATCGCTTTCGTCCAGGTCCGCCGGCATCGGGATCACCTTTGTGATCACCGCAGAGCCCGCAACAGCAGCGGCCGCCCCTTTGGCCTTGCTTCCCGAACGCGCAACAGCCCGCCGAATTGCTTCGCCGACTGCTTCGACTTCGACAATGTTTTTCTCCACCACCGCATTCGGCGGAAGAGGTTCCACAGCGTAATGTTCCACGCGGAAACGGTTACCGCTGCGGGAAAGCTGAAGCAGCTTTACCGCAGTCGAACTGATGTCGACGCCAATGATGGGCGTCTGACTCTTTGGGATAAGCCCCACGGATTCTCCCCTGCCGACGGGCACTTGGACGCAAGTCTTGCGTCGGCGCATTAATAACGTTTTTTCAGCAAATGGCAACCATCCGGAATGCGAGACGCGATCTGCATCACGTCGCCCAGCTGTATCCCATTTGCTCTCCCCAGGATGCGGCCCCAGCCGCTCCCCTGCGTAATCTATACTCTGCGGCTACAAAAACCGCAATCGGGACTTCTGGATGCCACGTTTTCGTCGCTGGCTGCGTTGGCTGCTGGCCCTCTTTGTCGCCTTCTCCCTGGTCGGCGCAATCGCCATCGGTTCACTCTATTACGTTGTCTCGTCCAAGCTCCCGGACGTGCAGGCGCTGCGCAATGTCGAGCTGCAGGAGCCAATGTATGTCTATGATAACGAAGGGAAATTGATGGCGGTATTCGGCGAGACCCGCCGTTACCCGGTACAGATGAAGGACGTCCCGGAGCGCCTGAAGCAGGCCTTCCTGGCTACCGAGGACGCCCGTTTCTACCAACACGACGGCATCGACTACAAGGGCATTGCCCGTGCCGTGTGGCTGATCGCGCGCACCGGTTCCAAGGACGGTGTACCCGGCGGATCGACCATCACCCAGCAGGTTGCGCGGCAATTCTTCCTCAGCAGCGAGGTCAGCTACACCCGCAAGTTCGCCGAAATCCTGCTCGCCCGCAAAATCGAGAGCGAACTGAGCAAGGACGAGATCTTCGAGCTGTACCTCAACAAGAGCTTCTTCGGTAACCGCGCCTATGGCATCGGCGCCGCCGCCGAGTACTACTACGGCAAGAAGCTGGGTGACCTCGACCTGGACGAAATGGCCTCGCTGGCCGGCATCCCCAAGTTCCCCTCCAGCGGCAACCCGCTGAGCAACCCCGAGCGCGCACGCCAGCGCCGTGACAACTATGTGCTGCAGCGCATGGCCGACCTGGGCTACGTCAGCCAGGCCGAGGCCGATGCAGCCAAGTCCGTGGCCATGCATGCCAGCCCGCATGAGCCGCCGGTTCAGGTCTATGCGCCCTACGTGGCCGAGCTGGTGCGCCAGGAAATGATCGCCAAATACGGCAGCGACGTGCTCAACAAGGGCTACCACGTCACCACCACCATCAATGGCCAGCTGCAGGACGCCGCCAACACGGCGGTGCGCGATGGCCTGCTCACCTATGACCACCGCCACGGCTGGCACGGCGTCGAACAGCACTTCGACGTCGCTGCCGATGCCGACAGCACCGCATTGGCCCGGCATATCGCCGGCATCCCGACCCAATCGGGCCTGCAGGCTGCCGTGGTCTCGGCTACCCATGCCGACGGCAGCATCACCGTGGTGCTGGCCGACCGCAGCGAACTGGTGCTGCCGGTGGCGTCCAGCCGCTGGACCAACCGCAGCCCCGCCAAGCTGGCCACCCGCGGCGACATGATCCGCGTGCGCGCTGGCAGCAAGGAAGGCGAATGGCTGATCGACCAGATCCCGCGCGGTCAAAGTGCACTGGTCTCGGTGGATGCTGAAAGCGGCGCGTTGCGTGCCCTCGTCGGCGGCTTCAGCTTTGCCGGCAACAAGTTCAACCGCGCCACCCAGGCACGCCGCCAGCCCGGCTCCAGCTTCAAGCCGTTCATCTATGCGGCCGCCTTCGACAAGGGCTTCAACCCGGCCTCGATCGTGCTGGATGCACCGGTGGTATTCCGCGACCGTCGCGGCAAGACCTGGCAGCCGCAGAACGATGGCGGCGGCTTCCGCGGCCCGATGCGTCTGCGCGAAGCACTGGTGCAATCACGCAACCTGGTATCCGTGCGCCTGCTCGACAGCATGGGCGTGGACTATGCGCGCAAGTACATCAGCGAATTCGGCTTCCAGGAAGCCGAGCTGCCGCCGAACCTGTCGATGTCGCTGGGTACCGCCTCGCTGACCCCGTTGTCGGTCGCCCGCGGTTACGCGGTGTTCGCCAACGGCGGCTCACGCGTGGACACCTGGGTCGTGGACGAGATCAAGGACCGCGATGGCAACGTGATCTTCAAGGAAAACCCGGCCATGGCCTGCCGCGGCTGCGGCGGCACCTCGACCGCAGGCGCGGCACCGGTGAGCCAGGTGGTGGACGGCTTCAATTTCGGCGCCGAGGTGGCACCCGCTCCGGTTGCCGCCAAGCCGGCAGAAGCCAAGCCTGAGGCCATCGAGCCGGCAAAGCCGGTGA
Organism: Stenotrophomonas sp.; assembly: GCA_003248565.1. Lineage (GTDB taxonomy): Bacteria > Pseudomonadota > Gammaproteobacteria > Xanthomonadales > Xanthomonadaceae > Stenotrophomonas. The sequence continues at coordinate 16,144 of QFOV01000065.1, forward strand.
ACCCGGATGCCCGCACTGCGCCGCGCGCCATCGACGAACGCACCGCCTACCAGCTGGTCTCGATGATGCGTGACGTGGTCCAGCGCGGCACCGGCACCGCGGCCAAGGTCCTGGGCCGCGAAGACGTGGGCGGCAAGACCGGTTCCACCAATGACCACCGCGACGCCTGGTTCTCCGGCTTCGGCGGCCCGCTGGCAACCACCGTGTGGGTCGGCCGCGACGACTTCCGCTCGCTGGGCTACCGCGAATACGGCGGCAAGGCGGCCCTGCCGATCTGGATCGACTACATGCGCGTTGCGCTGAAGGACGCTCCCATCGCCAGGAACGACCCACCGTCCGGCATGGTGCAGGCGACCATCAACGGCGCCACGGAATGGGTCAAGACCGAAGACCTGGATCGCGTGCAGGACTTCGACTTCGGACAGCAGGACCACGCAACCAACGACGCCGCGTTCGACATCTTCTGATCAACCCAGCAGGCGGCCGGGCGCAAGCCCCGTCGCCTGCCTACAATCGGGCCAGCAAGCCCAAGGCCAGAGCCCGATGCCGTCAACGCCACCGCACTCCCTCCCGCGCAATGCCCGCGAACGGCAATTGATCGCGCAGGAGGCTGCCCGCTTGATCGCCGAAAGCGGCATCCATGACATCGAACACGCCCGCCGCAAAGCCGCCGCAAGGCTCGGCGTCGCCAGCGAAGCCTTGTGGCCGCGCCTGGGCGAGATCGAGCAGGCGCTGCGCGAGCATCAGTTGCTGTTCGCCTCCGGCAGCCAACCCGGCGCGCTGCACGAGCGTCGCGAATCTGCAGCGCAGGCCATGCAGTTCCTGCAGGCCTTCCAGCCACGCCTGGCCGGCGCAGTGCTGAGTGGACTTGCCACCGGCGACAGCCCGGTCATCCTGCACCTGCATTGCGATGATCCCGATGCCGTGCAGCGCTTTCTTCACGAACAGCACATTCCTGCCGAGGCGCGCACCTGGTCCCTGCGTTTGGCAGGACATTCGTCCAAACAGCACTATCCAGGCTGCGAGTTCGCCGCTGATGGCATCGCCTTCGAACTGGTCGTGCTGCCCGAGGATGCACTGCGGCAGCCGCCTGTTTCGGCGGACGATGGCAAGCCCCTGCCGCGCGCGACTTTGGCGCAGCTGAAGCAATTGCTGGCGCAAGAGCAGAGGTAGTGCCGAGCCATGCTCGGCAGGGGCATTCCCGGTAAAGCATCTGCCGAGCATGGCTCGGCACTACCGGGCATCCATCCGCGCTTGTGGGAGCGGCGCAAGCCGCGACGCTGGCAATGCACGAAAAGCCGAAGAAGCTACCCCTCCCCAACCCTCCCCTTGCCTGCGGCAAAGGGAGGGAGCGTAGTGCCGAGCCATGCTCGGCAGGGGCATTCCCGGTAAAGCCTCTGCCGAGCATGGCTCGGCACTACAGGACACCCCTGTTTTTGCAGGAGTGGCGCACAAACAAAAACCCCGCCGGAGCGGGGTTTTCATCGTGATGGAAGCGGCGCATTGCTGCGCCGTTGCCATTACTTGTAGTCGCGCACGTCGTGGCCGGTGTAGACCTGGCGCGGACGGCCGATCTTCATTTCCGGATCAACCTGCTGCTCCAGCCAATGCGACACCCAGCCAGCGGTACGGCCCAGGGCGAACATGACCGTGAACATCTCGGTCGGGATGTTCAGCGCCTTGTAAATGATGCCGCTGTAGAAGTCGACGTTCGGGTACAGCTTGCGGGCAACGAAGTACTCGTCCTGCAGCGCAGCCTGCTCCAGCTTGACGGCAACGTCGAGCAGCGGATCCTGCACGCCGAGCTGACCCAGCACCTGCTTGGTCATCTCACCGATGACCTTGGCGCGCGGGTCGAAGTTCTTGTACACGCGGTGACCGAAGCCCATCAGGCGGAAGCCCGAGGTCTTGTCCTTGGCCTTGACCACGGCGGACTCGACATTGTCGGCCGAACCAATCTCTTCCAGCATCTTCAGCACGGCTTCGTTGGCGCCGCCATGTGCCGGGCCCCACAGCGCGGTGACGCCAGCGGCGACCGATGCATACGGGTTGGCGCCGGTGGAACCGACCAGACGCACGGTCGAGGTCGAGGCGTTCTGCTCGTGGTCGGCATGCAGGATGAACAGCAGGTCCAGTGCCTTGACCACGTCCTTGTTCAGGTCGTACTTGCCATCGGCCGACTCGAAGGTCTGCTTCAGGAAGCGGCTGACGTAGTCCAGCGAGGTGTCCGGCTTGTTGGCCGGCAGGCCAGCGCCGTGGCGGTAGATCAGCGCCGACAGGGTCGGCACCTTGGCGATCAGACGCACGGCTGCCTGGCGGCGCTGCTCGGCGTCTTCCAGGTCCAGCGAGGCGTGGTACTTGGCCGACAACTGCGCGATCGAGGCAGTCAGGATCGCCATCGGATGTGCGTCCTTGGCGAAGCTGCCGATCAAGGTGTTGATGGATTCATCAACGCCGGCTTCAGCGGTCAATTCGGCTTCGAAAGCCTTCAGCTGGTCGGCGCTCGGACGATCGCCATTGATCAGCAGGTAAGCCACTTCGACGAAGCTGGACTTGGCGGCCAGCTGCTCGATCGGATAGCCGCGATACAACAGCACGCCGTTGTCGCCATCGATGTAGGTGATGGCCGACTTGCAGCTGGCGGTGGCGGTGTAGCCCGAGTCGTAGGTGAAGAGACCGGTTTCCTTGGTCAGCTTCGAGATATCGACACAGTTATTGCCCAGTACGGGTTTGACGACAGGCAGAACGACCGACTTTTCGCCGGCGTTGAGCGTGACCTGATCAAGATCGGACACAGTGTGCGCTCCTCAAGTGGAAGGCGCCTGTCCTGACAAAAGGGGTGCGGGCAGGCGCGTGAAGGAATTCCGCAGTTTTCCACTGCGGTTCCGACGATTATCGCACAGCAGCATTTGCAGTTTGCGAAGACAAAAGTCTTATAGCCGGAGTTTCCGCGCGACACAGCGTCGCACTGGCACAACCGCCCGATTCCGCAAGGGTTCAGCCGTACGACACACAAGACAAAACAACGGCCGCGCAGGGCGCGGCCGTTGTCTGTGCAGCAACAACAGTTCGGTTAGCGCGCGTAGCGCTTCTGGAACTTGTCGATGCGGCCGCTGGTATCGATAACCTTGTGCTTGCCCGTGTAGAACGGGTGCGAAGCCGAGGAAATTTCAACCTTGACGAGCGGATACTCTTCGCCGTCTTCCCACTTGACCGTTTCCTTGGAGGACATGGTCGAACGGGTCAGGAACTTGAAATCAGAGGTCACGTCGTGGAAAACGACGTTGTGGTAATCAGGATGGATATCGGCCTTCATGGGCTCGCACCGTGTGGGCTGGTGGTCAAGACCGCCATTATAAGCACGGCTTGCCGCAACAGGCAAGTCGTGCTTACTGAACCATTCCCCGGGGCCATTACTGGCCCAGCAGCGCCCCACGCACCTGGGCCTCGAAGCGGGCCTGGTCGTAGCCGATCAGCAGCGCCGTATTGTCCGCCACACCGGTCTGGCGGTTCCAGTCGACGATGGTGGCACCACGGGTACGGGTGCCGGTCAGTTCGATCGACAGCGGCCGTTGCTCAACCACCTTGCCGCCCTCCGGCTGCAGCGCCCAGGCCATCGCCAGCGCATCGGCGGCATACCAGCGCTCACCGCGGCTGTCTTCCGACCACAGCCGGGTCTGGCGTGAGATCAGTTCGTAGAAACGCGCCTTGTCGGTATCTGCAGCAAGCCACTGTTCGACATCACGGTGCAGCAGGCCGTGGGCGATGGTGGCCTCCCAGTCCGCGACTTCGATGAACGGGAACGAGGTGAAGACGATATGCGCCGATTCCGGATCGAAGGCGATATTGAACTCGGCGGCCGGGGTGATGTTGCCATGGCCGGTGATCGCGCCGCCCATCACCACGAAGCGCTTCACGCGCTGCGGCAG
>QFOV01000066.1 GCA_003248565.1 Stenotrophomonas sp.
TTCGAGCGTGCGGTGAATACGCCGACGCGCGGCATCGGCGAGCGTACCCTGGATGAAGTGCGGCGCATTGCGCGCCAGCAGGCGCTGCCATTGTGGGAAGCGGCGATGCTGGCCACGCAGGGCACCGACCTGACCTCGCGCGCCAAGAACGCCCTGGCCGGCTTCATCAACCTGGTGCAGCAGATCACCGCCGAGACCGGCGACATGGATCTGTCCGAGCGTATCGATCACGTGCTGTCGCGTTCGGCGCTGCGTGAGCATTGGGGCAAGGAAAGCCGCAACGCGCTGGACTCGGAATCGCGTACCGACAACCTCGACGAATTGATCTCGGTAGCCTCGCGCTTCGTGCGTCGCGAAGACGACATCGAGGAGGGTGCCGAGGACATGAGCGAGCTGGTCGCCTTCCTGTCCTACGCCTCGCTGGAAGCTGGCGAAGGCCAGGCGCAGGCGGGCGAAGAGGGTGTGCAGCTGATGACACTTCACTCGGCCAAGGGTCTGGAATTCCCGCTGGTGTTCCTGGCTGGCATGGAAGAAGGCCTGTTCCCGAGTGCACGCTCGCTGGAAGAAAGTGGGCGTCTGGAAGAAGAGCGTCGTCTGGCTTACGTCGGCATTACCCGCGCGCGGCAGAAGCTGGTGCTGGGCTATGCCGAGTCGCGCCGCATCCACGGCCAGGACAACTACAGTCTGCCGTCACGTTTCCTGCGCGAAATTCCGCGCGAGCTGCTCAACGAGGTTCGTCCCAAGGTGCAGGTCTCGCGCCCGGCCTCGCTGGGTGCCAACCGGGTGATGGGCGGTCACGCCAATATCGAAGCGCCGCCGATCAAGCTGGGTGCGTTGGTCAATCACCCCAAGTTTGGCGAAGGCATGGTCACCGACTACGAAGGCAACGGCCAGCATGCGCGCGTGCAGGTCGAGTTCGCCGACGCCGGCAGCAAGTGGCTGGTGATGGCGTACGCGAATTTGACGGTGATTTGATGTAGCCCGGGTAAGCGCAGCGCACCCGGGGAGTGGTCGGCGTATTAGCCTGTGCGTGAAGGACTGCCGAGCATGGCTCGGCACTACAGTTGGGTTGCGTGATTCTGCAGCTGCTCCCAGTCCAGATCGAACTTGGCCAGGTATTTGCGCAGGCGGTCGGCGTCGTTGGTGCTGGCGCGCTGCGTGCGCGATACCGCGAACAGTTCACGGCCAGCCGCAGACAGGTTCTTTGAGCGCAGGCAGACGCGTACCACTTCTTCCAGCTGCACGCGATCGAAGCGGTCCAGCTGGTTTGCCGCATCGCCGAGCAATGCCTGCAATGGCGATGCATCATCGTCGCCATGCCATTGCGTGCGCAGGCGGTTGATTTCTTCATCGACGCCGTCGGCCTGGATGCGGCCGGCATTGGCCAGCGTCGCCATGCGCACCACGCTGGCGCCGAGGTCGCGGAAGTTACCGCGCCATGCTGCTTCGCTGCTGGTGGCGAATGTCAGATAGCGGCTACGCGCTTCGGCGTTGAAGCGCACGCGTTCGTGCTGTTCGCGTGACCAGCGTTCCAGCTCGAATTCCAGGTTGGGCTCGATGTCCTCGCTGCGTTCGGCCAGGCCGGGCAGTTGGTAGGTCCACAGGTTCAGGCGCGCCAGCAGGTCTTCGCGGAAGCGGCCTTGGCGGACGTCGTGTTGCAGGTCGCGGTTGGTGCCGGCAATCAGCTGGAAGTCGCTTTCCACCTCGCGGTCGCTGCCAACCGGCAGGAAGCGCTTCTCTTCCAGGGCGCGCAGCAGCATGGCCTGTTCGTCGGCGCCCAGCTCGCCGATCTCGTCGAGGAACAGCAGGCCTTGGTGGGCCGAGCGCAGCAGGCCGGCGCGGTCGCTGCTGGCGCCGGTGTAGGCACCCTTGGTGTGGCCGAACAAGGTGCTCATCGCGCCATCGCCACGCAGGGTGGCGCAGTTCACCTCGACGAAGCGACCTGGCAACTGGTGCTTGAGCTTCTTCAGCTCGAATACGCGCTTGGCCAACTGGCTCTTGCCGGCACCGGTGGGGCCGGTCAGCAGCATCGGTGCGCGCGAACGCGTCGCGACTTTCTCGATCTGCTCGATCATCCGGTTGAAGGCCGGGTTGCGGGTGGCGATGCCGCTCTTGAGCAGGTCGCGATCCTGCAGCTGCTGTTGGGCGAAGCGCTGGGCGATGTGGTCGTAGCGCGACAGGTCCAGATCGATCACGGTGTGGCTGCCGGGGTCGCCATTGCCTTGCTTGCGCGGCGGCGAGGTCTGCAGCAGGCGGCCGGGGAAGTGGCGGCTCTCGGTCAGCAGGAACCAGCAGATCTGGGTGACGTGGGTGCCGGTGGTGATGTGGACGTAGTAGTCCTCCTCGTCCGGCTGGAATGGATAGGCCGCGAGAAAGTCGTGCAGGCGTGCGTAGACGCCTTCGAATTCCCAGGGATCGACCAGGTAGGTGTCGTGCAGGCGCAGCTCGGTACCGGGTGATACCAGTGCCAGATCTTCCTGCACCAGTTTGGCCAGCCGGCTGAAGCGGCGCTCGTCCAGCATCAGCTCGATGCGATCGGGCTGGAAGTCTTCATGCATGCCCAGGGCTACGGTGGGCCGCCATTTTTCCCAGCGACCGGGGCCGCTGCCCGAATCGAGCTGGGTACCGAGCATGCCAAAGATGACCTGACGCTTGGACATATCCATTCCTATAAAAAGCGCGCTGAAAGTATACGTAAGTCCGCATCGCAGATGCGCGAATCCACTCCTGGAAATTAAAAATACCTTTGTAAATCAATGAATTGATAGAGGAATGGAAAAGTTGGCACGGCCATTGCGTTTATAGGGGCAGGACAAGCGGCGGGCAGTTCCCGCCAAGGAGTACGAAATGGCCAACGCAAACCTGTTCGCATCCTTCCGTGGCGCCCTGCTGCCGAAGGCCACGGTCCGCAACGAGGCCGGTGGATCGGCCTATGCCCGTGACCCGCGTGCGGCCTTGGCCCTGTTCGCTGCCACCGGTTGCTTGAACAGCACCTTCTACGCCAGCGCCGATACGCAGCTGGAGCAGGTGCAGGCGCTGTGCAACGAGGTCGATGCCGGCTTCATTGCCCGCACCGCCGCCTATGCCCACGGTGTGGCGCACATGAAGGACGTGCCGGCACTGCTGTTGGCGCTGCTGAGCGTGCGTGATGGCGAGGCCTTTGCCGCGGCCTTCCCGCATGTGATCGACAACGGCCGCATGCTGCGCACCTTCGTGCAGATCATGCGCAGTGGTCGGGTAGGTCGCCGTTCGTTGGGGTCGTTGCCGAAGCGCCTGCTGCGGCAGTGGCTGGAGCAGGCGTCGCCGAAGGCGATCATCCGTGCGGCGATCGGCAACCAGCCGTCGCTGGCCGATGTGATCCGTATGGTCCACCCCAAGCCGCAGGATGCCGCGCGTGAGGCGCTGTATGCCTGGGTGATCGGACGGCCGTACGACGAGGCGCTGTTGCCTGCAGAACTGCGTGCCTACGAGGCGTTCAAGCGCGAACCGCGTGGGATGCTGCCGGACCTGCCGTTCCAGTATTACAGCGCGCTGGCATTGGATGCCGCGCAGTGGTCGGTGCTGGCGCGCAACTCAAGCTGGCAGCAGCTGCGGATGAACTTGAACACCTTTGCCCGTCACGGTGTGTTCGAGGATGCGGCGATGGTGGCTGAAGTGGCAGCGAAGCTGCGTGACCCGCAGCAGATCGCCCGTTCGCGGGTGCTGCCCTACCAGCTGCTGATGGCCTACCACGCCGGTGCGGCACTGCCGCGTCCGATCCTGGACGCGCTGCAGGACGCGATGGAAATGGCGACCGCGTCAGTGCCGGCATTGCAGGGCAACGTAGTTGTGGCGGTGGACGTCTCCGGTTCGATGCAGTGGCCGGTGACCGGCTATCGCAAGGGGGCAAGCTCGGCGGCGCGGTGCGTCGACGTGGCGGCCTTGATCGCGGCCTGTGTGTTGCGCGGTCACCCGCAGGTGCAGGTGCTGCCGTTCGATACCGAGGTGCATCCACAGCAGTTGAACCCGCGTGACAGCGTGATGTCCCTGGCAAAGCAGTTGGCAATCAATGGTGGCGGTACGTCGGTAAGTGCACCGCTGGCCTACCTCAACGGCAAGCGGGCGCAGGTGGATCTGCTGGTGCTGGTGTCGGACAACGAAAGCTGGCGTGACACCCGCGGCAACCGTGAGACCGCAACCATGCGTGAGTGGGCCGCGCTGAAGGCGCGTTGCCCACACGCGCAGCTGGTCTGCATTGATCTGCAGCCGGTAGCCAGCAGCCAGACGGTAGAGCGCGAGGACGTGCTGCATATCGGCGGTTTCAGCGATGCGGTGTTCGAGCTGCTGGCCAACGCCAGCCTGCCGCCGGCACAGCGTCCGCGCTGGGTGGAGCGGATCGCGGCAATGGATCTGTAAGGGCGATACGGATGTCGCCGATGTGATGCCCGGTCGGCAATGGGGCCGGCCGGGCCTGGAGACTATTTCATGGGAGAAGGCGGATGCCGGCCTGACTACATTGGTTGTTCACTCCGGTTCGAATCCGGAGAGTCAGTCCAACCCTTGCCGTCTGCTCCCACCCCCTCAATGTCGGCTTGTACGAATGCCGATGGAACTACAGCCTTTCACGCTCCAGGTCGCGGGTTCGATTCCCGCTCGATGCCGCGATGCATCGGTAGCTCAGTGGATGGAGCAGGATCGCCGCCTTGCCCTCGTGGCACAGCGGTGAAACGTTCCATCATTCTTGTCGTATCTGCCGGCACCTTGTTCGTATTGCTTCATGTTTCGGCATGAACACGTTTCAACGTCGGCGTGCACGAATGCCGAAGGAACTACAGCCTCTTAAGCTCCGGGTCGCGGGTTCGAATCCCGCCCGTTGTGGAAACGCAGCGGTAGCTCAGTCTGGTTAGAGCAGGATGTTCCTTCAACCTTCGTCGTGCAGGCCGGCACCTTTTGCAGATGTTGCACGCGGTGAATGCAGGTGGAACTACATTGGAAGCCCTTCGGGGTCGGGTTCAAGTCCCGGCTGCCTTGCCAGACCTGCTCTGGTACTGCAGACAGTTCCACTCCCCTTTGTCACCGCACCTTTGATTTGAAGATGACAGGAAAGCCATCAATGAACGACACCAATTACAACGTCATCCAGGAGCCGGGTGCGGCACCGATCAAGCTGTGGACGCGCGGCGTGCCCTTGGAAGATGAAGCCCGCGAGCAGCTGAAGAACATCGCGCGCCTGCCCTTCATCCATCAATGGGTGGCGGTGATGCCCGACGTCCACCTTGGCAAGGGTGCGACCGTGGGTTCGGTGGTGCCGACGATCGGCGCCATCATTCCGGCTGCGGTCGGCGTGGACATCGGCTGCGGCATGATCGCCACCCGTACCACGCTGACCGCCAGCGACCTGCCGGACAACCTGTCGGCCTTGCGCAGCGCGATCGAACGCGCAGTACCGCACGGTCGCAGCGTGACCCGAGGCGGCCGCGACAAGGGCAGCTGGGATACAGCACCGGAGCTGGCAGTGGAAGGCTGGTCGCAGCTCGCTGCCGACTTCGCCCTGATCTGCGAGCGTCACCCCAAGCTGAAGAACACCAACAACCTCAAGCATCTGGGAACGCTGGGTACCGGCAACCACTTCGTCGAGGTATGCCTGGATGAAGCGCAGCGCGTGTGGTTCATGCTGCACTCCGGCTCGCGTGGCGTCGGCAATGCCATCGGCACCTACTTCATCGAACTGGCCAAGCAGGAGATGCGTCGCTGGATGATCAACCTGCCGGACCAGGACCTGGCGTACCTGCCGGAAGGCAGCGCGCATTACGGCGACTACGTATTCGCGGTGGACTGGGCACAGCGTTTCGCCCGCATCAACCGCGAGGTGATGATGCGCAATGTGGTTGCGGCCGCACGCACGGTGATCAGCAAGCCGTTCGAGGCGCAGGCCGAGGCGGTCAACTGCCACCACAACTACGTCAACCGCGAGCACCACTTCGGCAAGGATGTGCTGGTGACGCGCAAGGGCGCAGTGAGCGCGCGCAAGGGCGAGATGGGCATCATCCCGGGCAGCATGGGCGCCAAGAGCTTCATCGTGCGCGGGCTGGGCAACGAGGACAGCTTCCACAGCTGCAGCCACGGTGCCGGCCGCGTGATGAGCCGCACCAAGGCGCGCAAGCTGATCAGCGTGGATGACCACATCAAGGCCACTGCGCACGTGGAGTGCCGCAAGGACGCCGAGGTAGTGGATGAGTCACCGGCCGCCTACAAGTCGATCGAGGCGGTGATGGAGGCGCAGCGCGATCTGGTTGAGATCATGCATACCCTGCGTCAGGTGGTGTGTGTGAAGGGATAAGACAAAATGGCGCTCCACTGCGGTGGGGCGCCACAGGAAGGCAAGACAATGGAAATGATTGAAATCGATGGAACCCAGGGCGGCGGGCAGTTGCTGCGCTCTGCGCTGAGCTTGAGCCTGTGCACCGGGATTGGCTTTGCCATGCAGGACATCCGTGGCAAGCGTCCGCGGCCGGGATTGATGCGCCAGCATTTGACCGCGGTCAACGCCGCAGCGCGGATCAGCAATGCGCAGGTGGAAGGCGCTGCGCTGGGGGCGACCACGCTGCGTTTCGTGCCTGGCATCGTGCAGGCGGGCGACTACCACTTCGCCATCGGCAGCGCCGGCTCGGCGACGTTGGTGCTGCAGACAGTGCTGCCTGCGCTATGGCAGGCTTCCGCGCCGTCATGTGTGCGGCTGGAAGGTGGTACGCACAATCCGATGGCACCGAGTGCCGACTTCATCAGCAGCTGCTATCTGCCGGCATTGGCGCGGATGGGCGTGCAGGCGGACCTGCAGTTGCATGTGCCGGGCTTCCATCCGGCCGGTGGCGGGGTGCTGGAAGCGACGGTGCAGGCGTGTGCGCAGCTGCAGCCACTCGAGTTAAGCGTGCGCGGGCCCTTGCAGGCGCTGGAAGCGCAGGTGCTGGTATCGGGCCTGCCTGCCGCCATCGGCCAGCGCGAGCTGGATGTGCTGGCCAAGCGCTTCGGCGTGGACGCCCATCCACGCCATGTGCGGGTGGTGCGGCCGGCACTGGGGCCGGGCAATGTGGCCTCGGTGACGGTGCGGCATGACCAGCATGTCGAGCATTTCGACAGCCATGGCGAGCGCGGGCTGGCTGCCGAGGACGTGGCGCGTCGGCTGGCCGACACCGTGCAGGCCTACCTGGAGGGCGGTGCCTGCGTGGGCGAGCACCTGTCCGACCAGTTGCTGTTGCCAATGGCCCTGGCCGGCGGCGGTCGCTTCACCACCGCCACGCTCAGCGACCACCTGCGCAGCAATGCCAGGCTTATCGAGAAGTTCTTGCCGGTGGAATTCGACTGGCAGCAGCGCGGACCACACTGGGAGGTATGGGTCAGCGCCTGATCGGCCGGGTTTGATCTCGCGCAAGGCATGGGGGCAACATCGGGTGTGCAATGGTGTCACCACCACCCTTCATCCAAGGAGAACTGCCATGTACAAGCGCATCCTGATCGCCACCGACGGTTCCGAGCTTTCCGCCAAGGGCCTGGCCAAGGGCTTGGAGCTGGCCGCCCAGCTGGGCGCGCATGCCGACATCGTCACGGTTTCCGAGCCGTGGGCGGTGGGCATGTACGACGCCATGGGCTGGAGCGCCGGCTACGAGGCCAGCCCGGAGTACAAGAAGGACCGCGAGGAAGCCGCACAGAAGATCCTGCAGCCGGCATTGGCCGCCGCGCACGCCGCCGATGTCGCCGACGTGCAGACCCACCACGTGCTGGACCGCTACGCCGCCGACGGCATCATCGACACCGCCAAGGCCTGCAACAGCGATCTGGTGGTGATGACCTCGCATGGTCGCCGTGGCGTCACCCGGGTACTGCTGGGCAGCCAGACCTCCGAAGTGCTGGCCCGCAGCACGGTCCCGGTGCTGGTAATCCGCTGAGGCTTTGAGCCCCCTCCCTTTCGCGCAGCGAAGGGGAGGGCTGGGGAGGGGTTGCTTCCCGCTGTGTCGCCAAAGAAACCAGCAACCAGAATCAACAAAGGCCCCCTGAGCGAGGGCTTGTGCCCCCTCCCTTTTGCCGTAGGCAAAGGGGAGGGTTGGGGAGGGGTGCTTCACGCGGTGGCCCCAAAGAAACAAGAAACCAAAATCAACAAAGCCCTCGATCGAGGGCTTTGTTGTGCCGGGTGAATGGGCCTGCTGGCCTTCAGGCTTGGCCGCCAAAAGCACCCCTCCCCAACCCTCCCCTGCGCTTCGCGCAAGGGAGGGGGTAGAAGATCACCAGCTATACAGCTTCCAGTACACCGGCTTGGTGCCGTCCTTGTCGCTGTCCATGCGGCCGTCGCCATCGCGGTCGTACATGTAGAACGGTGCGCCGCGCGACGGGGTCACCTTGACCATGCGCAGGGTGCCGCCGACCCGGTATTCCTCGATGGTGTCGCCGTTGTCCATCGACTTGCGCGTGATATCCGCACCTTTGACATCTACCGGAGGCGAGCCGCCGCCGAGGGAGGCGCAGCCGGCCAGGGCCAACAGGGGAATCAGCAGCAGGGATTTCATCGGGTCGCATCCTTCGGTGGGAATGGTTCGATTATGCCTGTCCACATGCGGCAACGGTCCGCCGCGTAGAATCAGCGCATGAGCAGATTAGTCCTTATAGACGGTTCCAGTTACCTGTACCGCGCGTTCCACGCGCTCCCGCCACTGACCAACGCCAATGGCGAGCCTACCGGCGCGCTGTTTGGCGTGGTCAACATGCTGCGGTCCACGCTGAAGGAAAAGCCCGAATACGTGGCCTTCGTGGTCGATGCGCCGGGCAAGACCTTCCGCGACGACATGTATGCCGAGTACAAGGCCAACCGTCCGCCGATGCCCGACGACCTGCGCTCGCAGGTGCAGCCGATGTGCGACATCGTGCAGGCGCTGGGCATCGACATCCTGCGCGTCGACGGTGTCGAGGCCGATGACGTGATCGGCACGCTGGCGCTGGCCGCCGCTGCGGATGGACTGGAAGTCACCATCTCCACCGGCGACAAGGATTTCGCCCAGCTGGTGCGTCCAGGCGTGGTGCTGGTCAATACCATGACCGGCAGCCGCACCGACTCGGACGCGGCGGTGATCGACAAGTTCGGCGTGCGCGCCGATCAGATCATCGATTACCTCGCGTTGATGGGCGATACCGTCGACAACGTGCCGGGCGTGGAGAAGTGCGGCCCCAAGACCGCCGCCAAATGGCTGGCCGAGTACAACGATCTTGACGGCGTGATTGCTGCCGCACCTGCCATGAAGGGCAAGATCGGTGAGAACCTGCGCGCCGCGCTGCCGCGCCTGCCCTTGAACCGCGATCTGGTCACCATCCGCACCGACGTGCCGCTGGAACAGGGACCACGCGACCTGCAGCTGCGCGAGCAGGACGTGGAGTCGCTGCGTGGCCTGTATGCGCGCTACGGCTTCACCCAGGCGTTGCGCGAGCTGGGTGGGGTTGCCGCGCCCGACGTCGCTGCCGACAGCAAGCCCAGCCTGCGCGGCACTGCCGCTGGCTATGCCAAGGCCGTCGACAGTGAGCCGGTTGCAGGGCTGGACCCGGCGATGGCGGCCAAGGGTGAATACGAAACGGTATTCACCAGCGAGCAGCTGCAGGCCTGGGTGGAACGTCTGCAGGCCGCCGATGAATTCGCCTTCGATACCGAAACCGATGCGCTGGACGCGATGCGCGCCAATCTGGTCGGCATCAGTCTGGCGGTCGAACCCGGCAAGGGCGCGTACATCCCGGTCGGCCACATCTATCCGGGTGCGCCGGCACAGCTGCCGATGCAGCAGGTGCTGGATGCGCTCAAGCCGCTGCTGGAAGATGCCGGCAAGAAGAAGCTCGGCCAGCACGGCAAGTACGACATCCATGTACTGCGCCGCCACGGCGTCGACGTGCAGGGCTATGCCGACGACACCATGCTGGAAAGCTTCGTGCTGAACTCCACCGCTACCCGCCACGACATGGACTCGCTGGCGCAGCGGTATCTTGGCTACACCACCACCAAGTTCGAGGACGTGGCGGGCAAGGGCGCAAAGCAGATTTCGTTTGCCCAGGTTGGCATCGACGAAGCCGGCGCCTACGCCGCCGAAGACGCTGACATCACCTTGCGCCTGCACCGTGTGCTGGGCCCGCAGCTCGCGGCGGTGCCGTCGCTGCAGAGCGTGTACCGCGATATCGAAATGCCGCTGGTGCCGGTGCTCGCGCGCATCGAGGCCAACGGCGTGCGCATCGATGCGGCCGAGCTGAAGCGGCAGAGCAGCGATCTGTCCGCACGCATGCTGGCGGCGCAGCAGAAGGCCACCGAGCTGGCAGGGCATACCTTCAACCTGGATTCGCCCAAGCAGCTGCAGGCGGTGTTGTTCGACGAGCTGGGCCTGCCGGCGTTGGTGAAAACCCCCAAGGGCCAGCCCAGCACCAATGAAGAAGCGTTGGAAGCGATTGCCGAGCAGCATGAGCTGCCGCGGGTCATCCTCGAATACCGCGGCCTGACCAAGCTGCGCAGCACCTATACCGACAAGCTGCCGGAGATGGTCAACCCGGACACCGGCCGTGTGCACACCAGCTACCACCAGTCGGGAGCAGCGACCGGACGCCTGTCCTCGTCCGATCCCAACCTGCAGAACATCCCGGTCCGTACCGAGGACGGCCGGCGTATCCGCAAGGCATTTGTCGCACCGCCGGGGCGCAAGCTGATGGCCTGCGACTACTCGCAGATCGAGCTGCGGATCATGGCGCATCTGTCGGAAGACCCGGGCCTGGTGCGCGCATTCGAGCAGGGTGCGGACGTGCATCGTGCCACCGCTGCCGAAGTGTTCGGTCGCGCGCTGGACGAAGTGACGCCGAACGAGCGTCGCGCGGCCAAGGCGATCAACTTCGGCCTGATGTACGGCATGAGCGCGTTCGGCCTGGCCAAGAACTTGGGCATCGATCGTGGCCAGGCGCAGGATTATGTGGCGCTGTATTTCAGCCGCTATCCGGCGGTGCGCGATTTCATGGAGCGCATGCGTGTGCAGGCGCGCGAGCAGGGCTATGTGGAAACCCTGTTTGGTCGCCGCCTGTATTTGAACGACATCAACGCCCGCAACCAGGGCCTGCGTGCCGGCGCCGAACGTGCCGCAATCAATGCGCCGATGCAGGGCACCGCGGCGGACATCATCAAGCGCGCGATGGTCAGCGTGGACACCTGGCTGCAAGGGCACAGTGACAAGGCCAGGATGATCCTGCAGGTGCACGATGAACTGGTGTTCGAGGCCGACATCGCATTCATCGACACCTTGCGCGCGGAAGTCGAGCAACGAATGGCATCGGCAGCGAGCTTGCGTGTTCCCTTGGTAGTGGACACTGGAATCGGTGAAAATTGGGACGAAGCTCATTGATTTTCTAGTTTCTTAACTAGAAACATTTAGTAAATGAAACAATGCGTCGCGTTACGCCGTATTTAGTAAATGCCAGTGTTATTCGGCAGATGAATCTGTCCTTAATTCTTTTGAAAAGGCGGCAGAATCTTCACGATCCATCAAGGTTGGGAATGCTCATATAGTCCGCGACAGACGCAACGTCTGTCGCGGATCTCTCCCATCCCCTGGAGCAGATCTCGGAGCGGGGATTCCTCCCCAAATGCCCGCTCCCCGGCCCCGTCGACCCCCCCCTGGTCGGCGGGGCTTCTTTTTGTGTCATTTGAAACTATTTCGACGAGAGACTGCTCTCGACCAGTTTCTCGCGCCATCTTTATCCGCACCGGCCGACGATGAGGTCATCGAGTGATGGAGGGGAATCATGTCCGACCTGTTCGCACTGGCGATGCCGTGGTGGGAGTTCATCCTGCGCGCGGTGATTGTCTATGTCGTGGTGCTGGTGATGGTGCGGGTTGCGGGCAAGCGCACACTGGGCCAGTTCACCCCGTTCGACATGTTGTTGCTGGTGTTGTTGGGCAACGCCGTGCAGAACGCCTTGCTCGGTCCGGACACCTCATTGGGTGGCGGCCTGCTGCTTGCAGCCACCTTGATCGCGCTGAACTACATCGTGGGCTGGATCACTACCCGCAGCGCGTTGATGGAGCAGGTGATCGAAGGCGAACCGGTGGTGTTGGCGCGGCATGGCCACGTGCTGCAGAAGGTGCTGCAGCGCGAGCTGGTCAGCAAGGCCGATTTCGCCAAGGCGATGCGCGATGCAGGTTGCGATGAAGTGGATGAAGTAGACCTGGCACTGCTGGAAACCAACGGCCACATCACCATCATCCTGAAGAAGGACAACAGGTAGTGCCGAGCCATGCTCGGCATGAGGCGTCACCAGAAATCCAAGCTTGTGGGAGCGGCGTAAGCCGCGAAGCTGATGGTCGATCCGATTGCAGGCAACGCCTCAATTTCACTGCTGCGGGCTTCGCGGCTTACGCCGCTCCCACATCTGATGGCTTGCTGGTAAAGCCCCTGCCGGGCATGGCCCGGCACTACAGCCAGTCGCGCGGGACCAGGTACTCGGCCAGGCGCGCTTCGTCGCTGCCGTTGTCGGGGGTATAGCCGTATTCCCAGCGCACGCGCGGTGGCAGGCTCATCAGGATGCTCTCGCTGCGGCCGCCACTCTGCAGGCCGAACAAGGTGCCGCGGTCGTAGACCAGGTTGAACTCGACGTAGCGGCCACGGCGGTACAGCTGGAACTCGCGCTCGCGTTCGCCATACGGGGTGTCCTTGCGGCGTTCGACGATGGGCAGGTAGGCATCGAGGAAACCGTCGCCAACCGCCTGCAGGTAAGCGAAGTCGGTTTCGAAGTCGGCGTGCAGGTCGTCGAAGAACAGGCCGCCAACGCCGCGTGTTTCATTGCGGTGCTTGAGGAAGAAATATTCATCGCACCAGCGCTTGTGCGCGGCATAGCGGTCTTCGCCGTAAGGTGCGCACAATTCGCGGGCAACCGTGTGCCAGTGCTGCACGTCTTCGTCGAAGGGATAGAACGGGGTCAGGTCGAAGCCGCCGCCGAACCAGGCCGCCACCGTCTTGCCATCCAGTTCGGCCTGGAAGTAGCGCACGTTGGCGTGGGTGGTCGGCAGGTAGGGGTTGCTGGGGTGGAACACCAGTGACACGCCACAGGCGCGCCAGGACGCTCCTGCGAGCTCCGGGCGATTGGCGGAGGCCGAGGGTGGCAGGCGCGTGCCGGCGACGTCGGAGAAGCCGATGCCGGCCTGCTCGAACACTGCGCCATCACGCAGGATGCGGGTGCGGCCACCGCCGCCCTCGGCGCGCTGCCAGCGGTCCTCGTTGAAACGGGCCTGGCCGTCGGCCTGCTCGATGGCGGCGCAGATGCGGTCCTGCAGGCCGGTCAGATAGTCGCGTACGCGGTCGAATTCGTTCATGTGCGTACTGTAGCGCAGGCCGCTGCCGCGGCCTGCGCCTCCTGCCTTACTTGCGCAGCGATTTGCCCTTGCTGGGCGTTGCCGGTGCGTCGGCGTCTTCTTCGTTGTCGAGGTCTTCGGCGGCACGCATCAGCTGCGCGCCAAGGCCGGCCATTGCCCAGTTGGTGGTCTCGTAGACATCGCAGGCCACATGGGTGCCCTTGCCGTCGCGCTTGCAGATGGACAGCAGCTTGCCGGGGATGTCTTCGTCGCCGGTGTTCTCGTAGACGCCGCGCAGGTTCTCACAGCCAACGCGCACACCGGCCTGGCACAGTTTCTGGTATGCCGGCGCAGAGGCCTGCCAGTCGCCGGCCAGCGCATGGCGGTGGCCAAGGGTATTGCAGCCCTGCAGCTTGCCGCTGTCGCAGCAGGCCTGTGGATCACTGCCCACAGGGCAATCCTGCGGCAGCGGCAGTTCGACGAATACCCTGGGCGCGCTGCACTGGCTGCTGCCGCCAGTGCGCTGGTAAACGGCATAGCGGTTCCAGCTGTCGATGCCGAGCAGGCCGCCGTTGCGCAGCGGCTTGAGCACGAAGTCGCCACCCTTGTCGTGGCGGATATGGATGGCGCCATCCTGCAGGCGTGCGCGCAGCTCGCTGCCCATGCCCATCGTGACCAGGCCATCGTTGCCGAAACCGAGCGCATCCATCAGGCCGGTGCTGGCCTTGTAGTC
>QFOV01000067.1 GCA_003248565.1 Stenotrophomonas sp.
CAGCGTGGCGTAAACGCGCTCCACGGCGGCTTCAATGAAGGTGGTGTTGTCGAAGGCGACGAAGATCTGCGTGCCTTTCGGCAAGGTCTGGGCGATGCGGTCGGCTTCGGCACGGGTATCACGCGCCACATCCAGCGCATTGGCCGTCGACGTCTTGACGATGCCCAGGCCGATACCCGGCTCGCCGTTGCTGCGGAAGTAGGCGCGACGCTCGGACGAGGCCAGCTCGACCTTGGCCACATCGCCCAGGCGCACCACGTAACCGTCATTGCCCTTGCCCAGTGGAATGCTGGCAAAGTCCGCCGGGGCCACGTAGCTGCGCTCCACGCGCAGGGTGAAATCGCGGTCGGCCGATTCGATCCGGCCGGCCGGCAGCTCCACGTTCTCGTTGCGCAGCGCGGTTTCAACTTCGTTGACGGTCAACCCACGTGCAGCCAGCTGGTCGCGGTCCAGCCACACCCGCATCGCATAGCGCTGGCGGCCACCGATGCGCACCTGGGCCACACCGTCGATGCTGGAGAACCTGTCCACCACATAGCGGTCGGCGTAATCGCTGAGTTCCAGCGTATCCATCACCGAGGACGACATGTTGAACCAGATGATCGGGTCGGCATCACTCTCGACCTTGGCGATTTCCGGCGGCCGCGCTTCTTCCGGCATGCGATCCGCGACGCGGCTGACCGCATCGCGCACGTCGTTGGCCGCCGCCTCGATGTCGCGGTTGGCGTTGAACTCGATGCTGACCGAGGCACGGCCGTTGGTGCTGCGTGCATTGATGGTATCGATGCCCTCGATACCGGCCAGCGCGTCCTCCAGCACCTGGGTGACGCGGCTTTCAATCACTGCCGCCGAGGCACCGGTGTAATCCACCGACACCGAGACGATGGGCGGATCGATGGCCGGCAGCTCGCGCAGGGTCAGGCGGGTGAACGACATGATGCCCAGCACCAGCAGCAACAGGCTCATCACCACGGCCAGTACCGGCCGCTTGATCGAAAGATCGGACAGCTTCATCCGGCGGTCGCCATCTTGGCCGGTACCGCAACATCGGCAGGCTTCAGCGGCGTGGCCGCGTCGGCGGCCTTGGCCGGCTTGTCATCCTGGATGCGGATGCCCGGGCGCAGCTTGCCGGTGCCATCGACGACGATGCGGTCACCGGCCTTCAGCCCTTCGACGATTTCCACCACACCGGCGCGGCGGGTACCGGCCTTGATGTCGGCGCGCTCGACGCTTTCATCCTGCTTGACCCGGAACACGTAAGAGTCACGACCGACCTGAACCACCGCGATTTCCGGAATCACCAACGCATCGCGCTCGGGACGGTACAGGCGCACGTCCAGCAACATGCCCGGACGCAGCGCATGGTCGACGTTGTCGAAATCGGCGCGAACGGTAATCGCGCGGCTGCCCGGATCGACGCGGGCGTCGATGGTGCTGACCGTGCCTTCAAACGTGCGGCCCGGGTAGGCGATGCTGCTGCCGCTGACCTTGTCGCCGTTCTGCAGCGAGGCCAGCTGCGCTTCCGGCACCTGGAAATCAACGTGCATGCGGGAGATGTCGTCCAGCGTGGCGATCGCGGTGGTCGGGGTGACCAGCGAACCCGGGCTGACCTGGCGGATGCCCAATACGCCGGCGAATGGCGCGCGTACGCTGCGGTCGCCGATATCGGCGCGCATCTGCTGCACGCGGGCCTCGGCGGCATCACGGATCGACTGCTGGGTATCCAGGGTTGAATGCGCAACCAGCTGCTGTGCGGCCAGTTCGCGCTGGCGCTTGTACAGCCGGTCGGCCTCGGCGAACGTCGCCTGCGCCTGGGCCAGTGCGGCCTGCTGGGCCTGGCCGCGCAGGGTCACCAGCGGCGCACCGGCGGCAACCTGCTGGCCACTCTCGAAATGCACCTTGTCGATGATTTCGCTGACCTTGGCGGTGACGATGATGGATTCGCGTGCCTTGGCGGTGCCGTTGGCCTGCAGCGTATCGCTCCACGGAGCGGTTTCGACGACCTGGGTAGTGACCAGCACCGCGCCGGCGGCTTGCCGCGGCGCCTCTGCGTTCTTGCGGTTGCATCCGGCCAACGCCAGCGCCAAGACAGTGCCACCGACAACGGTGACGGCAAATCGCCCGAACATACGCAGTCCCATCTGATACACGATCAAGCAGTCTAGCGGTGTCAGATGACGGCCGGATGTGCCGTTAGGGGGGGAACGTCCCTATTGTGGGAACCCCTGTAGCGCCGAGCCATGCTCGGCAGGGGACTTCATCCGTAATGCGAAGAGCATACCCCTCCCCTCCCCAACCCTCCCCTCCGCCTTCGGCGCAAGGGAGGGGGCGAAGCTGCAATTACGGATGAATTTGGGGCTGACGGTGCGGTGGCTTCGCGGCTTGCGCCGCTCCCACAACCTGCAACCGCCAACCCACAAACAACTCAGCGCAGCGCCTGCAACACCTGCTCCACCATCGCCGGCACGCTGTCGGTGTCGGCATGCAGGTGCAGCTCCGGGGCCTCAGGGGCTTCATACGGCGAGTCGATTCCGGTGAAGTTGGGGATCTGTCCGGCACGCGCCTTGCGGTACAGGCCCTTCACATCGCGCGCTTCGGCCACTGCCAGCGGCACATCGACGAATACCTCGATGAACTCGTCGTCCTCGAAACGCTCGCGGGCCATCTGCCGCTCGGCACGGAAGGGCGAGATGAAGCTGACCAGCACCACCAGCCCGGCATCAACCATCAGCCTTGCCACCTCGGCGACGCGGCGGATGTTCTCCACACGGTCCTCGTCGGTGAAGCCCAGGTCGCGGTTCAGGCCATGGCGGACGTTGTCGCCATCCAACAGGAAGGTATGCACCCCCTGCGCATGCAGCCGCTTCTCCACCTGGTTGGCGACGGTGGACTTGCCCGCACCGGACAGGCCGGTGAACCACAGCACCCGGGGCTGCTGGCCCTTGATCCGCGCCCGCGCGGGCTTGTCCACGTCCAGATGCTGCCAATGCACGTTGCCGGCGCGGCGCAGGGCGAAATCCAGGGTGCCGGCGGCGACGGTGGCGTTGGTCTGGCGATCGATCAGGATGAAACCGCCCAATGCCCGGTTCTGCGCGTAGGGAGCGAAGGCCACCGGTTCGTCCAGCGACAGGTTGCAGTAGCCAACCTCGTTCAACTCCAGTCGCTTGGCCGCCAGTCGTTCCTGCGTATTCACGTCAACGCGGTGCTTGATCTCACTGATATTGGCGGCCACGGTACGGCTGCCGATCTGCAGCCAATACGGCCGGCCCGGCAGCAAGGCCGCGTCGTCCATCCACAGCACATGGGCGGCGAACTGGTCCGCCACTTCCGGCGGATCACCTGCAGCGGCAATCACATCGCCGCGGCTGACGTCGACCTCGTCCTCCAGGGTCAGCGTCACTGCCTGCCCGGTGCCGGCAACTGCCAGCGGACCATCCGGGCCCAGCACCTGCTTGACCGTGGAGCGGCGTGCCGAGGGCAGCACCACCACTTCGTCACCCACGCGCACCTGCCCAGCAGCAATGGTGCCGGCAAAGCCACGGAAATCCTGGTTCGGACGGTTGACCCACTGCACCGGCAGGCGCAGTCCGCTGACCGCGTCGTGCGCGCTCAGTTCGACCGTATCCAGGTGCTCGATCAGGCTGGGACCGCCATACCAGGACATTACCGTCGAACGCGTGGACAGGTTCTGCCCTTCCAGCGCCGACAACGGAATCGCCTGCACATTGGCAATACCCAACTGCGCCGCAAGCGCCAGGTAGTCGGCGACGATGCGCTCGAATACGGCCTGGTCGTAATCGACCAGATCCATCTTGTTCACCGCCAGCACCACCTGGCCGATGCCCAGCAGCGAGATGATGTAGCTGTGCCTATGGGTCTGCGTGAGCAGGCCCTTGCGCGCATCCACCAGCACCACCGCCACATCCGCAGTCGAGGCGCCGGTAGCCATGTTGCGGGTGTACTGCTCATGCCCGGGGCAGTCGGCAACGATGTACTTGCGGCGGTCGGTATCGAAGTAGCGGTAAGCCACGTCGATGGTGATGCCCTGCTCGCGCTCGGCGGCCAGGCCATCGAGCAACAATGCGTAATCGATGCGCTCGCCCTGGGTGCCATGTCGACGGCTGTCTGCCTCCAGCGCGGACAGCTGGTCATCGAACAAGCGTTTGCTTTCGTACAGCAGGCGGCCAATCAAGGTGCTCTTGCCATCGTCGACGCTGCCGCAGGTGATGAAGCGCAGCAGCGGCTTGGTTTCGTGGGTCTTGAGGTAGGCAGCAATATCGGAGGAAGTGGTCACGGCGCTCATCAGAAATACCCCTCCAACTTCTTCTTCTCCATGGACGCGGACTGGTCGTGGTCGATCAGGCGGCCCTGCCGTTCCGAGCTGGTGGAGACCAGCATCTCGGCGATGATTTTCTCCAGGGTGTCGGCTTCGGACTCGATCGCGCCAGTCAGCGGGTAGCAGCCCAGCGTGCGGAAACGCACCTTGCGCAGCTGCGGCACTTCGCCCGGATGCAGCGGCAGGCGCTCGTCATCGACCATGATCAGGCTGCCATCGCGCTCGACGACGGGCCGCTCGGCGGCGAGGTATAGCGGCACCACCGGGATCTTCTCGCGGTAGATGTAGAGCCAGATATCCAGCTCGGTCCAGTTCGACAGCGGGAATACGCGCACGCTCTCGCCCTGATGGATGCGGGCGTTGTACAGGTTCCACAGCTCGGGGCGCTGGTTCTTCGGGTCCCAGCGGTGGCGGTCATTGCGGAACGAGAACACCCGTTCCTTGGCCCGTGACTTCTCTTCGTCGCGGCGCGCGCCACCGATGGCGGCATCGAACTTCCATTTGTCCAAGGCCTGCTTCAGGCCCTGGGTCTTCATCACATCGGTGTGCACGCTGGGGCCATGGCTGATCGGGCCAATGTCGCGGGCGATACCGTCCGGGTTGATGTGCACCCGCAGCTCGGTGCCGGTCTCGGCAACGCGGCGGTCGCGGAAGGCGATCATCTCGCCGAACTTCCAGCGCGTATCCACATGCAGCAGCGGGATCGGCGGCACGCCCGGCGCGAACGCCTTCAGCAGCAGGTGCAGCAGTACCGAGCTGTCCTTGCCCACCGAGTACATCAGCACCGGGTTGTCAAAGGCGGCGGCAACTTCGCGCAGGATATGGATGCTCTCCGCTTCCAGGCGGTCGAGGTGTGACAGGGGTGCAGTGACGGTCATTGCGTGCCGAAATAAGGAAACGGGGCCCGAGGGCAAGAGTAACAGCGAAGCCGGGCGGGACTCCGGACTGTCCGCGGAGTCTGGAGGTGCCACTGCGCCGATTGAAATAAACGCAGGGCATGAAGCGATAACCGCTACTCCTTTCCCCTGATGGCGCGCTGTACCTAGCATCGGTCATCCCTACCTAGACCGGAATGGAAATGACCGCCGCCGCCACCGTGCCACCCAGCCCCTTGCCCGAAGACCGCAGGGTCCTGCTGTCGCAACTGGTAGCCGGTCTGGATGGGAACAGTCTGTGGTGGCTGTCCGGGTTTGCCGCCGGGTTGGCGCAGGGTACCTCTCCCACTGCCCTTACCGTCATCTCCGGCGGCCAAGCCGCACAGCCAGCACAGACCCGGCTGACCGTGGTCTATGGCAGCCAGACCGGCAACGCCCGCCGCGCCGCCGAACAGCTGGCTGCCGAGGCCGAAGCCGCCGGCCTGCCGGTGCGGGTAGTCCGCGCCGATGCCTACGCCACCCGCGAGCTGGCCAATGAGCGCCTGCTCTACATCGTCATCAGCACCCAGGGCGAGGGCGATCCGCCGGACGACGCCATCGGCCTGGTCGAGTTCATCGCCGGCAAGCGTGCGCCAAAGCTGCCAGAGCTGAAGTACGCCGTGCTTGGACTGGGCGACTCCAGCTACGTGGAATTCTGCGGCATCGCCCGCAAGCTCGACAGCCGCCTGGCCGAACTGGGCGCCACCCGACTGCAGGCCGTGGGCGAGGCCGACCTGGACATCGATACCGTGGCCGCTCCATGGCAGGCACAGGCACTGCTCAATGCGCGCGACGTGATCGGCCAGACGGTGGTCGCCACGCCCAGCAATGTCACCCCCTTGCGCCATGCCGGCGCCTGGACCGCACAACATCCCTTCAGCGCAGAACTGCTGTCGCGCCAGATCATCAGTGGCCGCGATTTCAAGGGCCCGGCGTATGCCAAATACGGCAATGCAGCCAAGTCCGTGCATCACCTTGAGCTTTCGCTGGAAGGCAGCGGCCTGCACTACGAACCCGGCGATGCGCTGGGCATCGTCCACCGCAACCCTGCCGAACTGGTCGAAGCCGTGCTGGATGTCACCGGCCTGGACGGCAGCGTGCAGATCGAACATGACGGCCACAGCCGGCCGCTGGCGCAATGGCTGGGCGAGCACCGCGAGCTGACCCGCATTTCGCGCCCCCTGCTGGCCTCGGTGGCCGAGCGCAGCGCGCATCCGGAACTTGCCCGACTGCTCGATCCGGCACAGAAGACGGAACTGGCCTCGGTACTCGAAGATCATCAACTGGTCGACGTGCTGCGCCGTTGGCCGGCCGAGTGGAATGCCGAAGCGCTGCTCGGCACCCTGCGCCCCGCCGCGCAGCGCCTGTACTCCATCGCCTCCAGCCGCAAGCGCGTCGGCGAAGAAGTGCACCTGACCGTCGACGAACTGCGTTATCACGCCCATGGCAGCGAACACCTGGGCGCAGCCAGCGGCTTCCTGAGCGCACTGGAAGAAGGTGCGCAGCTGCCGGTCTACATCGAAGCCAATGAGCGCTTCCGGGTACCGGCTGACAGTAGCCGCGACATCATCATGATCGGCCCGGGCACCGGCGTCGCACCGTTCCGTGGCTTCGTGCAGGAGCGTGCCGAGACCGGCGCCGCAGGCCGCAACTGGCTGTTCTTCGGCGCGCGCCATTTCAATACCGATTTCCTCTACCAGACCGAATGGCAGGACGCGCTGCGGCGCAAGGAACTGGATCGCCTGGACCTGGCGTTCTCGCGCGACCAGGCCGACAAGGTGTACGTGCAGCAGCGCCTGCGCACGCGCGGCCGTGACCTCTACGACTGGCTGCAGAACGGCGCACACCTGTATGTGTGCGGCGCCATCGCCATGGGCAAGGACGTGCATGCAGCACTGCTTGATGTACTGCGCGAACACGGCGGGCTGGATGAAGACGATGCCCGCGACTATCTGACTCGACTGCACACGGAGGGGCGCTATGGACGGGATGTGTATTGAGGCTTGAACGCTGCGATGTGAACCAGCGCTGGCTTCGCGGCTTACGCCGCTCCCACAACTCCGATTCCAGATAGCGAAAAGAATGAGCACCCACTCCGTTGAGAACATCAAGGCCGACAGCAACCGCCTACGCGGCTCATTGCTGGAAAGCCTGGCCGACCCTGTCACCGGCGCCTTGCGCGAAGACGACCAGACCCTGATCAAGTACCACGGCAGCTACCAGCAGGACGACCGCGACGTGCGCGATGAGCGCCGCCGACAGAAGCTGGAGCCGGCCTACCAGTTCATGATCCGCACCCGCACCCCCGGCGGCGTGATCAGCCCCGAGCAGTGGCTGAAACTGGACAGCATCGCCACCCGTTACGGCAACCATTCGCTGCGCATCACCACCCGCCAGGCGTTCCAGTTCCATGGCGTGATCAAGCGCGAGCTGAAGGCGACCATGCAGGCGATCAATGCCGCGTTGATCGACACCTTGGCCGCCTGCGGTGACGTCAACCGCAACGTCCTGGTTGCCGCCAATCCGCTGCTGTCCAGCGCACACGCCACGCTGTATGCAGACGCTGCGCGCACTTCCGAGCACCTGTTGCCCAATACCCGCGCCTATTACGAAATCTGGCTGGACGAAGAGCGCGTGGCCGGCAGCGGCGCCGAGGAAGAGCCGATCTACGGCGAGCGCTACCTGCCGCGCAAGTTCAAGATCGGCTTTGCACTGCCGCCGCTCAACGACGTCGACGTCTATGCCAATGACCTGGGCTTCATCGGCGTGCTTGATGCCAACGGCGAACTGCTCGGCTATGACGTGACCATCGGCGGCGGCATGGGCGCCACCCACGGCGATGCCGAAACCTATCCGCGCATCGCCAACAACGTCGGCTTCGTTCCGCGCGAAGCACTGCTCGATGTCGCCACCGCCACCGTCACCACCCAGCGCGACCTGGGCAACCGTGAACTGCGCAAGCGTGCGCGCTTCAAGTACACCATCGACGACCACGGCCTGGACACGGTCGTGGCCGAGATCGAGCGCCGCGCCGGCATCCGCTTCGCACCATCGCGTGCGCAGGCGTTCGCCCACAATGGCGACCGCTATGGCTGGGTTGAAGGCGACGACGGCCGCTGGCACCTGACCCTGTCGCTGCAGGCCGGGCGCATCGCCGATGTGGCCGGTGCCCCGCACCTGACCGCCCTGCGCGAAATCGCCCGCATCCTCGACGGCGAGTTCCGCATGACCGGCAACCAGAACCTGGTCATCGCCGGCGTGCCTGCCGCCCAGCGCGCGCAGATCGATGCGATCGTGCAAAACGCGGGACTGGACATCGGCAACCGCGCCCCGACCGCACTGGCGCGCGCCGCCATGGCCTGCGTCGCCCTGCCCACCTGCGGCCTGGCGATGGCCGAAGCCGAGCGTTACCTGCCCGAGTTCAGTGCCAAGCTGCAGCCGCTGCTGGAACAGCATCAGCTCACCGACGCACCGATCCTGCTGCGCATCTCCGGCTGCCCGAATGGCTGCTCGCGTCCCTACCTGGGCGAGATCGCCCTGGTCGGCAAGGCACCCGGCCGCTACAACCTGATGCTGGGCGCCGATCACCGCGGCCAACGCCTCAACACGCTGTACCGCGAGAACATCACCGAGCCGGAAATCCTCGACGCACTTGCGCCACTGTTTGCCCGCTATTCCGGTGAGCGCGATGGCAGCGAAGGCTTCGGTGACTTCCTGCACCGGGCCGGCATCGTCGCCCTTCCTCCCTACCCCACCCACCGCCAGATATCCGTGGAACTGC
The DNA here is from genome assembly GCA_003248565.1 of Stenotrophomonas sp. Lineage (GTDB taxonomy): Bacteria > Pseudomonadota > Gammaproteobacteria > Xanthomonadales > Xanthomonadaceae > Stenotrophomonas. The sequence goes on from QFOV01000067.1 coordinate 9,032, forward strand.
AAGCATGAGCGCCCTGCCCAAGACCTCTCACAACCCGTCGGTACCCCTGCCTGACGACCTGGGCCCGCTCAATACCCTGCTCGATTCGATGGATGCGCAGCAACGCGTGGAATGGGCACTGCAGAACGCGCCCGGCGCGCATGTGCTGTCGTCGAGTTTCGGCGCGCAGTCGGCGGTGACCCTGCACCTGCTCAGCAGCCAGCGCCCGGACATTCCGGTGATCCTGATCGACACCGGCTATCTGTTCCCGGAGACCTACCGCTTCGCCGACGAACTGACCGACAGGCTCAAGCTCAACCTCAAGGTCTACCGCCCGCAGGTGAGCCGCGCCTGGATGGAAGCACGCCATGGCCGCCTGTGGGAACAAGGCGTAGTCGGCATCGAGCAGTACAACAACCTGCGCAAGGTCGAGCCGATGAAGCGCGCCCTGGATGACCTGCAGGTGGGCACCTGGTTCACCGGCCTGCGCCGCAGCCAGTCGGCAAGTCGCGCCAACACGCCGGTGCTGCAGCGCCGTGGCGAACGCTTCAAGGTCAACCCGATCGCCGATTGGAGCGATCGCGACGTGTGGAAATACCTGCAGGAGCACAAGCTGCCCTACCACCCGCTGTGGGAACAGGGCTACGTCTCCATCGGCGACTACCACACCACCCGCCGCTGGGAAGCGGGCATGCGCGAAGAAGACACCCGCTTCTTCGGCCTGAAGCGCGAATGCGGTCTGCACGAAGAGATTTGAGCCAATGTTGCGCGACTCACAGGTTTGTGGGAGCGGCGTAAGCCGCGAAGCCACTGCTGCATCCGGGCATGTGTGTAATTCGATCTGGATATTCAGCTTCGCGGCTCACGCCGCTCCCACAACAGCACTACAACAATCTCGACGCCCGCCTCAACGAGGCGGGCCTCCTCGCTTCAATACCGGTAATCCAGCTTCAACCAGAACGAGCGCCCCGGCTCATTGATCCGCACCGGATCAGCAGGAAACCCGAAATCCGCGCTACCGGCCAGATTCAGGTGTTCGGCATAGGCGCGGTCGAACAGATTGTCCACGCCCACACTGGCACGCAGCCCGTCATTGATCCGATAGGCGCCATTGAGTGACAAGGTCGCAAAGCCCGCGCTTGGGCCCAGGTCCCGCGCCACCACATTGCCCTCATCCTGTGCCACCCGGCTCTGCCGGCTGACCGCGCGCAACAAGGCCCCCACCGACCAGCGCGACTGTTCATAGGAGGCAGAGAAGCGCCCCTCCAACGGTGGAATCTGCGGCAATGGCCGGTTTTCGCTGCGGTTCTCGCCCCAGGCGTAAGCCAGCGTGCTGCCAAGCTTCCATGCCTGCGTCGGCCGCCATTCCAAGCCCGCCTCGGCCCCGGCGATGCGCGCATCCACATTGCGGGCCTGGGTGCTGCTGCCCATCATTCCGCCGCTGCGGTACTGGAACAGAATGTAGTCCTGCAGGCGACCGGCATACGCCGACACCCAGGCATCGACCTTCTCGCTGCGGAACTGCAGGCCCAGATCCAACTGTGTGGTCTGTTCCGGCGTCACGCCCGAGAACGCATTGACGCTGCCGACCGGCCCGGCATTGGCCGAGAACAACTCCCAGTAATCCGGCATGCGCTCGCTGTGTCCGATACCTGCGTACCAGGTCCAGGCCTGGCCATGATCACGCTCATAGCGCACGAAGCCACTGCCGAGATCCTCCTGACGCTGTTGCCCCGCAGTTGGATTCGGCATGCTCATCATGCCGGTGGTCGCGCGTCGGTCCTTGACCGTCGCCTTGTCCAGGCGCAGGCCGCTGATCCAGCGCTGTGGCGTGCCTTCGCCCAGGGTCAGCTCAGTGAACACACCCTGGCTGCTGAAGTCGGCATCACGCTTCCACGCCGACTGCTGCCAGGTATTGCGTCCCATGCCATTGCGGCTGCGATGGCGGCTGTCCTGCGCATCGAAGCCGGCGACGACTGCCACCTCCTGCCAGCGCCATTCGCTGCTGACACGGCCACCGGTGGTGCGCCGCTCAACATTCGAGGCCATCGGCATCGGCATGCTGCTGGCCGGGTTCGGCGTGCGCAGCGTGTAGTTGTCCATCAGATGATCTGCGTTGTTGTAATACAGATTGGCCTGCAACTTGTCCCAGGCGCCGGGCAGATTGTCGCGCTCGAAGCGCAGGCCATAACTGTCGCGCTTGAACGCGGCGCCATCCATGCCACGGCCGGCATAGCGCGCAATCGCATCGCCCGTACCGGCTGTGAGTTCCACAACCGTGTCAGCATCCGGCGTCCAGCCGATGGCCGCATCGGCGTTCCACTTGCGCCACCGCGAAGGCACCACGTCGCCATTGCCGTCGCGGTAGTCGTCGGACTCGGAACGGTTGCCGTTGACCCGCACATATCCGGGCGTGCTGCCGAACGTGGCATCGAGCATCTGGTCGTTGCGGTTGTTGGATCCGCCCAGTGCACTGGCTTTCAGCTCCATGCCAGGGCTGTCAAAGCGCGGCGTCTCCCGTTCGAAGCGTACCGTTCCAGCTGAAGCACCCGCGCCCCAACGCACGCTTTGTGGTCCCTTGATGACGGTCAAGCGGTCATAGGTTTCCGGCGCGATATACGACAGCGGATTGTCCATGCGTGACGGGCAGGCACCGATGAGGTTGCCGTCGTTGCTCAGAATGTTCAGTCGCGAGCCGGACATGCCGCGCAGTGCCGGGTCGCCATTGGTGCCGCCGTTACGGATCGCCGAGAAACCCGGCACGGTCTTCAGGTAGTCGGCGCCGTCACTGGCCGGTACCGGTTGCCGTGGCAGGCGCGGATCGGTGACCCATTGCAGCGGCGAAGAGGGTGCCGCGGCGGTAACCACCAGTGTGTCCAGGGTCTGGGTCAGATCACGCTCGCCGGCATGGCCGACATGGGGGAACAGCGCCAAGCAGACGCAGACAGACAGGCATGCCGGAGCACCCGGCATACGGGAAAGGGATTTCATTTGGTTCTCCAATACGACACGTCCGCGCACCGCCCAACGGCAGCGCACGGCAAACAGGAAAGGTGGCGTTATCTGGAGAGCATCGGCGGCCCGCGCGGCGGGTGCGCAGGCCAGCGCAGGCTGGCGCGAACAAGGGTCTTGCGGGGGGATTCAGGCGCCAGCCGATACAGCAACGGCGCCAGTACCAGGATCACCGCCAGCCAGGGCAGCAGGCGCGAGGCCATGGTGCAGTAGTCGCAGGCCTCACCGTGGGCAGCGTGGGGGTCGGCCGGCGGCGTTGGCTTCAGGGCGTTCGCCGCCAGCGCAGGGGCCGCATGCGACATGTGCTGCATGTCGTGATGCCCGGCGTGCGCATCGGCAGGCATTGGCATCGCTACTTCATGCGCAGCATGGCCCATTGCGCTCATCGGCAGCTGCTGCGATTGCAGCCAGCGGCTGACCACTGGCGCCACTGCCATCAGCAAGGCTGCGGCAAAGGCCAGCAGAAGCACAAAGGATTGGAAGCGAAACGAACGCATGACCCGCGCATTTTATCGGCACGACAATGCCGACGTTGCCGCGCAAGGTGCGACCGTTTGCCGCACATACTGTTCACAGACGCAGACCGTAGTGCCGAGCCATGCTCGGCAGAGGCTTTCCCGGCAATGCATCACCCACGCAGCGTTTGTAGGAGCGGCGCAAGCCGCGAAGCTGATGTCAATGAAATCGCCAAATAACCCGAAATCCGACGGACCATCAGCTTCGCGGCTTACGCCGCTCCCACAAGATTGGTCACGCTCCAAGGGTAAAGCGTCAACGGAGTCTGGCCGACTGCAGGCCTTCAACGAAATCACGCACAGCCCTCGCCGCCAGTGAAGGACATGCCTGCAGGAGGAGATGGGGACCTGCAATACTCCTGACGGTCGCATGCCTGATCGTCGACAGAATGAGCTCACCGGCACCCGGCATGATGAGGCGATCACCCTCTGCTCGCAGATACAACACCGGCAACGTGACGCGTGTCAGCAATGCCGATACATCCGCCTGCATTGCAAGCGCCGCACGTTGCCGCAACACAGCTGGGTGCACTTCAAGCAAGGCCCGTTCGAGCGCAACGTTCAATGCCGGGGTTGCCCAGCGACCCAGCAACCACCAGGACAGCAAGGCCAGCGGCAACGCGCGGACAGGCGCAAAACGTGTCAGCGGTGCCAGTGGCGAGAAGAAGGGCAGCGGCGTGCGTGCGAAGGTTGTGGACAGCACCACGCCAACAAGATTGGCCGGTGGGTCAGCTGCGATCGACAGTGCTATCGGACCGGAAAAGGATTCACCCAACAGCACGAAAGGAACATCGCGGGGCAACCCAGCCCTGACCAGCACCTCCAGCGCCGCATAGTCCAACGCCTTATCCGGCGGATAGCGCAGCACCGTCACCGGCCCAAACACATCACCCAAGCAGGCGACAAACTGTGCATGCAGTGCCGCTGTCCCATCGAGACCGGGCAGGATTACCAGTGCGGTCACCCAGCCCGTCTCATTCAGACCGTAATCGTCTGCGTCAGCGATTCCCAGGTCGGCGGTACCGGCCAATCGGCCTGTTGGTTGCCGTCCAACACGCGGCGCAGATCACGCTTGTCGATCTGCGGTGCAAGCACGTGTACCAGCTCCAGGGCGTAGTCGCGCAGCACGCGGTCGCGCGGCAGCACCGCCCAGGCGATGCACTCGGGAATCGATGCCGGTGCCGGCCAGGCGCGCAGGTCGGTGTCGTTGGCGCTTACCGCCATTTCCGCGAGCAGGCCAACGCCCAGTCCAGTGCGCACATAGGTCTTGATCAGGTCCGCGTCCAACGCGGTCAAGGTCAGGTCCGGTTCCAGATCCAGCGCAGCGAAGGCGCGACGCAGCGATGAACTG
>QFOV01000068.1 GCA_003248565.1 Stenotrophomonas sp.
TGACCGGTTGGGGCGGTGTCTCAGGGAACGGACAGGTCCCAGTCGATGCTGCTTGTCAGCCAATCGGTCTCTTCTGTCTGACCAGGGGGCGTGTCTTGAGTGCGTAGTGCACGCAGTTCCAGCAGCTCCTGCCGTGCATGTTGTTCAAGCCGCGCGAGTTGTTCGCGTCGACTCAGTGGACTGCCGTTGGCGATAGGTGATGGAAGCATGGCGTCATCAGCCTGCGATGCTGGCTCGGCGTTGCTGTTGGCGGTGGAGCGGGGTGTCAGCATATATCAGCGTGGTTGCAGCAACAGCAAAGCCCCGGCCAAGGGCCGGGGCTCGGATGCAGGGATGGAGCCGTGCGAAATCAGAACAACTCTACCGTGCCTGCGCCCATGCTCTGCTGGGACACCGGCTTGTGCGGCGGGCGTTCCCATTCCACGCGCATTTCGCGCAGGCGGTTGCCGGTGCGCTGCAGTGCGCTGACCATCTCGCCATCGAAGACGCCGCCGTTACGGTGCAGCAGTTCCTGCAGCGCCACGGCTTCGCGGTTGATCGCGCCAAGACGGTCAAGATGGGTGTGCACGCCGCCCAGGGCCTGGGTGGCGATGTCCTCGAACTGCAGCGCGCGCACGGCTTCGGCGACGCTGCCGTCGATGGCACGGCCGCATTCGGAGATCTCGCGCATGCCATCACCCAGCGAGGCATTGATGGCAGCAACGCTGTCCAGCATCGAGGCCGCTTCGTGGCGGGCTTCGCGGGACCGGTCCATATCGCGTGAGGCCATGTGGGTGACGGTTTCACGCACCTTGGCAATCGCGTCCTTGGAGCTGTGGGCCAGCTTGCGGATCTGCTCGTTGAAGGTGGTGGAGCGCTCGGAGAGGTTGCGCACCTCGTCGGCCACCACGGCGAAGCCACGACCGGCTTCACCGGCACGCGCGGCTTCGATGGCGGCATTCAAGGCCAGCAGGTTGGTCTGGTCGGCGATCGACTTGACGTCTTCCAACAGGGCGAAGATGCCATCCAGGTGCTGTGCCATCTGGTCGATGTGCTGCACGGTGTTGCTGCTCTGGCCGCTGACCTGCTCAAGTGCTTCCACCAGCTGTTCCATCTGGTGGCTGGCATTCTGGGCGAAGCGGGCCACGTCGACACCGCCGCCACCTTCATCACCGGCGCGGTCAACGATGCGGGCCAATGCCTGGCTCTGCTGGCGCGACTTGCGGCTCATCGCATCGAAGCTGCCGCCCAGGCCGCCGACGGCCTGCCGGATCAGCTCGCGGGCGCGCTCGATCTCGCTGCGCGAACCATCGATTTCGTTGCTGACAAAGCTGCGCAGTTCGTTGAGCAGCTGGTCCTGCTCCTTCAGCACCTTGGCGTGCTCAGGCGAGCGCTGGCTTTGCGAATGCACGCTCCACCAGGCAAACACCAGCCAGCTCAGCACCATGGTGGTCAGGATCGCCCACAGGGCCGCGGAGGGCCAGGACAGGGCGGCAGCGACCACAACCAGAAGGGTGAGGACAAGCGGGGCTGCCAAACGGATTGCAATACGTGAATACATGGACGTTCTCGGGAGAGTCACGAATGCAGTATCGGCAGTGGGCAGGGTGTCTTTAGGCCACTGGCGTGAATCCCGGGAGGTTTTGCGATGCAGGCCCGCAACCGCTGCGATTGCGGGCCTTGAAAATCAGCGCAGACGGCGCTCGATGGCTTCGAGCATGGCCTTGCGCGAGAACAGGAAATCCCAGTAAGCGCCGCCAAGCTGGCGCCACAGCACCGCCGAGCGTACCGCCGCCAGCAGCAGCGCCCGGATCTCCGACACCACCATCGCCTGGCCCAGGTAGTGCGGGTTGCCCTGCACCATGATCTTCGGCTTGAGCTGGCTGATGGTGTCTGCATACAGCGCGCCCATCGCGCTCAGTACGTCCGGGTGGCAGCTGTCGCCGCGTTCCTGGGCAATGCTTGCAGCGCGCTCGATGCCGGCTTCAACCTTGTCGACCGTGGCGCCTTCACGCACGAAGCGGCGTTCCAGTTGCATCACCGACAGCGCGAGCCGCGGCAGCAGGTCGTCCTTGCCCTGGTTGCGGAAGTAGTCGCGCAGCAGGCGCAGTCCGGGTTCCACCTGGTTGGCACTGCCATACACGGCAGCGGGCGAGCTGGCATCAATACGCATCACGCTGTCCATTGCGGTACGCACCACGGCGCTCTCCGAATGGCCGGTTTCTGCGATGCGGCGGACCTGCTGCAAGGCCTGGGCAATGCCAGCCAGGGCAAGTACGCGGTCATCGATGGAAAAGGTCATGGTCATCTCTCAAGGGGAAACAGGGGCGGCCAAACGGCGCTCCAGGGGTGCATCGGTGGCGGCGATCACCGCGCCGCCCAGGCATTCCATGCCGTCGTACAGCACCAGTGATTGGCCGGGGGTGACGGCGCGTTGCGGGCGCGCGAAATGCACGTCCAGCGTACCGTCATCACGCACCTTCACGGTGCAGGCTTCGTCGGGTTGGCGGTAGCGGGTCTGCGCGGTGCACTCGAACTCGCGCGCGGGCGGGGCACCTGCAATCCAGTGCATGGCCTCGCTGCGCAGCCAGTTGGACTGCAGCCAGGGGCTGTCATGGCCCTGGTCGACGTACAGGATATTGCGGGCCACGTCCTTGCCGACCACGAACCACGGCGCCGCCGGGCGCCCACGCACGCCGCCGATATTCAGGCCCTCGCGCTGGCCAAGGGTGAAATAGAACACGCCGGGGTGACGGGCGATCACCTGGCCATCGGGGTCGTGGATCTCGCCCTCGCGGGCCGGCAGGTACTGGCCAAGGAACTCACGGAAATCGCGTTCGCCGATGAAGCAGATGCCCGTCGAATCCTTCTTGGCATGCGTGGGCAGGCCAGCGTCACGGGCGATGCGGCGCAGCTCGCTCTTCTCCATGTGCCCGATCGGGAACAGGGTGGCTGCCAGCTGGGTCTGGCCGAGCTGGTGCAGGAAATAGCTCTGGTCCTTGCCGCGATCGGCGCCGCGCAGCAGGCGCCAGCGGCCGCCGGAGTGATCGACCTGGGCATAGTGGCCGGTGGCGATGCGCTCGGCGCCCAGCTCGCGCGCGGCGTCCAGGAAGTGCTTGAACTTGACCTCGCGGTTGCACAGCACATCCGGGTTGGGCGTGCGGCCAGCCGCATATTCGGCCAGGAAATGCTCGAACACTCCCTGCCAATATTCGCTGGAGAAATCGCGGAAGTGGAACGGGATGTCGAGCCGGCCGCAGACCGCCACGGCGTCGCGGCGATCATCTTCGGCACGGCAATGGCCGCTGCCATCGTCGGCCCAGTTCTGCATGAACAGACCGGCGACATCCAGGCCTTGCTGGACCAGGGTAAGTGCTGCCACCGACGAGTCCACGCCGCCGGAGACGCCCACCACGATGTTGGGATTGCTCACGGTGCCACCTGTCGCACGATCGAAAGCGGGTAGCGCTGCCCGGCCAGCCAGTCGGAAATCGTATGCCAGACCAGCGGGCTGCGCAGCCGCGCCATGTCGGCCTGCAGGGCTACCGGGCTCATCCACAGCGCCTGCACGATGCCGGTGTCCAGTGCCTGCTGCGGGTGGTGCTGCAGCGGCTCGGCGGAGAAGGCAAAGCGCAGGAACGGCGTGCCGTCGGCGGCCGTCCATTGATAGCTGCCGATGAAGCCGGTCAGGTGCACGTCCCAACCGGTCTCCTCGCGGGTTTCACGCACGGCCGCCTCGAGCAGGCTTTCGCCTCGCTCGAGATGGCCGGCCGGCTGGTTCAATACCCGCCGGCCGTTCTTTTCTTCTTCCACCAGCAGCAGTTGCCCTGCGCGGGAGACCACGGTGGCCACGGTCACATGTGGCGCCCATCGCTGGGACTGCAATGCATTCACGCTCAGTACTCGTCCTTGGACGTCATTTCCAGCTCGATCGCATCGGCGCTCTTGGCGGCGGCGTCGATGGCGTCGGAAACCACCTCGGCGCTGGCATCGGCGTCAATCTTGACCACGAACATGGCCACCTCGCCCTGCTTCACCCAGCCGCCGAGCTTGGAGTCGTTGGAATCCTCCAGCAGGCGGTTGGCGACCAGTGCCGGGAACTGCGGACCTTCGGACTTGTAGCCCGGCGACCAGATTTCGCGCACGTGGTGGCTGCCATAGGTTTCGACGTTGGAGCGCACGAACACCAGCTGGGTGCGGTCATCGTCCATTTCAAAGACCAGCTGGTAGTCACCATCGCTGTCTACCTCGTACTTGTACTTGAGGGTATCAAGCAGGCGACCGACCGCACGGTCCGGTTCGCCGGCAAGAGCGGTTCCAGCGGTGGCGGTGGCCAAGGTCAGCAGGGCGATGCTGAGTACGGACTTCTTCATGTTTTCCCCAAGGAATGGATGGTTAGCCGGTAAATTGTGCGGGGGCGAGGGGGCAGACGTCCAATGGTCAAAAGACAGCCAACTGGAACGGCTATAATCGCCAGATGTCCCAGAAGACCCAACACGACAGCGAACACGGCCTGCTGGTAGCTCCCGGCAAGCCTGAGGTTGCGCCCCCGCCGCAGTACCAGGTGATGCTGCTGAACGACGATTACACCCCGATGGACTTCGTGGTGACCGTCCTGCAGAGCTTTTTCTCGATGGACATGGACAAGGCCACCCAGGTGATGCTGCACGTCCATACCCGCGGCCGTGGCATCTGCGGTGTGTACACCCGTGAAGTCGCCGAGACCAAGGTCGCGCAGGTCAACGAGTTTTCGCGGATGAACCAACACCCGCTGATGTGCACGATGGAGCGGGCCTGAGCCTGCCTTGGGCGCCGATCCAACGCTTGGCTTTCTCCCCATGCGGCATGGTTATCAGCATCGGCGGCGCAGCGGACACTTACCTGCTGTAGAACTGCCGGTATGCCCGGGTGAGGCAGTCCGGGCTGGCGGAACGATGCGTTTCGCGCGACGCACACAATCCCGTTCCAAGCCCCTGTTCCTGCGTCGAAAATGAATGCAGGATTCACGGAGGCGGGCGATTTGCCGTGCCTGCCGGCCCGGCGTCTACATCTTCGTCATTACGGTGCTGGAAAAATCGTCGTCAGGCCGCATATTGTCTCCAACCGCAACCGGAGTGCCTTATGTTCAGTAAAGACCTCGAGCAGACCATTGGTCAGTGCTACAAGCGCGCCCGAGAAGCCCGTCATGAGTACATGACGGTTGAACATCTACTGTTGGCGTTGTTGGAGAATGCTTCGGCGCAGGCGGTTCTCAAAGCCTGCGGCGCAGACCTGGAGCGTCTGGGTCGCGAGCTGGAGAAGGCGATCAATGCCTCGGTCTCGTTGCTGGCCGAGGATGATGGCCGTGATACCCAGCCGACCCTGGGCTTCCAGCGGGTGCTGCAGCGGGCCGTGTACCACGTACAGTCCTCCGGCAAGAAGGAGGTCACCGGTGCCAATGTGCTGGTCGCCATCTTCGGCGAGAAGGAGTCGCACGCGGTCTATTACCTCAACCAGCAGGACGTGACGCGCCTGGATGTGGTCAATTACCTGTCCCACGGTGTGGGCAAGAGTGGCGATGACCCGGAAATGTCTTCCCCGCTGGAAGGTGAGGGCAGGGCTGAGGGTGGTGAGGGTGAAGGCAAGGGCGATTCCCTGGCCGAGTTCGCCAGCAATCTCAACGAACAGGCCAAGGCTGGGCGGATCGATCCGCTGGTTGGGCGCCGCGACGAGATCGAGCGCACCATCCAGGTGCTGTGCCGCCGCCGCAAGAACAACCCGTTGTATGTCGGCGAGGCCGGCGTCGGCAAGACCGCCATCGCCGAAGGCCTGGCCAAGCGCATCGTCGATGGTGAGGTGCCGGACGTGCTCGCCGATGCGGTGATCTATTCGCTGGATCTGGGCGCGCTGGTGGCTGGCACCAAGTACCGCGGCGACTTCGAGAAGCGCCTGAAGGGCGTGATCACCGCGCTGAAGAAGATTCCCAATTCGGTGCTGTTCATCGACGAAATCCACACCATCATCGGTGCCGGTTCGGCGTCGGGTGGCACCATGGATGCGTCCAACCTGATCAAGCCGGCGCTGGCCTCGGGTGAGCTGCGCTGCATCGGCTCAACCACGTTCCAGGAATACCGCGGCATCTTCGAGAAGGATCGTGCCCTGGCGCGGCGCTTCCAGAAGATCGACATCGTCGAGCCGACCATCGGCGAGACCTTCGAGATCCTCAAGGGCCTGCGGCCGAAATACGAGGCGCACCACAGTGTGACCTATGCCGACGATGCATTGCAGGCGGCGGTGGACCTGTCGGTCAAGCACATTGCGGATCGCCTGTTGCCGGACAAGGCCATCGATGTGATCGACGAGGCCGGTGCGCGCCAACGCCTGTTGCCGGAAGGCCAGCGCAAGGAACGCATCGACATCGAGGAAATCGAAGCCATCGTCGCCAAGATGGCGCGGATTCCGGCCAAGCAGGTCACGGCGACCGACAAGGATGTGTTGCAGCATCTGGAGCGCAACCTGAAGATGGTTATCTTTGGCCAGGATCAGGGCATCGAATCGCTGGCTTCGGCGATCAAGCTGTCACGTTCCGGCCTCGCCAGTCCGGACAAGCCGATCGGCAACTTCCTGTTCGCCGGCCCCACCGGCGTCGGCAAGACCGAGGTGACCCGTCAGCTGGCATTGCAGCTGGGTATCGAGCTGGTGCGCTTTGACATGTCCGAGTACATGGAGCCGCATTCCGTCAGCCGCCTGATCGGTGCGCCTCCGGGCTACGTCGGCTTCGACCAGGGCGGCCTGCTGACCGAGAAAATCGTCAAGACGCCGCACTGCGTGCTGCTGCTCGACGAGGTGGAGAAGGCGCACCCGGACATCTTCAACATCCTGTTGCAGGTCATGGATCGTGGCGTGCTCACCGATACCAATGGTCGCGAAGCCAACTTCAAGAATGTGGTCCTGGTGATGACCACCAATGCTGGTGCTACCCAGGCAGCGCGTCGCTCGATCGGCTTCACCAAGCAGAACCATGCAACCGATGCGATGGAAGTGATCCGCAAGAGCTTCACCCCGGAGTTCCGCAACCGCCTGGATGCCGTGGTGCAGTTCCAGCCGCTGGGCTTCGAGCACATCCTGCGGGTCGTGGACAAGTTCCTGATCGAACTGGAAATGTTGCTGCAGGACAAGCATGTTTCGTTGTCGGCCACGCCGGCTGCCCGCGAATGGCTGGCCCATCACGGCTTCGACGCCGACATGGGTGCGCGTCCGATGTACCGGGTGATCCAGGACAAGGTGAAGCGCCCGCTGGCCGACGAACTGCTGTTCGGCAAGTTGTTGAACGGCGGCAAGGTCAGCATCGACGTCCGCGACGGCGAGCTGTTCGTGGAAACCGAGTCCGAGCCGGAACATCTGTTGCCGGTAACGGTGTAAGCCAGCTCCTGTGGGAACGGCGTAAGCCGCGAAGCCAGGATTGTGTCGGCGCAAACAAAACCCCGCATCCAACGATGCGGGGTTTTTTGTTTTTTGGTCCACGCCCCCTCCCTTGTGCCGAAGGCGCAGGGGAGGGGTGCTTCGTTGCCTCTGTAGTGCCGAGCCATGCTCGGCATGGGGCATTACCGGGGACGCTCCTGCCGAGCATGGCTCGGCACTACGGGGGGCATTGCTGGTAACGCCTCTGCCGAGCATGGCTCGGCACTACAGGGAATCCTGGCACGCGAAAAAGCCAGCGCTAAGGCTGGCTTTCTGCTCACGCTCGACTTACCGCATTACTTCATGCGGTAGGTGATACGGCCTTTGGTCAGGTCGTACGGCGTCATCTCAACCTTGACGCGGTCACCGGTCAGGATGCGGATGTAGTTCTTGCGCATGCGGCCGGAAATGTGGGCGATGATTTCATGCCCATTTTCCAAGCGAACACGGAACGTGGTGTTCGGCAACGTCTCGCTGACGGTGCCTTCGAACTCAATGGAGTCGTCTTTCGACATGTAGTCCTGTGCGGTTCTGCGGACGGCCAATGGGCCTAAGGGCGGGCATTTTACGCTGTCGCGGGCCGGGATGCAAAGTTTGCGTTAAGTACCTGCATTCAGGCCAATGCCGAGGCAGCCAGTTCGCCAAATCTGCGCGTCCAACTGCCAGCGTCACTGGGTTGCTGGACCAATTGGCGCACGCTTTCCAGAAACGCTGCGCGGGGCAGGTGCTCCGCACCCATCCGAAGCAGGTGCGGGTTCTCCACCTGCGCATCCATCAATGGCCAGCCCCACTCGGCCAGGGTACCGGCCAAGGCCGCGAGCGCCACCTTCGAGCCGCCGCTACGGCCACTGAACATGCTTTCGCCGTAGAACATCTGGCCGATGGCGACGCCGTAAATGCCACCCACCAGCGCTTCGCCGTCGAACACTTCCACCGAATGCGCGTAGCCGAGCTGGTGCAGGGCGACATAGGCCTGGTGCATGTCGGCGGTGATCCAGGTGCCATCCTGGCCTGGGCGCGGCGCCAAGGCGCAGGCCTGCATGACCTCGGAAAACGCTGTATCAGCGCGGATCGTCCAGTTGCTGTTGCGCAGCCCGCGGCGGAAGCGCGAGGACAGGTGGACTTTATCGGTGCGGAACACCATGCGTGGGTCCGGTGACCACCACAGCAGCGGTTGGCCCTCGGAGAACCATGGAAAGATGCCGCCGGCATAGGCATTGAGCAGCCGCACCGGGCTGAGGTCGCCGCCGACGGCAAGCAGGCCATCAGGCTCCTGCAAGGCCAGCTCGGCGGGCGGGAACGGCGCATCGCTGGCGCTGTCCAGCAGGAACGGACCTTTGTTGCTCATTGCGATGGATCTTCCTGCTTGAAGGGCGAATGGCGCATCAGGTCTGCGGCATAGGTCGCGACATCCCCGCGCTCGTGGCCGCACCAGTCGCGTGCCGCCTCGCGGAACTGTGGATGGGCCAGCCAATGGTGGCTGCGAACCTGTGTCGGAAGAAAGCCGCGCGCCAGCTTGTGCTCGCCCTGCGCGCCGGGCTCGAAGCGCTGCAGGCCTTCGCGCAGGCAATATTCGATGCCTTGGTAATAGCAGGTCTCGAAGTGCAGGCCGGGCAGGGTGGCGCCGCCCCAGTAGCGCCCGTACAGCGTATCGGCGCCACGCAAGCACAGCGCGCCTGCAATCGGCTCGCCATCCTGGATCGCCAGGAACAACACCAGCTGACGCGGCATCTGCTCGGCCATGTGGCGCAGGAACGCCAAAGTCAGCGCCGGCGCGTTGCCGTACTCGGCAAAAGTCTGCAGGTAGAAGCCGTGCATGGCGCGCAACTCGTCCGCGCTGGCCTCATCGCCGTGGCGCACGACGAAGCTGATGCCGGCGCGGCCAACCTTGGCGCGCTCCTGGCGGATATTCTTGCGCCGCTTGTGATCCATTGCGCCGATGAAGTCATCGAAGTTCTTCCAGCCCGACTGGCGCTGCCACTGGAACTGCACGTCATCGCGCTGCAGCCATTGCGCGCCGAACAATGGATCTTCATCGGCGAGATGGAAATTGATATGTGCGGACGACAAGTCGTTGTCGTGCACATGGCGCACGATGGCCTCGATCAATGCCTGCCGATCAGCGTCGCTGCGGGCCAGCAGGCGCGGCCCGGTGACCGGCGAATAGGGCACGCCGCACAGCCACTTCGGGAAGTACTCCAGACCATGGCGTGCATACGCGTTGGCCCAGGCATGATCGAACACGAACTCGCCGTGCGAATTCTGCTTCAGGTAACCCGGTGCGGCGGCGACTAGTTCGTCGTCGCGCCACAGGCTCAGGTGCTGGGCCTGCCAGCCCCATTCCGGGCGCAGGCAGCCATGCTGCTCCAGCCCGCTGAGAAAGGCGTGGCTGATGAAGGGGTTGCTTCCGTCATGCAGGCCATCCCACTGCGCGGTGCGCAATACTGCAAGGCTGGGCAGGACGCGAAGTTGCAAAGGCAGGTTCATGGTTCCAACGTCAGTACATCGATGACGGGTGGGTTGAACAGGCGCAATGGCAGGCCGATCTCTCCGCTACCGCTGGTGGTGAAAACACGTATCGGACCGCAGGCGCCCTGCATGACCTGCTCACCGCGATCGAAGCCATAAGCGCTCGGAATGACCTTGCGGTACAGCCAGGGGATGCGGATCTGCCCGCCATGCGTATGCCCGGCGAGCACCACGGCCACATTGCCGGCGCACACCTGCATGGCGCTGTCGGGGTTATGGGCAAGAATGATCGTGGGTCCAAGCAGTGCTTCGCCTCCGAGCAGGAAGCGCGCGTCATCCCGCCCTGCCCAGCGATCGCCGAGGCCCGCCCAATCCACACCATCGGCGTCCCTGAGCAAACGTCCTTCGATGACGTTCATGCCGTGCGCGGCGAGAGCGGCACGCAAGGGTTTGTCGATGTCTGGGCCAGGTTTTTGCTGGTCGTGGTTGCCGAGTACCACAAACGCAGGTGCGCGCAGGTCCGCCAGCGGCGCGAACAGCTCCTGCAGCGACAGGCCTTTTGGCTCGTAGGTCAGGTCGCCGGCGATCGCCACCGCGTGGACATCCTGAAAGTTGATGCGCTTCACCAACCGCTCAAGGAAGCGCCGATCCTTGTAGACGCCCAGGTGGATGTCACTGACCAGCGCGAGACGCGTCGCGGTGCCAGTACCTTCCAGCGTGGTGTGCCTGATCACGATCATCTGCGGCTCGATGAAGCGTGCCCAGACGAACACGCTGCAACCGAGCAGCAGCACCACGATGGCTGCGCGGTGCTGACGTTTGCGCCAGCGCCACAGCAGCCAGGCGATGACAGGAAAGACCAGCCAGCTGCCATGGAACAGCAGCTGCTTGATCATCAGCTTGTCCATGGCGGGCTGGCCGGGTGGGGCGCTCAGGCGCCCTTTTCGTCCAGGAAGCGCTCGGCATCCAGCGCGGCCATGCAGCCGAAACCGGCCGAGGTAATGGCCTGGCGGTAGTGCTGGTCGGCGACGTCGCCGGCGGCGAACACGCCTTCGACCGAGGTCATGGTGGCGTTGCCGCCCAGGCCGGAGCGGATTTCCAGGTAGCCGTTGTTCATGGCCAGCTGGCCGGTGAACAGCTCGGTGTTGGGCTGGTGGCCGATGGCGACGAAGAAGCCATGGGCTTCGATATCGCGGGTGCTGCCGTCCAGGGTGGACTTGACGCGCACACCGGTGACGCCAGCGTCATTGCCCAGCACTTCATCGACCTGGTGGTGCCACACGGTCTCGATCTTGCCGGCGGCGACCTTGGCGAACAGCTTGTCCTGCATGATCTTTTCCGCCTTCAAGGTGTCGCGGCGGTGGACCAGGTAGACCTTGCGGGCGATGTTGGACAGGTACAGCGCCTCTTCAACGGCAGTGTTGCCGCCGCCGACCACGACCACGTCCTGATCGCGGTAGAAGAAACCGTCACAGGTGGCGCAGGCGGAGACGCCGCGGCCCTTGAAGGCTTCCTCGGACGGGATGCCCAGGTATTTGGCGGTGGCGCCGGTGGCGATGATCAGCGCATCGGCGGTGTACTGGGCGCTGTCACCGGTCAGGGTGAACGGGCGCTTGGACAGGTCGGCGGTATGGATGTGGTCGAACACCACTTCGGTTTCGAAGCGCTCGGCATGCGCCTGCATGCGCGCCATCAGGTCCGGACCCATCAGGCCATGCGCATCGCCCGGCCAGTTGTCGACCTCGGTGGTGGTCATCAGCTGGCCACCCTGCTGCAGGCCGGTGACGACCAGCGGCTTCAGGTTTGCGCGCGCGCCATAGACCGCAGAGGTCCAGCCAGCGGGGCCGGAGCCGAGGATCAACAGGCGGGAGTGCTTGGTCGGGAGGCTGGAAGTGCTCATGTATACTCGCGAAAGTCAGGATTGGTGGCCCGAACGCGGCAGTCCGCAGCTGTCCGGGCAAGCCAATAGAGTGGCGGTCCGACCTCGGTGAATCAAGGCACGTGAATGGAACTGCGCGGCCCGTTGCACACAACTCTGCTGTTTCCCGCATTGCCGCCGCCTCTGTCTGGCGGCTTTTTGACGTTTTCTGTCTGTCAGCCGTACCGCACTGCGCTGTAATTGGGTGAAACCCGACGATCTGTCGTTTAATATCAATCACTAACCGTGCATTTTTAAGGTCTGGTCAAAGGTGGCGAAACAGGTCCCGGAACGCGACAAGAGCCCCAAGGCTGCCGCTGAAGCGCGCAAGTCGGCGGCTGCAGCAGACAATCCGCGTCGTCAAAAGCTGTGGCGTGATCTGGCGTTGATCGCGATCGCGCCGGCGTTGCTGTATCTGCTTGCCAGTCTGTTCACATACTCGCCTACCGATCCGGGCTGGTCACAGTCGGGCTCGGTGGTTGCGCCCGTGCATAACATGGGTGGCAAGGTCGGCGCATGGATTGCCGATGTACTGCGCCAGCTATTTGGCTATGTGGCCTACCTGATCCCGCTGATGCTGGCTGCGGTCGCATGGATCGCCATGTTCGGCCTGAAGAAGACCGACGAGCGCGGCCAGGATGATCTGGGTCCGGCGCTGCGTCTGGTCGGTATCGTCGGCTTCCTGATTGGTGCCACCGGTTTCCTGTACCTGCGTCTGCCGCCCGGTGACGTCGCCCGTGCAGGCGGCGGCCTGGGTGTGCTGGTAGGTAAATCGCTGCAGACCGGCTTTGGCCCGGTGGGCAGTAATCTGTTCCTGCTGGTGCTGCTGCTGACCTCGATCACCTTGGCCACCGGCCTGTCGTGGTTCGCGGTGATGGAGAAGATCGGCAAGTGGGTGCTGGCGCTGGGGCCGATGCTCAACAAGAAGAAGGAGCAGGCCAACGAGTGGCAGCAGACCCGCGTGCTGCGCGAGGAGCGCGAGGAAGTGCGCAAGGTGGACGCCGAGGTGCGCGCCAAGCGCGAGCCGGTGAAGATCGAGCCGCGCCCGGCACCGGTGATCGAGAAGAGTGACCGCGCCAAGCGCGAGACGCAGATTCCGATGTTCCAGGGCGTCAATGGCGACGGCTCGGACATCCCGCCACTGGCCCTGCTCGACGACCCCAAGCCGCAGGCCAAGGGCTACGACGAACAGACGCTGGAAACCCTGTCGCGGCAGATCGAGTTCAAGCTCAAGGACTTCCGCATCGATGCGCAGGTCGTCGGCGCCTATCCGGGCCCGGTGATCACCCGTTTCGAGATCGAACCGGCGCCGGGCATCAAGGTCAGCCAGATCAGTTCGCTGGACAAGGACATCGCGCGAGGCCTGTCGGTCAAGTCGGTGCGTGTGGTTGACGTGATTCCGGGCAAGTCGGTGATCGGCCTGGAAATCCCCAACGTCACCCGCGAGATGATCTTCCTGTCCGAGCTGCTGCGCTCCAAGGAATACGACAAGTCGGCCAGCGTGCTGACCCTCGCCCTGGGCAAGGACATCGCCGGCCGCCCCAGCGTGGCCGACCTGGCGCGCATGCCGCACCTGCTGGTGGCCGGTACCACCGGCTCGGGCAAGTCCGTTGCGGTCAACGCGATGGTGCTGAGCCTGCTGTACAAGGCCAGCCCGAAAGACCTGCGCATGCTGATGATCGACCCGAAGATGCTGGAGCTCAGCGTCTACCAGGGCATCCCGCATCTGCTGGCACCGGTGGTCACCGACATGAAGGAGGCCGGCAACGGCCTGCGCTGGTGCGTGGCCGAAATGGAGCGCCGCTACAAGCTGATGAGCGCGGTCGGCGTGCGCAACCTGGCCGGCTTCAACAAGAAGGTGAAGGACGCCATCGACGCTGGCCAGCCGATGATGGACCCGCTGTTCAAGCCCAACCCGGAGATGGGCGAGGCCCCGCGTCCGCTCGAACCGCTGCCGTTCATCGTCATCTTCATCGACGAATTCGCCGACATGATGATGATCGTCGGCAAGAAGGTCGAAGAGCTGATCGCGCGCCTGGCGCAGAAGG
>QFOV01000423.1 GCA_003248565.1 Stenotrophomonas sp.
AGCACGTCCTCGGCACCGGCCGAGCGCCGGAAGGCGTCCTCGTCCAGGGGCTTTTCCGGGGCCACCAGGACCAGCCGTGCCAGCCCCATGGTCTTCATCGCACGGGCCGCCGCGCCGATGTTGCCGGGGTGCTGGGTGCCAACAAGAACGAAGCGAATATGAGCGGAAACAGACATGGCGTTAAAAAATCAGGAGCGAGACAGCTGTAGATGGTAAACTGCGCGGCCGGTCAATGCGCCGGACCCGCTCTTTTCCCCCGCCAATCCGATCTCTGCCTTCACGGGAGCCTTTCGCCATGCAGAAACCCGCCGTAACCGTCATGGTCAAGGCCGCCCGCCTCGCCGGCAACGTCCTGCTCCGCAACATCAACAAGCTTGAAGCCCTCAACGTGGTACAGAAGGGTCGGATGGATTACGCCAGCGAAGTCGATGCCGACGCTGAAAAGGTGATCGTCAAGGAACTCAAGCGCGCCTATCCGGAATACGGCATCTTCGGTGAAGAAGGTGGCATCCAGGGCGTCAACCGCATGATGTGGGTGATCGACCCGCTCGATGGCACCAGCAACTACCTGCGCGGCTTCCCGCACTACTGCGTCTCCATCGCCCTGGTTGAAAACGGCGAGCCGACTGATGCGGTGATCTTCGATCCGCTGCGCAACGAGCTGTTCACTGCCTCCAAGGGCAATGGCGCCGTGCTCAACGACCGCCGCCTGCGGGTGGCCGACCGCAAGGACCTGGAAGGCACGATGATCCACACCGGCTTCGCCCCGCGCGAACGCAGCCGTGCCAGCACCCAGCTCAAGACCGTCGATACCCTGCTGGTGCAGGCTGAAGACGTGCGCCGCACCGGCTCAGCCGCGCTGGACCTGGCCTACGTGGCCTGCGGCCGTGCCGACGCCTACTTCGAGGCTGGCGTGAAGGCATGGGACATCGCTGCCGGCGTGCTGCTGGTTCGCGAAGCCGGTGGCAAGGTCTGCAACTACCGCGGCGCGCCACTGGACCGCATGGACTCGCGCGGCCCGGAGACCCAGCAGGTCGTGGCCGGCAATATCAAGGTGTGCGAAGCCCTGCAGAAGGTCATCGTCAACACCGGCTACGCTGCCGAGTTCGACCCGAAGTTCTGATCCAGCTGCCCAAAGCAGTGAATCATCCGGAAACCGATGCCAGAACTCTGGCATCGGTTTTTTTGTGGGCAAAGCTTTGGGCACCGATTTTTTTGTGGGAGCGGCGTAAGCGGCGAAGCAGGAAATTCATCAGATCACACAGGCTGCCAGCACCCCAGCAATGCCAGCTTCGCGGCTTACGCCGCTCCCACAACGCAGGCCAGTTCAGCCAACGACCACCGCGGGAACCACCGCCCCGGCCGCCGCCTGCCGGCCCCAGCCGTAACGGGCGGCCAACCAGATCTCCAGCACTACCAGCGCCATCACGATCAGCAAAGGCAACAGCAAGCCAAAGTAGATACCCGGCATCATCGAGCTGATTTGCGCCTTCAATAGACGGATCACGCCCTTGGTATGCAGCAGCTCGCTCATGCGCATGCCCAGCGCCTCGCGGAACACGGCTTTATCAAGCCCGCTGCGG
>QFOV01000069.1 GCA_003248565.1 Stenotrophomonas sp.
GGGCTATCTGGCGGGCAACATCAGCGCCGACTGCGACGAGGTCGTGATCGGCAACGCGCTCTCGCGCGGCAACCCGGCGGTGGAGGCGGTGCTGGATTCGGGCCGACGCTATACATCAGGCGCGCAATGGCTGTCCGAACAGGTGCTGCCGGGCCGCGACACGCTGGCGGTGGCCGGCACGCATGGCAAGACCACCACCACCACCATCCTGTCCTTCCTGCTGCAGGCGGCCGGGCGTGAGCCGGGCTTCCTCATCGGTGGCGTGGCGGAAGATTTCGGGGTGTCGGCGCGGTTGGGCAGGGCGCTGGCTGGGAGTGCGGGTAAGGCCTTACCCTCATCCGCCCCTTCGGGGCACCCCCGCCTTCGCGGGGGCAGGCCCTTTGTCCCCCCGGTGGGAGAAGGGGAAGACGTGTCGATCCTTTCGGATCGACCACTTTTTGTGGTGGAAGCTGACGAATACGACACCGCGTTCTTCGACAAGCGCAGCAAGTTCGTCCATTACCGCCCCTTGGTCGCCATCCTCAACAACCTGGAATTCGATCACGCCGACATCTTCCCGGATGTGGCCGCGATCCAGCGCCAGTTCCATCATCTGGTACGCACGGTGCCTGGTCGTGGTCGGCTGATCGTCAATGGCGAGGACAAGTACCTGGCTGAAGTGCTGGCGATGGGCTGCTGGACGCCGGTGGAGCGCTTCGGTTTTGATCCGTCGCTGGAATGGAGCGCACGCCTGATCAACCAGGATGGCAGCGCCTTTGCGGTGCTGCATCGCGGTGCCGAGTTGGCGACCGTTGAATGGTCGCTGCTGGGCCGGCACAACGTGCTCAATGGCCTGGCTGCCTTGGCAGCCGCACACGCGGTGGGCGTCGATGTCGCCAGCGTGGCGCCGGCTTTGGCAGGTTTCCACAGCGTCAAGCGACGCATGGAAGTGATCGGTCAGGCGCAGGACATCACCATCTACGATGATTTCGCCCATCACCCGACCGCCATCCACACCACGCTGCAAGGCTTGCGCGCAAAGGTTGGCGATGCACGCATCGTGGTGGCGATGGAGCCGCGCAGCAATTCGATGCGATTGGGTGCGCATTCGGAGGCATTGGCGCCGTCGCTGGATATCGCCGACGCGGTGGTGTTCCTGGCCCGGCCGGAGCTGCCGTGGGATGCGGCCAAGGTGATCGATGCGGTGCGCGGCGATGCGCAGGCCGTGGCGGATACGGATGCCTTGTTGTCCACGCTCGGCGACGTTGCAGCTGCTGGCGACCACGTGGTGTTCATGTCCAACGGCGGTTTTGATGGCGCACCGCGCCGGTTCCTGGCGCAGCTGCAGAACCTGTAGAGCGGACTGCAGCTTCACCTGTAGTGCCGAGCCATGCTCGGCTGGGGCTTTCCCGGTAAGGCATCTGCCGAGCATGGCTCGGCACTACAGGTGACGCGTGTTGCCGAGCATTGTGGTGCTTAGCGGGGCTTGGGTGGGTGGTAGCCCATCAAGGCCGAGATCTGCGCGGCGGCGCTCAACATTGCCTGCACGTGCGCGGGATCTGGTGTGCTCGGCAGGTAGTGGATGGAGCCGACGATGGCCAGGGTGCCGAACAATTCGCCGTTGCCTTGCAGCAGTGGCGCGGCCAAGGCGTTGATGCCGATGTAGAGCTCTTCCGGTGCGTCGGCCCAGCCGCGCTTGCGCACCAGCTCGATCTCCGCCGCCAGTCGATCCGGGTCGACGATGGTGCGCGGCGTGCTGTTGCTCAGTGGCTGGGTCAGGTAGGCGCGGCGCAGCTTGTCCGGGCCGTAGGCGAGGGCGATCTTGCCCTGCGCCACGCTGTTGTGCTGGAAGCGCGTGCCCGGGCGCAGGCTGATCTCCACTGGCGCGGTACCGCGCAGCAGGTCCAGCACCACTACCTCGTTGTCGGAGAACGTGGAGATCACCACGGTCTGGCCAACTTCGTCGCGCAGCTGTTCCAGCACCGGCTTGGCCAGCCCCATCACATCGAAACGGCTGCTGCAGGCACGGCCCAGCAGGAACATCTGCCAACCCACCCGGTACTGGTTGTTGTCCGGGTCCTGGTCGACGTAGCCATGCTCGCGCAGCACGCTGAGGTGGCGGTGCACGCGTGCTTTCGGCATGCCCAGCAACTGCGCGAGGCGGGTGACGCCGAGCCCGGTGGGTGCCGCGGCCAGTGCCTCGATCACCTTCAGCGAGACGATGGCGGTGGGCAGGCCCTGTTCGGCGCTTTCTTCCTGTGGCTCAACGGCGGCGCTGGCGGCGCCCAATTCCTTTTTGTCACTCGCGTCGTGGCTGGGCATCGGCTACCTGCAGTGTGTTGCATGGACGAACGCGGCCTGTTGACCGCATTTTCCGCCGATTATGGCAGGTCGATGTATCGCTCTGCGAAAACCTTGTACTGCTGGGTCTTCTGCGCGGCCGCATCTTCCGGGCGCACGTAGCGGATCGAGCTGCGCCCCTTGAGCTGGCGGGGCAGCAGGAAACAGCGGATGAAACGGGTTTCCTCGGCCTCGGTGGTGGGTGCCAGTACCGGTGCATGGCCGAGCTCGAACCAGGCGCTGCCGGCCGGGTAATCGTGGCTGTCTCCGAGCGTTTCGATGCTGATCTGGCCGTAGTCGCAGATCCGGATGCCCGGCCCTTGATGGACATGGGTCAGCGCCACGCCGCCCTTGGGAAAATCGACGCGGTCGCAGCGCATCAGCCACTCGAAGCGGTCATCCAGGTTGATTGGCGCCTCAAGCTTCAGCTCGCTGCGGGTAGCTGGCGCCGATGGCAGGGCGCCGGCAGGACGGTTGCGATCAGTCAGTTCCCAGCGCCACAGCACCGTTTCCTGGTCGCCGTTGAACAGGGTGACCTGCTGCTGGCAGACACGCGCCTGGGCCGGGTCCAACGCCTGGCTGTCCTGCGCGGACTCAACACTCAGGCCGCCGCTGCGGACATAGAGGGCGCGCGGACCGCTTGGCAGGTAAACAGGAGGGCAGCCGGGTGGCAGGTGGTCTTCGTGCAGGCGGAGGATCAGGTCGGACATCGGAATCTCGCGGTTGTAACGACATTCGTATCGTATATCGATACAAAATTAAATTCCATGTTCCATTTTTAGAAAAAGTGGGATATTTTGTGCTCTGAGTATCGATCACCGATACTTTCGTATCAGCCACGATTCCGGAGGGGAAGCCAATGGCGCAGCGTGATTCATCGATCCAGGCAGTAACAGGCGGCGCAGGTGGCCGTTGGTGGCAGGGGGCCAGCAAGCAGCAGTGGGGCACGTTCCGTTCGGCCTACCTGGGCTGGATGCTGGACGTGATGGACTTGATGCTGTTCGCGATGGTGCTCAAGCACGTCAGCGCGGACCTGGGCTTCGACAAGTCGCAGGCTGGCATGGTGATGTCGGCCACGCTGATGGCCACCGCGTTCGGCGGACTTGTGTTCGGCTACCTGGCCGACCGCATGGGGCGGGCGAAGTCGATGATGCTCAGCATCATCTGTTACTCCATCGGCACGGCGCTGTGCGGCCTGTCCGACACGCTGGGCCAGCTGATGCTGTTCCGCGTGATCGTCGGCCTCGGCGTCGGCGGTGAGTGGTCCGCGGGTTCGGCACTGGTCAGCGAGAGCTGGCCGGCACAGCACCGCGGCAAGATCCTGGCCTGGATCCAGAGTGCGTTTGCATCCGGTTATGCCGCTGCCGCGATCATCGCCGCGCTGGTGGTACCGACGCTGGGTTGGCGCTGGGTATTCGCGGTTGGCCTGTTGCCGGCACTGCTTGCCTTCTATGTGCGCCGCCACGTCAAGGAGCCGGAGATCTGGGTCAACCAGAAGGAGCGCCTCAGCTTCGCCCAGACCATGCGCAATCTGTTTGGTACCCATGCGCGCAGCACCACGGTCGGGCTGGCCTTCGTCACCGCCGCGATGTGTGGCTATTGGGGACTGTTCACCTGGATCCCGACCTACCTCGCAACGCCGGTAGCTGACGGCGGCCCGGGCCTGGACATGGTCAAGTCGACGATCTGGATCGTGGTGATGCAGATCGGTGCGGCGCTTGGCTTCGTCACCTTCGGTTACATCGCCGACGCGATCGGTCGCAAGAAGGCCTTCATGCTGTTTTTCGTGGCCTCCGCGCTGACCGTGCCGGTGTTCGTGATGATCAAGTCGCCGATGGCACTGATGGCGTTCGGCATCGTCGTGGCGTACTTCGGCACCGGCTTCTACAGCGGCTTCGCGCCGACCTTCGCCGAAATGTTCCCGACCACCGTGCGCGCCACCGCGCAGGGCTTCGTCTACAACGGCGGCCGCGCCATCGCCGCCATCGCGCCGGCCTTGATCGGCTTCCTGGCCAACAGCTACGGCGTTGCCAGTGGCCTGATGGCGACCGCCGGGTTCTTCGCGCTGGCTGCAGTGATCGTGCTGCTGTTCCTGCCCGAGACCAAGGGCGTCGAGCTGACCTGACCGAACCAGCAGGAGTAAAGAAATGCCGATCATCCAAGTGACCCTGGTGCAGGGCCGCGACGAGCAGAAAGTACAGCGCTTCATCCGCGAACTGGCGAAGGTGGCGCATGCGGAACTGGATGCGCCGATGAGTGCGATCCGGGTGATGGTCACCGAGGTTCCGCCGCAGCGTTTCGCGGTGGGCGATGTGCTCAAGAGCGATCCGGTTGAAGGGGGCAAGGCATGACGGCTTTGGTATTGGATGCCGCTGCGATCGCCCGCCATGGCGGCGAACTGCACACCGCGCTGCGTACTGGCGTGGCGGTTGATCCACTGAGCGAGCGGATCAGCGGGCTGACCCTCGCCGACGCCTATGCGATCTCCAATGATCTGCTTGCGCGCCGGCTGGCCGATGGCGAGCGCGTGGTTGGCAAGAAGATCGGTGCTACGTCGGCGGCCGTGCAGCGCATGTTGAAAGTCGACCAGCCGGACTTCGGCTTCCTCACCGATCGCATGCAGGTAGCCAACGGCGGCACGCTGCCGGTGGCGGGGATGATCGCGCCGCGTGCGGAAGGTGAAATCGCCTTCCATCTCAAACGCGACCTGGTTGGCCCCGGCATCACCCACCACGATGTCCTCGCTGCGACCGAGGCGCTGTCGGTGTGCTTCGAGATCGTTGATTCGCGCATCCGCGACTGGCGCATCGGCATCACCGACACCGTCGCCGACAACGCGTCCGCCGCAGCCTATGTGCTGGGCGAGCTGCGCGTGCCGCCGAAGAACCTGGACCTGGGCACGCTGGGCATGGTGGTCGAGAAGAACGGCGAACTGGTGGCCACCGGCGCTGGTGCCGCCGCGCTGGGCTCGCCGGTCAACTGCGTGGCATGGCTGGCCAACACGCTTGGTCGCCTTGGTACGCCGTTGAAGGCCGGCGAAGTGATCCTGTCCGGCGCCTTGGTGCCGCTGATACCGGTGGCCGCCGGTGACCACATGCGCGTCCGCGTTGGCGCGCTTGGCAGTGCCGACGTGCATTTCGCGTGATGCCTGCTTCCTCCCCCACATTGAATGACAGGAGTGCTCCATGACCCTGAAAGCTGCCATCGTCGGTCCCGGTAACATCGGTACCGATTTGATGATCAAGATCCTGCGCCACGGCAAGCACGTGCAGATGGCTGCACTGGTCGGCATCGATCCAGCCTCCGATGGCCTGGCGCGCGCTGCGCGCATGGGCGTACCGACCATCGCCAGTGGCGTGGCAGGGCTGATTGAATCGGAGTTGTTTGCCGATATCGACATCGTCTTCGATGCAACATCAGCCTCCGCGCACATTGCCAACGACGCGTTGCTGCGCAAGGCCAAGCCGGATATCCGCGTGGTCGACCTGACGCCTGCGGCGATCGGTCCGTACTGCGTGCCGACGGTCAACCTGGACGACAACATCGACGCCGCCAACGTCAACATGGTGACCTGCGGTGGCCAGGCCACCATTCCAATGGTTGCCGCGGTGGCCTCGGTGGCCAAGGTCAGGTACGCCGAGATCGTCGCCAGCATTTCCAGCAAGAGTGCCGGCCCCGGCACCCGCGCCAACATCGATGAGTTCACCGAGACCACTTCGCGGGCGATCGAGAGCGTTGGTGGCGCGGCCGTGGGCAAGGCCATCATCGTGCTCAACCCGGCCGAGCCGCCGTTGCTGATGCGCGACACCGTTTACGTGCTCAGCGAACTGGCCGACACCACGGCCATCGAGGCAGCAGTCAATGACATGGCAGCACGCGTGGCCGCCTACGTGCCGGGCTACCGGCTCAAGCAGCAGGTGCAGTTCGAGGTGCTGGACGAACCGGTCAACGTGCCCGGCGTCGGTCTCACCACGGGCCTCAAGACCACGATCTTCCTGGAAGTGGAAGGTGCCGCGCACTACCTGCCAGCCTACGCCGGCAACCTGGACATCATGACGTCGGCCGCGCTGGCCACCGGTGAGCGCATGGCCGCCTCGGTGCTGGCCGCGCGTGCTGCAGCCTGAGGAAGAACGCATGACTGACAACAAGCTCTACATCTCCGATGTCACCCTGCGTGACGGTTCGCACGCGGTGCGTCACCGCTACAGCGTGGCGCAGGTGCGGGTGATCGCTACTGCGCTGGACAAGGCGCGGGTGGACTCGATCGAGGTCGCGCATGGCGATGGCCTGCAGGGTTCATCGTTCAACTACGGCTTCGGCGCGCACAGCGACGTTGAGTGGATCGAGGCGGCGGCCGAATCGGTATCGCATGCCAGGATCGCCACGCTGTTGCTGCCCGGCATCGGCACCGTGCATGACCTGAAGAATGCGCATGCTGCCGGTGCGCGCATCGTGCGCGTGGCCACCCACTGCACCGAGGCCGATATTTCGCGCCAGCACATCGAAGCAGCCAATGCACTGGGCATGGACGCGGTCGGCTTCCTGATGATGAGCCACATGACCACGCCTGCGGCGCTGGCGGTGGAGGCGAAGAAGATGGAAAGCTACGGCGCGTCCTGCGTGTACGTGGTGGATTCCGGCGGTGCACTCAACATGAGCGACGTGCGCGAGCGGGTCAGCGCGCTGCGCGAGTCGCTGCAGGCCGATACGCAGATCGGCATCCATGCGCACCACAACCTGTCGCTGGGCGTGGCCAACTCCATCGCCGCGGTCGAAGCAGGCGCGATCCGCATCGACGCCAGCCTTGCCGGCATGGGCGCGGGCGCGGGCAATGCGCCGCTGGAAGTGTTCATTGCCGCCGCCGAGCGCATGGGCTGGAACCACGGTTGTGATCTCTACACCTTGATGGATGCCGCCGACGACATCGTGCGTCCGCTGCAGGACCGCCCGGTGCGTGTTGACCGCGAGACCCTGGCGTTGGGTTACGCAGGCGTCTATTCCAGCTTCCTGCGCCACGCAGAGGCTGCGTCAAAGCGCTTCGGCATCAACACCGTCGACATCCTGGTCGAACTCGGCAAGCGCCGCATGGTCGGTGGCCAGGAAGACATGATCGTGGACGTCGCACTGGATGTTCTGCGCGCCCGCGACGCCACCACGCAGGAGAAAACCGCATGACCTTGGACCGTTCCATCATTGAAGGCTGTGCGAAGCAGCTGCTGTCCGCCGAGCAGGACGTGCGCGAGGTGGTGAAGATCACCGACGCGTACCCGCAGATCGGAGTAGATGAGGCCTACGACATCCAGGAATGCCTGCGCAGCATCAAGCAGTCCGCGGGTGTCCGCATCGTCGGCATGAAGATGGGCCTGACCTCGCGCCCGAAGATGCAGCAGATGGGCGTTGACACGCCGATCTATGGCTTCCTGGGTGATGACAATGCCGTCGACGATGGCGCCGTCGTGGATACCACCCGGCTCATCCATCCGAAGGTGGAGGCGGAGATCGCCTTCGTGATGCGTGATGCGCTGCAGGGGCCGGGCTGTGATGTCGCCCGGGTATTGGCGGCTACCGACTACGTGGTGCCGGCGATCGAGTTGATCGATTCGCGCTATGAGAATTTCCGCTTCGACCTGCCCAGCGTCATCGCCGACAACACCTCGGCGGCGCGCTACGTACTGGGCTCGCGCCCGACCGCGGTGGAAGGATTGGACCTGGAGACCCTGGGCGTGGTGATGGAGAAGAACGGCCAGGTAGTTGAGGTCGGTGCCGGTGCGGCGGTGCTCGGCAACCCGGCAGAAGCGGTGGCGATGCTGGTCAATATGTTGGCGCAGCGTGGGCAGGTGTTGCCCGCAGGCAGTGTGGTGCTGTCCGGTGCGATCACCGCGGCAGTGGCGGTTGCGGCCGGTGACAACGTACTGGTACGCGCCGATGGCCTTGGTACCACGTCGATGCGGTTTGTTTGACGGGTGGAAGGTCGCTGCACGCTGGGCTCCCCAAGTTGTTTCAGATCGTCATTCCCGCCTGCGCGGGAATGACGATCTGAAGGTGGATTGGGGAAATCGGGAAGAGCGATTTCCCGCATTAGAAAACGGCGTCATTTCGACTGGCCTTTCCAAGAAAGGCCGGAACGGTGTTCTGTTGCCCTGGGAGGGGAAAGCAATGATCAGCAACAAGAAGCTGGCGGCCCTGGCCGTCACCACGGCCTTGGCGGCGATGCCGTTGAGTGCGCTCGCACAGGCAACGGATGCCAAGGCCATGGAAGCGCGGATGGCGCAGTTGGAGCAGGAGATGCAGCAGATGCGCGCGATGCTGCAGCAGTACCAGCAACGTGAGGCGGCCAACGCCGCTGCGGCTCCCGCTGCGAGCGCAAGCGCACTTGATGCAACCCGCGTGGTTGCCGCTGCACCGGCTGCACCGTCGGCGACCCTGCCCAATGCAATGCCGGGCACGAAGTTCTCCTTCGGCGGCTTCATCAAACTCGATTCGATGTATACCCGGACCAGCGATGGTGAAATCGCGGATGGCTCGGCCGGGCGCCTGTTCTACTTCCCCGGCGCCACCCCGGTTGCAGCCGATGGCAATGGCCGCAGCGCAAGCTATACCGATGTGCATGCGCAGTTCTCGCGCTTCTGGTTTGGTGCTGATACCACCACCGACAATGGTGACAAGCTCAAGGCCTATATCGAGGCCGACATGTACGGTGGGGGCAGCAATGCGTTCGCTGGCAACGAGGTCATCACCAATACCTATGCGCTGACCCTGCGCCAGGCCTATGTGAGCTGGAACAACTGGTTGGCCGGCCAGACCTGGTCCAACTTCCAGGATGTTGCCGCGCTGCCGGATACCGTCGATTTCACCGGGCCCTCCGAAGGCACCATCTTCTCGCGGCAGGCACAGCTGCGTTACACCCGTGGCGCCTGGTCGTTCTCGGCGGAGAACCCGCAGACCACGATCACTCCGTTTGCTGGCCGTGGTGCACGCTTCAACAGCGGCGCCGATACGATCCCGGATTTGACTGCACGCTGGAGCACGCGCGGCAACTGGGGCCATTTCACCGCCGCAGCGATGCTGCGCAACTTCCGTTATGGTGGGGAGACCGAGACCGGCGCGGCATTGAGTGTGTCAGGTCGCTTCAACATCGGTGCCAACGATGACCTGCGCTACATGGTCAGTGGTGGCAGTGGCGTGGGTCGCTACCTCGGTTTCGCGCTGGGCAGCGATACGGTGCTCGACGAGGAGGGCCGGCTGCATGCGATGGACGGCTACGGCGGTTTCGCTGCCTGGCGTCATGCCTTCACGCCGAAGCTGCGCGGCAACCTGGTGTACTCGGTTGCGGTGCTGGACAACGATGCCGCGTTGACGGGCTACGAGGTGACCGAGAGGGCGCAGTCGGTGCGTGCCAACCTGATCTACTCGCCATTCCCCAAGCTGGATCTCGGCGTCGAGTTGAGTCATGCGACGCGTCGCATCGAGAACGGACAGGAGGGCGACATGAACCGCCTGCACACCCACGTGAAGTACAACTTCTGATGCAAGCACGCGCTTGTGCGTGCGCGTTGCGGAACAGCACAGGCGGGCTGGGGTAACATCAGCCTTGGTCCGCCCGTGTTGTCTGTCATGAATACATCGCCAAGCCTGCCATTGTTTCCGCTGCACGCAACCTTGCTGCCGGGCGCGGCGTTGAACCTGCGCGTGTTCGAGCCGCGTTACCTGGATCTGGTCCGCGAGTGCGGGCGTACCGGCGGCAGTTTCGGTGTCTGCCTGATCCTGCATGGCGAGGAAGTAGGTGCACCGGCAACGCCTGCTGCCTGGGGCGTCGAGGCCACGGTCGAGGATTTCGATGTCGGCCCCGATGGCGTATTGGTATTGCGTCTGCGCGGCGCGCGACGCTTCCACGCAACGACAACCCATGTACGTGACAACGGCTTGGTGACGGCGGATGTGCAGTGGTGCGAGCTCGACAGCGATGATGAACTGCAGCCGGAACACGGGCTGCTCGCTACCCTGCTGGAACACATCATCGAGCAGATAGGCGGCGAGTACGCCGCCGCCGGTCCGGCACAGTTGGATCAGGCAGCGTGGGTGAGTTGGCGCCTGGCCGAACTATTGCCGCTCAGCGAAAGCCAGCGGCTGCAGCTGTTGCAGGAGAACGACCCGCGGCGACGCCTGGATCGATTGCTGGAATGGATTCCGGAGCTGGACGTGCCGATCGAGGAAGAGCTGTAACCCAGCCGAAGGATGTGGGGGCGGCGTAAGCCGCGAAGCCAATACATCACCAGATCTTGATTGACGCGAGCAGCGAGGCATTGCCAGCGTCGCGGCTTACGTCGATCCCACAGTGCTGGCCAGCAATGCCTTCGTAGTGCCGAGCCATGCTCGGCAGGGGGCGTTAGCGGGAAAGCTTCTGCCGAGCATGGCTCGGCACTACAGTCGTCCTTGCGGTGTTGGCTCGGCACGGATCATCAGCAACGGCAAACCCGTCTCCGGCTGCACCTGTTGCTGGGTTTCCAGGCCTTCCAATGACTGCTTGAGTGCGTCCAGTGCAGGATCGACGCCACGCAATGGCCGCCACATGCCAAACAGCTTCAGGTGGCGCTGGTAGCGCAGTGTCTGTGCGCTGCCCAGCCATACCGGCGCCTGCCCGGGTTGCAGGCGTGCAGAGGATGGCCACAAACGCAGTGCATAGACCTCATCCGGGCGTTCGCCGGGACGCAGCATCAGTAACGCCTCGACATTGGTGTCCAGCGTGGCAGGCAACACCGGTACCTGCTGTGGCGTGGCTTTCATGTCCAGCATCATCAGTGCTTGTTGCCAGCCGGCCTGCGGCTGCAGGGTCCAGCCGTTGCGTTCCAACTGCTGCTGCAGGGCCGGCAAGGGACCGGCAACCTGCACATCCAACGGCCAGCGCTGGTCGTCATCGAAATCATTGCGACGTGCTGGAAGCTCGCGCCAGCCCTGCTGCCACCAATGCGACGCGTCCATCAGTGTGGTCGCGGCGGCCGCCGGTTCGAACTTGGCCAGCTTGGCTGGCACGTTGCGTGGCGCATACCAGAGCCCGGCCACCAGGAACGCGCCATAGAACAGCCATGTCACTGGCTTGACCCAGAACGAGCGGTTGAAGCGGCGGCGATAGGCCACGCCCAGCACCAGCAGCCAGAACACGCCGAACAACATGCCGCCGATCACGTCGCTGAGCCAATGCGCGCCCAGGTAGATGCGGGCAAAGCCAATCACCGTGACCACCGCACCGGACAGCAGGTACGGCCAGACGCGGGTGCGCCCCGGCAGCTCGCGGCCGATCAGCACGGCAAAGAAGCCGAAGGTGATGGTGGCCATGGTCACCGCCACCGACGGGAAGCCAAAGCCGCTGCTGGCAGCCGGTGGCCGCACCACGTCGACGGTGGCACCCAGCAGCTTGGTCAGCGCCAGGCCGAAGGCCAATGCTGCCAGCCAGTGGAGGACCGCCATCCAGCGCCGCCGCCAGGCCAGGTAGCCCATGCCCGCGGCGATGGCGGGCAACAGCACCTGCCAGTCGCCCAGCGAGGCCAGTGCGGCCATCGGGTAGTCGGCCAGCGGGTTGCGCAGGGCCAGCATCAAGCGGTGCACGGCCAGGTCCAGCGCCAGCGGTTCGCCGTGGCCGACCACCACCATCAGCAGTGCAAACCAGCCCCAGCCCAGCACCAGCAGCATCAGCGCCAGCATCGCCAGCGGTACCGATTCACGGCGCTTGGGGTCGAACAGGTCACTCAAGGAGTGGCCGATGAAGCGCGGGTGGCGGTGCGACCAGGCCAGCAGGCGGGCCAGCCAACCGTCCATGCGTGTCGCCGACCAGCGGTAGCCGTACAGCACGATCGCCCAGACCAGGCCCAGCAGGGCGCCCAATAGAGCGACCACCAGGAACAGCCGTCCGGCCACCGCCGCGACGGCGTCATAGGCCTGTCCCAGCGCCCAGCCGGGCAGCAGGAACAGGATGGCCCAGGACAGGCAGGCCAGGCCGCTGGCCTTGAGATAGCTGACGAAACGCATGTTGGCCATGCCGGCGATGGCCGGAACAAATGGCCGGATCGCACCGACATAGCGGGCGATCAGGATGCTCTTGAACGCATTGCGGCGGAACATGACTTCGCCACGGTCCAGCAGCTGTGGATAACGGCTGAACGGCCATACGCCGCGCAGGCGGTCACCCCAACGGCGACCCACCCAATAGCTCAAGCCGTCGCCGGCAAAGGCGCCCAAGGTGGCGCATATCACCGCATAGGGGCCGGACAACTCGCCCATGCCGATCAATACACCTACCGCGATCATCAGCGGCAAAGCCGGCACGATGGCGCCGAGGATGATCACGGCATCGCAGAAGGCGATGGCGAAGATCGCCAGGCCAGCAAGGACGGGGTTGGCGGCGATCCACGCAAGCGTGGCGTCGATCCAGGAAGAATTCATCAGCGGATTATAAAGGGAAGCCCGAGTCAGACCGATGGCAGCGGCAGAGGTTCAGTGGATTGCAGGTGTGGTCGTTCACCTGCGATGGCGCTCAGTGAAAGGCGCGCGGGCGGCTAGAATGTCGCGATGACTGACTCTTCGCCCGCACCTGTCACTGCGCTGAAGGCTGACAGCTTCGGACAAATCCTGTTGATGGAAGGCCCGCAAGGGCGCTTCGTGCGCCGCGACCTGGGGGCGACGCCCTTGTGGTTGCGCCTGCCGGCCTGGTGGCTGGCGCGGCGGGAAGCGCGTGCGCTGGCCAAGCTCGACGGCATGGAGGCGACGCCGCGACTGTTGGCCTGGGATGGACATTGGTTGGACCGCAGCTACATGGAAGGCGCGGCCATGTACCAGCGCCCGCCACATGGCGATCTGGCGTATTTCCGTGCCGCGCGGCGCCTGCTGCAACGCGTGCACCGGCATGGCATCGCCCACAACGACCTGGCCAAGGAAGCGAACTGGCTGGTGCGCGAGGACGGTTCCCCGGCGCTGATCGACTTCCAGCTGGCGGTGTGCGGCAACCCGCGCTCGCGCTGGATGCGGCTGTTGGCCCGCGAAGACCTGCGCCACCTGCTCAAGCACAAACGCATGTACTGCCGGCAGGCGCTGACCCCGGTGGAGCTGCGCCTGCTCAAACGGCATTCGTGGATTCGCGAGCTGTGGTTTGCCACCGGCAAGCCGGTCTACCGCTTCGTCACCCGCCGCATCCTGCATTGGGAAGACAACGAAGGGCAGGGACCGAAGCCTTGAG